>NZ_JABBWW010000014.1:0-195807 GCF_014161385.1 Microbispora sp. H10670 | reverse complement strand
CAGCGTGCACTGTTCAACAAGCGCTGCATGCGATCAGGAGCCGCATCCCCGGCCGCCTCCGCCAGCTGCCAGCCGTTCTTGCGCTCGATCGGAGCCAGCAGCCCCAGCAGGTACGCCCGCGCCTGCCTGCGCGGTTCCACCCGCCCGAACCGTCCCGCCACCCGCGCGAACAACACATCCAGCCCGGCCACCCACTCCTGAAGGTCGCCCGCGGTCAGCTCATCCGACATGATCCAGAACTATAGATCACAAAACCTGGCTGTAGTACTAGCCAGCTATCTCTCGCACCGGCCCGCGCTCATCGCGTCCCAGTCGGCCCGGGGAAGCCGGCTCTCCTCGCTGACGACGTCGTGCCTGCACTGGAAGAACAGCTCGACCGTCACCATGTCGCCCATGTCCTCTGCCGGCATCGCTCAGTCCCCCGCTCGCCGCTCACGCCGACCATCTCCTCCCACCGCACCGGGAACACCAGGCGACGAGCCCGGGACAGCAGGTCACGCTTCAGCGCGGCGTCAGCCTCGCCTACATACCGCGCCGGCTCTCCCTGCTTCCGGCGCGCCCTGCGCTCGTGGTCATGGCCCGGCCGTTACGCCGACGCGGCGACCGCTACACAGTCCCCGAACCAATGAACGTACTGTTTTTGCTGGTCAGAAGGTTATGTGGTTGTGCGAGGAGAGTGCGAGGGACAAAGTAGACACATGCTGAGTTGGCGTCGACGACGGCACCAGGCGGTGTGGGGCAGCGGCACTGGTTCATGGAGCCGCCTGCGGAAGGCGCTGGGGGTGCCGGCTGCCCTGCTCGCCGGCGTGATCGGCGTCCTCCGGCTGCTGCGTCGGGTCGGCGTGATCTCAGACGACCTCGCCCGGATCAACGTCAGAGACGAGTACGACCAGATCACCCGGCATCGGGATCCGACGCAGATGAGCCAGCTGGTCGGCAACATCAACGTGAGCCTGGACATGCTGGACCGCGAGCGGCAGTTCGCCTCCACCGTCGCCCACGAGATCCGCTCCCCGCTGGCCGGCATACGCGTCAGTGTGGAAGAGGCGATCGCCGACCCTGATCACGCCGACTGCCCCGGCGCGTTCAGGGAGGTGCTGCGGGAGGTGGACCGACTGGAGGCGCTCGCGACCGACCTCCTGCTGATCGCCCGTGGTCGTGTCGCCCAGAGAAAGGAGATGATCGATCTGAGCGAGCTGGTCAGGCAGGAAGTCGCTGCCCGAACCGACCCGATACCCGTCGAGGTGAGTTCCACTTCCGGTGGTCAGGTCGAAGCCATGCATACGCAGATGCGCGAGATCCTTACCAACCTGCTGGACAACGCCCAGCGCCACGCCAGGCACAGCGTGCGGGTCGACGTCGGATGCGGTGACCGCTTCGCACGGCTGGCGGTGTCAGATGACGGCCCCGGCATTCCCCCGCATGAGCGGGAGCGCGTCTTCGATCGGTTGTACCAGCTCACGAGCGAGTCCCGGCGCGGCGACGTCGGCGCGGGCCTCGGGCTGAGCATCGTCCGGGAGATCGTCAAGACCCACAACGGATCCGTGTGGGTGGAACCCTCTCCCAGTGGCGGGGCCCGCTTCGTCGTTCAGCTCCCCCTCGCCTCCCCGGTGTCGACGGCCTGATTTCCCGTGGCGTCGCTCACGCCCCGTCAACCGGGGCTGCCTGCAGAACCACGTCGGGGTGCCGGTCGGCGGCGGCGCGCAGGGCGGAGGAGCCGTCACCGGCGACTTCGACCTCGTATCGACGGGCGGCCAGGTTGATGCGCAGTGCCCTGAGGATCTGTGGCTCGTCGTCGACGACAAGAATTCGGGTCATGTCGTTCCCTCTCGTGCGATCCCGGCTCGCGAGGAGATGGGCAGGGCGAGGACCATGGTGAGACCGCCGCCCGGGGTCTCCTCGGGCGTGAGGCTGCCTCCCATGGCTTCCGCCAGGCCGCGGGAGAGCGCGAGGCCGAGGCCGATGCCGGTGTGGTTGTCCCGGTCGCCGAGGCGCTGGAAGGGCATGAAGACACGGTCGTACGCCTCGGACGGGATGCCGGGACCACGATCGGTGACGCGGACCTCCACATTGTCGCCGTGCCAGCTCGCGGTGATCAGAACCTTCCTGCCGTCCGGGCTGTAGCGGACGGCGTTGGTCATCAGGTTGACCAGAATGCGTTCGACCAGCGCGGGATCGGCGACGATCTCGGGAAGATCGAGCGCGATGTCCCCTTCCACCTGGTCACTCAGCGGCCCGAGGTCGTCGATCGATCGGGGCACGATCTCCTCCAGAGCCACCGGCTGAACCGACAGTCCGAGCACTCCGGCCTGCAGCCGGCTCATGTCGAGCAGGTTCGCCACGAGCCGGTCGAGCTTGTACAGCGACTCGTCCGCCGTGGCGAGCAGCTCCTCTCGATCGTCGGGTGACCAGTCGACGTCGGTGGCGCGCAGGCTCTCCACGGCCGCACGCGCCGATGCCAGCGGGGTGCGCAGGTCGTGGCTGACAGCGGCCAGCAGCGCGGTGCGCATCTTGTCCGCCTCCGCCAGTGGTCTGGCCTTCTCGGCCTCCTCACGCAGACGCTCCTGTCGGAGGGCCACTGCGGCCTCGGCGGCGAAGGCCTGGAGCACGCGGCGGTCCGCGGCGTCGAGCAGCCGCCCGCGCAGGGCCAGGACGAGGTCGTCGTCGACGGCCACATCTGTGTCCGCGACACCCGGACAGGTGCAGGGCGCGCCCCCGGCGGTGGCGACGATGCGCCACGCCTCGGGCTCCGACTGGGCATCAGGGCTCGTCGTAGCCTCGGGGCGGCGTTCGAGCAGCGTGACCGAGGTGAGCGCGAAGGTCTCCCGCAGCCTGGCGAGCAGCGAGGGCAGCGCGTGCTCGCCACGCAGCACGTGCCCTGCCAGGGTGGACAGGACCTCGGCGTCGGCCTGGGCCCGGGCGGCCTCGCGCGTGCGCCGGGCGGCCAGGTCGACGACGGTGCTCACCATGATCGCAACCAGTACGTAGATCGTCAGGGCGAGCAGATTCTCCGGGTCGGCGATGGTGAACCGGTTGACGGGCGGGGTGAAGAAGTAGTTCAGCAGAAGTGAGCCGCCCACCGCGGCGGTCACCGCGGGCCACCTGCCGCCGATCAGGGCGACGCCCACGACGGCCAGCAGGAACAGCAGGATCTCACTGGGCAGCGACAGGTTGTGGCGGAACGGCAGCAACGCCAGCGTCAGGAGGGGAAGCCCGAGGATCGCCGTGGCCCAGCCCGCGATCCGCCGGTTGCGGGTGAGCGCGGCACGCGGCCGCAAGGGATGCCTGCCCTTGCTGACCTGCTCATGAGTGATCATGTGAACGTCGATCGACCCCGAGCGGGCCGTCGTCTCGACCCCCACCCCGCGGGAGAAGAGCTGGGCGAACCGTCCCCGCCGAGAGGCGCCGAGCACGAGCTGAGTGGCGTTGACGCCGCGGGCGAAGTCGAGCAGCGCGCGGGGGACGTCGTCGCCGACGACCTGGTGGTAGGTCCCGCCGATGCTCTCCACCAGCGTGCGCTGGCGCGCCAGCAGCGCCGGGTCGCCGCCGGCCAGCCCGTCGGCCCGGGTGACGTGCACGGCCAGCAGGTCGGCGCCCTTGCTCCTGGCGGCGATGCGGGCGGCGCGCCTGATGAGGGTGTCGCCCTCCGGCCCGCCGGTCAGCGCGACGACGACGCGTTCCCGGGCCTCCCAGGTGCCCGCGATGCCGTGCTCGGCGCGGTAGCGGTCGAGCTGTTCGTCCACCTTGTCCGCCACCCACAGCAGGGCCAGCTCGCGCAGGGCCGTCAGGTTGCCCACCCGGAAGTAGTCGGACAAGGCGGCGTCCACCTTCTCTGGTGGGTAGACGTTGCCGTGGGCCATCCGGCGGCGCAGTGCCTCGGGGGACATGTCGACGAGCTCGACCTGGTCGGCCCGCCGTACGACCTCGTCCGGCGCGGTCTCCCGCTGCGGCACGCCCGTGATCTCCTGGACGACGTCGTTGACCGACTCCAGGTGCTGGATGTTCACCGTCGAGACGACGTCGATCCCGGCGTCGAGGAGCTCGTCGATGTCCTGCCAGCGCTTGACGTTGCGCGAGCCGGGCACGTTGGTGTGCGCCAGCTCGTCGACCAGGACGATCTTTGGTGCGCGGGCGACGACCGCCTCGACGTCCAGCTCGGTGAAGGTCGCACCCCTGTAGACGACACGCCGCCGTGGGAGGACCTCCATGCCCTCCAGGAGTTCGGCGGTGCGGGGGCGGTCGTGCGTCTCGACGAGACCCACGACCACATCCTTGTCCCGTTCCGTGGCCCTGCGACCTTCGCTGAGCATCGCGTAGGTCTTGCCGACTCCGGGGGCCGCCCCCAGATACACCCGCAGCCGCCCGCGCGCCATCTACCTCATCCCTTCAGCCTGTCCAGATCCAGGTTGAGCTCCAGCACGTTCACGCCGGGTTCTCCCATGAACCCGAGCGCCCTGCCGGCGGTGTGCCGCCCGATGAGGGCCCGCACCGTGTCCACGCCGAGTCCGCGCTCCCTGGCTACCCGGGGAGCCTGCAACTCGGCGTACGCGACGGAGATGTGGGGGTCGAGGCCGCTGCCGCTCGCGGTGACGGCGTCCGGCGGGACGACCGCTCGGGCGTTTCCGCGCACCGGCACGGTGCGGCCGGCCGAGTAGTCCTGTCCGGGCCTGCCGCACTCGACCTTCACCCCTTGATAGACCGGGATGAACGGCGTGGCGGGACATGCCTGGTTGACGCTGACCACCCGGGTGGGTGTGCCGACGGTGGGGAAGACCTTCAGCACCGCGCCGACCCCGTCACCGGTGCAGTACGGCCGGGCGCCGCTGACGCCCTCCAGCTCGCCGACCACCTTGGAACGGGCGCACACCTGGGTGAGCAGGCTCTGCCTGCCGGTGTCGGGGTTCCCCTCGTCGTCCTTCGCGCCCGCCACCGGGAGGGTGTCGAGGACGTCCTCCGGGCCGAGGTTACTCGCGGCGGTGGAGGTCGGGTCGTACCCGTCGCCCGCCGCCGAAGGCCGGCTCTGGAAGTACGTCTTGATCGGGTCGCCGTCCCCGTCGGTGAAGCTCTGGCCGATCAGGGTGCTGCCCACGTCCTTGCCGCCCTTCTGTACGAGGGAGCCGTCGGCGTTGCCGTCGAACACGGCCTGGGCGACGCCCGTGACGAGCAGTGGGTAGATCGCGCCGGTCACCAGGGTGAGCACGAGAAGCGCGCGCAGCGCCGCGAGGTGCCGGCGGATCCAGCTTGGCAGGCGTTCCATTTATGACATCCCCGGAAGGAACATGATGAGCAGGTCGATGAGCTTGATGCCGATGAACGGGACGACGATTCCGCCGAGGCCGTAGACGTAGAGGTTGCGGCTGAGCAGTCTGGACGCGCTGGAGGGGCGATACCTGACGCCGCGCAGGGCGAGCGGGATCAGCGCGACGATGACCAGGGCGTTGAAGATCACCGCGGACAGGATGGCCGACTGGGGGCTGTGCAACCGCATCACGTTCAGCGTGTCCAGGCCCGGATAGACGGCCGCGAACATGGCCGGGATGATCGCGAAATACTTCGCGATGTCGTTGGCGATGGAGAAGGTCGTCAGCGCCCCCCGCGTGATCAGCAACTGCTTGCCGATTTCGACGATCTCGATGAGCTTGGTCGGGTTGGAGTCGAGGTCGACCATGTTCCCGGCCTCCTTGGCCGCCGAGGTGCCGGTGTTCATCGCCACGCCGACGTCGGCCTGGGCCAGCGCCGGGGCGTCGTTGGTGCCGTCGCCGGTCATCGCGACCAGCCGCCCGCCCTCCTGCTCCTTGCGGATCAGCGCGAGCTTGTCCTCGGGAGTCGCCTCCGCGAGGAAGTCGTCCACGCCCGCCTCGTCGGCGATGGCCTTGGCGGTGAGCGGGTTGTCCCCGGTGATCATCACGGTGCGGATGCCCATCCGGCGCATCTCGTCGAACCGCTCGCGCATGCCCGTCTTGACGACGTCCTTGAGGTGGATGACCCCGAGGACACGGGCGGTGCCGTCGTCGGTGACCTCGCCCACCACCAGCGGAGTGCCGCCGGAGGCGGAGATGCCGTCGACCAGCTGACCGACGTGCCCGGTCGGATGGCCGCCGTTGTCACGCACCCACTTCATGACGGCGGTCGCGGCGCCCTTGCGGACCCGGCGCCCGTCGACGTCGACGCCGGACATGCGGGTCTGCGCGGTGAACGGAACCCAGTCGGCGTGCGTCAGCTCGCCCGGCCGCCGCTCGCGAAGGGCGTAGGCGTTCTTGGCATAGACCACGATCGACCGGCCCTCGGGAGTCTCGTCCGCCAGGCTGGACAGCTGCGCCGCCCGCGCCAGCTCCATGACGGGCACCCCGGGCACCGGGAGGAACTCGGCCGCCTGCCGGTTGCCCAGGGTGATCGTGCCGGTCTTGTCGAGCAGCAGCGTGCTGACGTCACCGGCGGCCTCCACCGCACGGCCGGACATGGCCAGCACGTTGCGCTGCACCAGGCGGTCCATGCCGGCGATGCCGATGGCCGACAGCAGCGCCCCGATCGTGGTCGGGATGAGGCAGACCAGCAGCGAGATCAGCACGATGCCGGTGACGCCGTGCCCGTTCAGGGCCAGGGAGTCGGGGATACCGGGGTTCTGCGCCTTCGAGTAGATCGCCAGCGGCTGCATGGTGACGGTGGCGATCAGGAAAATGATCGTCAGCGCGGCCAGCAGGATGTTGAGGGCGATCTCGTTGGGGGTCTTCTGCCTGTTGGCGCCCTCGACCAGGGCGATCATCCGGTCGATGAAGCTCTCTCCGGGCTTCTGGGTGATCCGTACGATGACCCGGTCGGACAGGACCTTCGTGCCGCCCGTGACGGCCGAACGGTCACCGCCGGACTCCCGGATCACGGGGGCGGACTCGCCGGTGATGGCCGACTCGTCCACGCTGGCGATGCCCTCGACCACGTCGCCGTCGCCCGGGATGATCTCCCCGGCCTCGACGACGACGACATCGCCCTGCCGGAGTTCGGGGGCGCCCACGGTGTCCCATTGGACCGCCGCCTGTCCGGACCGCCAGTCCTTGAGACGGCGCGCCGTGGTGTCGCGCTTGGCCGCGCGCAACGTGGCGGCCTGGGCCTTGCCCCGTCCCTCGGCCACGGCTTCGGCCAGGTTGGCGAACACGACGGTCAGCCACAGCCACACCACGATGGCCCAGGCGAAGAACGAGGGATCGGTGACCGCGAGCACGGTGGTGAACGCCGCGCCGACCTCGACGATGAACATCACCGGGTTGCGCCAAAGCGTGACGGGGTTCAGCTTCCGCAGCGCGTCGGGCAGCGAGGTGAGGAGCTGCTTCGGGTCGAGCAGGCCGCCGCCGACCTTGCCGCCCTTCTCGGGAGCGGGTGCGTGGCCCGGAGCTTCCGGCGCCTGAAGCACTGTCATCACTGGATTCCTTCTGCGAGCGGGCCGAGCGCCAGAGCGGGGAGGAAGGTCAGCGCCACCACGATGATCGTCACGCCCACGACCATGCCGACGAACTGCGGGCGGTGGGTGGGGAGCGTGCCCGCCGAGGCCGGTACGGGGGCCTGCCTGGCCAGCGAGCCGGCGAGGCCGAGCACGAAGACGATCGGCAGGAACCGGCCGAAGGCCATGCAGAGCCCGAGCGCGGTGTCGTACCAAGGGGTGTTCACGGTGATGCCGGCGAACGCCGACCCGTTGTTGTTGGAGGCGCTGGTGAACGCGTAGAGCACTTCGGACAGACCGTGCGGCCCGGAGTTGAGCATGCTCGCCCGCTGCTCGGGCGAGGCCATGGCCAGGGCGGTGCCCACGAGTACGAGCGCGGGCGTGGTCAGGAAGTAGAGCGAGGCGAGCTTGATCTCGCGGGAGCCGATCTTCTTGCCCAGGTACTCCGGCGTACGGCCCACCATCAGGCCGGCGACGAAGACGGTGATCACCGCCAGCACGAGCATGCCGTACAGGCCCGCGCCCACCCCGCCCGGCGCCACCTCGCCCAGCATCATGTCGAACATCGTCATCATGCCACCGAGCGCGGTGTAGGAGTCGTGGAAGGAGTTCACGGCGCCGGTCGAGGTCAGCGTCGTGGCCGCGGCGAAGGTCCCCGAGTTCGGCACGCCGAACCTGACCTCCTTGCCTTCCATCGCGGCGCCGACCGCCTGCGGAACGGTGCCGTGGTGCGCTACCTCCAGCCCGGTGACCAGCGCGACGCCGGCGAAGGCCAGTACGCCCATGATCGAGACGATCGCGTAGCCCTGCCGCCGGTCGCCGGCCATGCGGCCGAACGTGCGCGGCAGCGCGAACGGCAGCACGAGGATCAGGAAGATCTCCAGCCAGTTCGTCCAGGAGGCCGGGTTCTCGAAGGGGTGAGCGGAGTTGGCGTTGTAGAAGCCGCCGCCGTTGTTGCCGAGCTCCTTGATGATCTCCTGACTGGCCACCGGCCCGCCGGTGATGCTCTGCGTGCCCCCGGCCAGCGTGGCGACCTCGTGGACGCCCGAGAAGTTCTGGATTACTCCGCCGGCCACCAGGAGGAGCGCCCCGACGAACGCGATCGGCAGCAGGATGCGGATCGTGCCGCGGACCAGGTCCACCCAGAAGTTGCCGAGACTGTCCGTCTGCTTGCGGGCGAAGCCGCGCACCAGGGCGATCGCCACGGACATGCCGACGGCGGCCGACACGAAGTTCTGCACCGCCAGGCCGGCCATCTGCACCAGGTGGCCCATCGTGGACTCACCCGAGTACGCCTGCCAGTTGGTGTTGGTGACGAAACTGACCGCGGTGTTCCACGCCACGTGGTCCGTCACCCCGGGAAAGCCGAGGTTCAGCAGCAGTTTGTCCTGCAGGCGCTGGAAGGCGTAGAGGAACAGGATCGAGACGGCCGAGAAGGCGAGAACGCTGCGGGCGTAGACGTTCCACCGTTGCTCGGTGTCCGGCCGGACCCCGATGAGACGGTAGAACACTCGCTCGAAGGCCAGGTGCCGCGTGCCGCTGTAGACGCGGTACATGTAGTCGCCGAGCGGCCGGTGCGTCAGCACCAGGGCGACGACGAGGGATGCGATGAACACGATCCCGGCCGCGGTCGGCGACATCAGAAACGCTCCGGGAACAGCAGGGCCGCGATCATGAAGATCACCAGGCCGGCGGCCACGACCAGACCCACGGCGTTGACAGCGCTCACAGGCGCTCCACCGCCTTCACCACGAGCCCGCAGATCGCGAATATCGCGACCGTCAGGGCGACGAAGATGACGTCGGCCATCTCACTTCCTCAAATCCGGATGCTTGCCTTGGCCGCCGTACAGACGGCCACGAACCAGCAAAGCGCCAGGTTTAAGAAGTTTTGATGTTCTTGATGCCTTTCATACGCCGAAGGCCGGAACATTTACGCCGTCTCTACGCGGCTGAGGCATGCCCTCGGCGTGGTGAGGCGGATTCTGCGCGTTCGATCCTCAACCGATGGACGGTGAACAGGGATTTCAGGGAATCACTTCCATTGAGCTGAGTGAGACGGAGAGGGCTGGTGTCTGCGGGCGCTGGCGATGCCAGAGGGGTGAATCGTTCCGCAAGCGGCGCTGCGCTCCAGCGTCGTGAGCGGGACCGGCTCACCGTGCCGCAGGGGGTGGCGGCGCTGTCGCTGGACGCGCTGTCGTCCGTCGCGTACGGGCCTGGTCGCCGCCGCCTCACTGATCATCGACTACGTGCTCAACGTCGCGGTGGCGGTCTCCGCCGGCGTCGCCGCCTTCACCTCGGCCTTCCCCGCCCTGCACAGCGAGCGGGTACCGCTGTGCGTGCTCGTGTTGGTGCTGATCACTGCCGTCAACCTGTACGGCGTCGCGGAGTCGGCGAAGGTGATGATCGCTCCGACGGTGGTGTTCGTCGCGGCGATCGCCGCCGTCGTCCTGGCCGGGCTGCTACGCGACCAACCCGCCACCGAGCCCGCCCACCCGACCGGCTCGGCCACCGCCACCGTCGGGGCGCTGCTGCTGCTGCGCGCTTTCGCCAGCGGCTGCTCGGCCCTGATCGGGGTGGAGGCCATCGCCAACGCCGTTCCCACCTTCCGCACCCCCCGCATTCAGCGGGCCCAACGCACCGAGGTCACCCTGGGCGTCCTGCCGGGGGCGATGCTGATCGGCCTGTCACTGCTGATCGACAAGTTCCGCGTCGCCCCGAGTCCCACCAAGACCGTCTTGGCGCAACTGACCGACGCCGCACTCGGCCACAATGCCGCCTTCTACGTCGTGCAGTTCGCCACCATGGTGCTGCTGGCCTTGGCGGCCAACACCTCCTTCGGAGGTCTGCCCGTCCTGGCCTCGCGCCTGGCCCAGGACCACCATCTGCCGCACCTGTTCGCCCTGCGTGCCGACCGGCAGGTCTACCGCTACGGCGTCACCGTGCTCGCCGTCCTGGCGCTGATCCTGCTGCTGGTAGCGAGGGGAAACACTCAGGTGCTGGTGCCGATCTTCGCTATTGGGGTGTTCATCGGCTTCACCCTCTCCCAGATCGGCATGGTCCGGCACTGGCGCCTGGACCGCGGCCCCGGCTGGTCCGGGCATGCCGCCCTGAACGGGCTGGGAGCGCTGCTGACCGCCGTGGCGCTGGTCGTGGCGCTGGTGGCCAAATGGCACGAGGGCGGCTGGCTGGTGTTCGTGGCCGTCGCCGTCTTGGTCCTGGTGTTCGAGGCGGTGCACCGCACCTACCGGCGCATCGGCGCCGCCCTGCATCTGGGACAGGTGCCCGCCCACCCCGTACCCCGCCCCTGACTGGTCATCGTCCCGGTCGGCGCGGTCAACCTCCTCACCCAAGAAGCCCTCAGCGCCGCGCTGTCCTTGGGCGATGAGGTCCGTGCGCTCACCGTCGTGCACCCTGAAGATTCCGAGGCCGGGTCCGCCGACACGGTGCGCAGGGCGTGGAACGCCTGGCGGCCCGATGTTCCCCTCGTCGTCCTGCACAGTCACACCCGCTCGCTGACCAGGCCGATCGTCGACTACCTACGCGCGGTTGCCGCCGAAAACCGCCACGACCGGATTGTCGTTCTCATCCCGGAGATGCACCTGCCCAAGCCCTGGCAGCGGCTGCTGCAGAATCAGCGCGGCGCCGTCTTGGACCGGGCAATCCGCCGCGACACCGATGCCGTCATCTGCCGTCTGCGCCTGCCGATCCCTCTTCACCACACCCTCTGAGCCGGCCGTCATGCCTCCGCTTCGCTTGCGGCGGTATCCAACGCCGACCCCGCCTGATCGGCCAAGGTGACCGCGACCAGACGCGCCTGCAACGGCGGGATCGCCCCCGGGGTGGGGTCGAGCATGAACCGGCCGTAGAAGCGGCCGTTGCCGAACGTGCGCAGCTCGACTTCCTTATCGGGCAGGCCCAGATGGTCGGCGTCCCAGCGTTTGCGGCCCCAGGTCACGCTGCCGTCTTGCTCCAGCCTGGGCGGGTGGCCGATCAACGTGCCGTACTCGAAACGGCAGCCGCGCAGGTGCAGTACCTCGGTGAGTTGGGCGGTGACGTGATCGACCACTGTTCCCGGCGCCTTGGCGCTCTGTGCCAGCTTGGCGGTGTCGTGGATGCGGGCCAGGTAGTCGGCGTCGGTGATGGCCACCACCTGCAGCCGCCGGGCGCGGGCGGCCAACTGTGAGACCGCCAGGCCCACGACGAGTAGCAACAGCGCGATCTGAACATCGACAGGCCTGGTGATGGTGAAGCGCTGGTAGGGCTGGGTGAAGAAGAAGTTGAACCACACCGCGGCCCATATCGCCGCCAGCGCGCCGGCCAGGCGGTTGCCCAGGGCAGCGACCGCCACCACGATCACGACCAGTACGAGTGCGACGCTGGTATTGGGCACGCTGTCGCGAAGCGGCACCAGCACTCCCGTGATGGCCAGCGGCACCACCAGCGCCGCCAGAAACGCGACGCGATCTGCGTCGAGATGCCTCACGCAGCCACCCATCGCTGCAGCACCTCCCGCCCTTCTGTGTTGACGCAGGTTGTTCACACAGGTCAACGCCCTACACCTACCCGTCCTGCGTGGTGGTCCACGCATCGGCCCCCGCTCGGTGCAGCGGCCAGCCGGTGAAGAGGGCCGCGCTGTCCCCCGAAGACACGACCCGGATCGCGGCCATCCATAAACATCGCGTCAGCTTTCCGGGGCACGGCGTCGGGATTCCGTAGCGATGGTGTTCCTGCTGGTCGCGTGGAATCTAACGTCGCCTTCGTAGAGTCCTCTGGAAGGCATGACATGCTCGAAGATCCGTTATATGTGCCGGTTCGCCGCAGTTCGTTCTCTCTGGCGCTACGCCTGTTCCGGACGGCCGAGGGCAAGCCCACGGCGGTGGCCTTCACCTCACCGCTCCGACTGACGAAGGTGCTGGGCGCCGACCAGGGCTGGATCCGCCTGAGTGAGCCCGCGCTGCGGAGCATGATCAATGATCTCGGTGTAATCGGCATCGTATTCGACCCCGCCGGCACGATGAGCCGGCCGATCTCCAGGACCGCGTGATGTGCATTCTCCAGCAGAACCTCACCGACGGATATGACCGATTCATGGAGCCGCCGACGACCGGGAACTGGCTTTCCGGCGGAGAGGAGCGCCCCTGCGGTCTCCGGCGCGACCTCGACCGGCAGGACCTGCGGTACGGCGAGGAGCGAGCCGCGGAAACGGCGCCGGGGCGACGCGCATCAAGCCCTCGTAGGGATAGCGACGGAAGGCGTCAAGGTCGCGTATGGATCGGCTGGAACGGCTCTGGCAGTGGCGGATGATTGGGGCGTTTCCCCTAGTAGGAGGACTTATGTCCGCAACGCTCACCTCTACCGCGGCCTCCGCGGCGAAGGAGCCCCCTGATAGCGGCGAAGGCACCGGCTGTCAGTGATCGGCGGTCTTGCTGCTCTTTCCTTGGACGCGATGGCCTCGATGGCGTACGGCCCCGAGGCGATCGTCATCGTCCTGGCGCTCGCCGGCGGCGCAGGGCTGGGGTTCACCATCCCGGTCACCCTGACCATCGCCGGGCTGCTGGCCGTGCTGACCTTCTCCTACCGTCAGGTCATCGCCGCCTTCCCCGAGGGCGGCGGTGGCGAAGACCTATCTCGGACGCCGGGCGGCGCTGGTCGCCGGGGCGAGCCTGATCGTCGACTACGTGCTCAACGTGGCCGTCTCGGTGGCCGCGGGGGTCGCGGCGCTCACCTCCGCGTTCCCCGAGCTCCTGCCGTTCACGGTCTGTTGTGTCTCGGCGTGCTCGCCCTCGTCACCGCGATCAACCTGCGCGGCATCGCGCACAGCGCGCGGGCGTTCATCGCTCCCACGGTGGTGTACGTCGGTGCTCTCCTGCTGGTGATCGTGGCCGGCCTGCTCCGCGGCGAACCCGCAAGTTACCGGGCACGCCGCGCAGGCGCACAACCTGCAAACGGTCGGCGTTCTGCTGCTTCTCAGGGCGTTCGCCAACGGATGCGCCTCGCTCACCGGGGTGGAGGCCATCGCCAACGCGGTGCCGTCTTTCCGGAAGCCGGGCGTACGGAGAGCGCAGCGGGCCGAGGTGGTCCTCGCCGGCCTGCTGGCGATCATGCTGATCGGCGTCGCCGCATTGATCGAGAAGTTCTCCATCGCCCCGGCAGAGGGCGCGACCGTGCTCGCCCAGGTCACTCGGGCCGCCCTGGGCGACGGCCCGCTGTTCTACCTGGTGCAGATCGCCACGATGATCCTGCTCGCCCTGGCCGCCAACACCTCCTTCGGTGGTCTTCCCGTGCTCGCCCAGTTGCTGGCGAAGGACAACAATCTTCCGCACCTGTTCGCGCTCCGCGCCGACCGGCAGGTCCACCGTTACGGCATCGCCTTTCTGGCGATCACCTCGGCCGTGCTGTTGATCCTCGCCCGCGGGGACATGAACCTGCTGGTGCCGCTGTTCGCCATCGGGGTGTTCGTCGGTTTCACGCTCTCGCAGTTCGGCATGGTCCTGCACTGGACCGCGGAACGACCGAGGGGCTGGAAGGGCAAGGCGGCACTCAACGGGGTGGGCGCAGTGCTGACCTTCGCCGCCGCGATCGTGGTCACCGTCTCGAAGTTCACCGAGGGCGGCTGGCTCGTCGTCGTGGCGCTGCCGTTCCTGGTGCTGGCGACGCAGTGGGCCAACCGGAGTTACGGACGCATCGGCCGGCGACTGGAGCTGGGCAGGACTCCCGTCCCTCCCCGCCCTCGCCGCTCCCTCGTGGTGGTGCCGGTGCACGTGGTCAGCGCCTGACCTGCGACGCCCTCTCGGCCACGGTCTCCCTGGGCGACCGGGTGGTTGCCGTCCACGTCACCCACCCCGGGGACGAGCGGGACGCGCAGCGCCTCATCGAGGACTGGCAGCGCTGGGATCCCGGTGTGGAGCTTGTGCAGGTGTCCAGCGCTCACCGACGCCTCGACGAGCCCCTGACGGCCGACCCGGTCGTCGCCGCACACTGAGGCCGCGTCCGGCTACGTGACCGCCAGCGGTGGGTGTGGAGCATGGGGCGTACCGGTGCGCCCGGACGGTGGTGGGGTCCACGACGATGTCCCAGTTGACCTGCCTTCGGCGTCCTGCAGCCCGCCGACTACCGGGCCCCGCTACCTGGCGCCGGCGGGCCGCGTGCTGCCGATGTCGGACCTCAAAGGCTTCGTCGACACAGGAAAGTAAAGTACGCCGAGAGGCGGTAACCAGCACTACTAGCCGACGTGGACGTGGGGTCTGCGTTCGAGGTCCGGCTCCGCCTTGCGCAGGACCTCGCGGGTGAGCGGGGGCACGTCACCGCCGCCGAACACCAGGTAGCGCAGCATGGCGAGCACCGGGTTCCCTTCGGCCCAGTGGAAGTAGATGTGCGGCACCCCACCGGTGCGGTCGCGGAGGTGGAGCAGGAGTGCGGCCAGTGAGTTCGGCACGGCGGAGCTCTCGATCCGCAGGATCCTGTGCCCGTAGCGCTCCTCGCCCCGGACGTGCAGTTCCGTCTCGAACTCCGAGGCGTCCGGCACGGTGACCTCGACGAACATCACCGGCTCGTCGCTGCGCAGCCGGTGGTTGATCCACTGCTCGCGGAGCTTGTCGTTGTACTCGTGCTGGTCACGTTGATGGGGCTCGTTGGCGATCAGGTGGATCAGGCCGCCGGCCTCGTTCACCCACCGCTCGGCCAACGGGTCCAGGTCGACCTCGGTCACCCGCAACTCCGTGGAGCGGGTGGCCCGGGAAATCACCGAGGTGATGATGATCGCGGCGATGAAGAACGACGCGATCTTCACACCGTCCGGCCGCTCGACCACGTTGTCTACCAGTGTGTAGGCGAGGACCGCCGCGATCAGCCCGAAACCGATCGAGGCGGCCGTCTGGCCCTTCCTGAACGCCGACAGCGTCACCGCGACCGCCGCCGACAGCATCAGCACCAGCACCCCTGTGGCGTACGCGCCGCCCTGCGCGTCCACGTCGGCGTCGAAGATGATCGTGATGGCGAACGCGATCGCCGAGAAGACGAGCACCAGGGGCCGCACCGCGCCGGTCCATTCGGGCGCCATGCCATACCGCGGGAGGTAGCGCGGCACCAGGTTGATCAGGCCCGCCATCGCCGAGGCGCCCGCGAACCACAGGATCGCGATCGTGGAGATGTCGTACACGCTGCCGAACCACTCACCCAGGAACCTGTGCGCCAGATAGGCCAGCGCACGGCCGCTCGCTTTGCCGCCCTCCTCGAACTCCTCATGCGGGATCAGCACGGTCGTGACGAAGCTGGAGAAGATCAGGAAGACGCTCATGACGAGCGCGGCCACGGTGAGCAGCCGCTTGGTCCCCCTGATCCGCTGCCGTACGTCGCCCCTGACCATCGGCATCACGGCGACGCCCGTCTCGAAGCCCGACATGCCCAGCGCGAGCTTCGGCATCACCAGCAGCGACAGACCGATCATGGCCAGTGGGCCGCTGTAGCCGGCGTCCAGCGTGTGCGTCCAGTCAACGACCACCTGGGACGCCTGGAGCACGTGGATGATCGAGGTGACCACGACGACGGCGTTGAGCCCGAGGTAGACGAGGACGAGGATCACCGCGATGCCGATCGCCTCGGTGAAGCCCATCAGGAACACCCCGCCGAGCAGGGCCAGCAGGAACAGTGTGACGGGCACTCGCTGCCCCTCGAGCCAATGCGGCGCGAACGGGTTCTCCAGGAGGTGCGCGGTGGCGTCGGCGGCCGACAACGTCATGGTGATGACGAAGTCGGTGGCCGCGAACCCGAGCAAGGCCAGGACGAACAGCTTGCCCCACCACTGCGGCGCCAGCTTCTCCAGCATCGCGATCGAGCCCTGGCCGAACGGGCTCTCGGCGGACACCCGGCGGTAGACCGGCAGCGCGCCCAGCAGCGTGAGCGCGACCAGGAAGACCGTGGCAAGCGGAGACAGGAACCCTGCCGCGAGCGCCGCGATCCCCGGCTGGTAGCCGAGCGTGGAGAAATAGTCCACACCCGTCAGGCACATCACGCGCCACCACGGATGCTTCGCGTGCGGCCCGTGCTCGATCTCCTTACGATCGGTCTGGAGACCCTCGAGCAACCAGGTGCGCACTGAACCCGTCGGCGTGGCGACAGAACGCCCCAACCTGGCCACCTCCGGCATCAAGAACGCGTAAAGCAACGCATGCACACTACTGGCGGAATCACCGCCATCAGAGGAGACGGGGCGTCAAGAAGACGTCAAGAGCGGAAGTTGTTCGATCACAAAACGTGACGATAGGGCGCTCCTGGTCCCGAGGATTCGAAGGCGGGCTCACGCGTCAAGGGTGGTGAAGCGTCCGCCCTCCTTAAGCAACCGGCCGACCGCACGTCCATTCCTCACACAAGCAGTCGAGGTCCCCCGGTCGACGCCGCCGGAGACAGCCCTGGAGTGTGGCGCACGTCAATCGGGCGTCAGGTTCAGCGGGCCCGCCGTAGGAATCGCGTCAGGATCGCCTGCCCATGGGCCAGCCCGTGCTTAGCGTGTCGTGTGTCCAATTTCCGGGTTGTTTGCCCGTTCAGCGCGGCAGGGCCGTTCAGGAGGCGGTGTGCGGTGAGATCTCTCGACGACGTCGACAGGTCGCTGCTCCAGGCGCTGGCGCGAGACGGCCGCGCTCCGGTGCGGGCCCTCGCCCGTGACCTGGCGCTCGGCGACAGCACGGTCTCCGTCCGGTTGCGTAGGCTGCGCGACAGCGGCGCGCTGGCCGCCGTCCGCGTCGAGGTGGACCCGGCGGCGTTCGGCCGCCCGATCCAGGCCGTCGTACGCGTCCGGCTGCGCCACGACGTGACGTGCGGGCTCTACGAGCAGCGGCTGCGTGAGATACCCGCGGTGCTGAGCGCGCTGGTCCTGCTCGGCGACGCCGATATCGAGGTACGGGTGGCCTGCCGGAGCATGGACGACCTCGAACTGGCGGTGGCGACGCTCCGCGACGCGGGCGCCGACACCACCTGCACCCAGATCGTGACCCGTACGGTCACCGGACTCGGCCAGGCGCTCCTGGCGGAGAAGAGAACGAAATGAGCCTGCTGATCACACCTCCGCGTACGACGGAGACGGCCGACGGCCCCTGGCCGGCCACCGCGCGCTTCGGCGCCGACGGGCATGCGGAGGTCGGCGGCGTCGACCTGATGAAGGTGGCCGGGCGCTTCGGCACCCCGGCGTACGTCATGGACGAGGCGGACGTGCGCCTGCGCTGCCGCGCCTATCGCGCCGCGCTGCCCCGAGCCGAGGTCGCGTACGCCGCCAAGGCGTTCTGGTGCCGCGCCATGGCCGCCTGGGTCCGATCCGAGGGGCTCGCCCTCGACGTGTGCTCGGCCGGTGAGCTGGCCGTGGCGAGGGCCGCCGGCTTCCCGGCTGACCGGATCATCCTCCACGGCAACGCCAAGACCCCGGCGGAGTTGCGCGCCGCGGTGGACGAGCGCGTCGGTCGTATCGTCATCGACGATCTCACCGAGATCAACCGCCTCGCCGCGCTCGTCCCCGTGGGTATGCGGCAGAAGGTGCTGGTACGGGTGATTCCCGATATCGAAGCCGGGGCACATGCCGCCATCCGCACGGGCGGGGAGGACCACAAGTTCGGGCTGTCGATCGCGGCCGGTGTGGCGAGGGAGGCGGTGAACCGGATCCTCCGCCAGCCGCGCCTGGAGCTGGTCGGCCTGCACTGCCACCTCGGATCCCAGATCGCCGCCGCCGAGCCGTACGAGCAGAGCGCCCGTGTGCTGGTGGAGCAGCTCGCGCGGATCCGCGACGCGCACGGGGTGACGCTGTCCCAGCTCGACCTCGGCGGCGGTCACGCGATCGCGTACACGAGCGGGCAGACCGGCCTGGCTCCCGCACAGCTCACCTCACTGGCCGCGACCGTGGAGAGGCGCTGTGCCGGCATCGGCCTGCCGGCGCCGCGGCTGACCGTCGAACCCGGACGGGCCATCGCCGGGCCCGCCGGCGTGACGCTCTATCGGGTGATCGCGGTCAAGAAGGGACTGCGCCGCACGTACGTCGCAGTCGACGGAGGCATGAGCGACAACCCCCGGCCCGCGATGTACGGCTCGCGGTACGAGATGCGCATGATCGGCCGGGCGACCTACGAGGGTGAGCGCGACTTCACCGTGGTCGGCCACCACTGCGAGAGCGGGGACATGCTGGCCGAGGCTGCCGCGCTCCCCGCCGACATCCGCCCGGGAGACGTGCTCGCCGTCGCCGCCACCGGCGCCTACAACCACTCGATGGCCTCGACGTACAACATGAACGGCCGCCCGCCGGTCGTCGCCGTCAGCCGGGGCAAGGCCCGCCTCGTCGTCCGCCGCGAGGGCCTCGACGACCTGCTGCGCCGCGACGTCGGCCTCTGAGAACTCGTGGGGAAGATCGTGCACGTCTCGTCGACGGGACGCGTCCTGACAGCCGCCCTCTTGATGATCGTCGCCTGCGCGACCAGCGCGATCGTCAGCGCGCTCCTGATCCACGACGCGGACGCCTACGTCGACGGCCACCGGCGGGTGACCGCTCAAGTCGTACGGGTGCTCCGGCCCTCTGTCGCCACGGCTCGGTCCGCTCCTCTGCCCGCCGCCGTGGTGGAGGTCGTCTGGACCGGCCGGGACGGCGGCACCCATACGGGCAGAACAGTGACGACCTCCGGGCACCAGGCGGGGGACCGGCTGGCCCTCTGGGTCGACGCCGGGGACGAACCGGCCCCCGGCCCCTCGCCGACCACCATGGTCGTCGTGGTCGCTCTGCTCGCGGGCCCGACCGCGGCCGGCGGCCTCTGGACCGCCGGCCACCTCGTGCGGTCGGGACGCCGCGCCTGGACCGCGCGGTGTGCCGTGGCCGGGTGGGAAGGCGAGTGGCGGACCATCACGGCCAGAGGGCGCTGACACCGGCGACGGTCACAGCCATCCCCTCCTCTTGAACAGCATGTAGAGGACTGCCGACGCCAGCATCATGAGGGTCAGGGCGAACGGGTAGCCAAGGATCCAGTGCAATTCCGGCATGTGGGTGAAATTCATGCCGTATACCGTGCCGACCAGAGTGGGCGCGAAGAAGATGGCCGCCCAGGCGGATATTTTCTTGATCTCCTCGTTCTGCGTCTGGCCGATGAGCGCGGCCTTGATGGTGAGGGTGGTCTGGTAGAACTCGATCACGCCTTGGAGGTACTCTCGTTCGCCGTCGGCGACCCTGCGTATCCGCTCGAACCGGTCCCCAATCTCCGCCATCAGACGTCGCCCTTCGGGCGACATGCGGGCGAGGCCGGCCATCTCTCCGTAGATCGCGCTACTCAGCGCACCCATCGTGCGCACGGTGAGCAGGCCGTGGCGGGTGCGGAACAGCTCGTCGAGGAATTCTTCGGGGTCGCCCACCTGCCCGCCCGTGACCCGCTGCTCCAGTCGCCACACGTCGCCGGTGACCGCCTCGACGTAGTCCTCCTGGTTGCGGATGAGGGCGGCGACGATCGCGTGGGACAGTTCGAACGCCGAGGCGGGACGCAGCCGCCCCGCCTCGATGCGGGCCAGCACCGCCTGTGTCTCCCGCAGGGCGATCCCGGGCTGGACCGCCGGGTTCACCGGCCCGTGGACGGTTACCAGATAGTTCCGGCCGATGAACTGGTCGAGCTCGATGTAGTGCACGTGGCCGCGCTTCCCCCGCTCGGGCGCATGCAGAACGACGAACACATGATCCCGGTAGGCGTGCATCTTCGGCACACGGTTGCGTTCGACACAGTCTTTGATCGCCATGGGGTGGAAGCCGAACACCTCCGCCAGCACATCTACGGCATCGGTGTCACAGCGGGGGATGTCCACCCACACCAGGCCGTCCTGTCGCCCAAGCAGTGTCGGCAGCTCTTCGACGGGACGCTCCTTGATCCCTTCATGATTGAGCAGGCGAACGTCCATGTGGTTCCCCCGAGCGATCCCGGCGTGGCCCGATGTGGCCGGATAGACACGAACGTGGGCAGTCGGCGGCGTATGGCGGCCAGGCGGAATGAACACGGCCGATGCCGTACGCACCATTCTCGCCGTTTGGCGTCATATCTTCGGGCTTCTGTACTCCTTCTTGACGGTCGGCGGCGATTTTCCTACCTGGTCCTGACCCCTGCCTCGAAGATCCTCAAGAAGTCGTAGCAATTGGGGCCTCGCCCGTCAGGATCGCGTCAGGATTCCTGTCTCCTCTGGTGGCTACGACCCATAGTGGGAGAGGCCGAAGCAAGGAGAAGACATGGGCATTTCCACGGAGCATCCAGCGGATACCAGGCGGTTCCGCGGTCGCGGCATGGAGCAGTTCCACCATCCGCGGCCGGTGTGCAGTGGGAACCGCCCGACGCCGCAGCGCCTGCGGCTGGTGGGTGACCTGACGGGCCGGGTCCTCGAGATCGGTGCGGGGGATGGCAAGAAGATCGCCTGCTTCCCGTCCGCCGTCGATGAGCTCGTCATCGTGGAGAGCGATCCCTTCCTGAGGGCGGCGGCGCGGCTTGCCGCCCAGAAGGCCGTGATTCCCGTGGAGGTAGTGGAGGGTGAGATCACCCGTCTACCCGTGCCCGATGCGTCCTTCGACGCGGTCGTCGCCTCGCTGGTCCTGTGCTGCTCCCCCTCGGTGGCTCTAACCCTGAGCGAGGTGAGACGGATCCTTCCCCCGGGAGGCGAACTGCGTTTCTACGAGCATCAGCGCTCCGGCAACCACGTGATCTCGCTGTGCCAGAGCCTGCTCTCCCCGCTCTGGTCTCGGGTTCTCGGCGGCTGCCGCCCGGCGAGTGACGCCCTTGCTGCCATCCGGCAGGCGGGTTTCGTCATCGAGACCGTGGAACCGGTGGTGTTTCGCGGCGTCAGTCACGTCCTGGGCACGGCCAAAGTGCCGGTGACGGACATGCCGGGGGAAACCAGATCGCTGCCGTCGGCGCGCCGGATGCCGGAGCCAAAAGCTCACGTCCACGAGGCGTCGAGGACCGCATGAACGAGTTTGTGGGGGTTGCGCTGCTGACACTCGGCGTCGCGGCGATGCTCGCCTCACGACGAGTCGCGATCGGTCCGGTGCGGACAGGCCACTTTGCCGGCTTGGCCTCCATAGCCGGGCTGGCGGACGACCGGTGCTGGCGGGTCACGCACGAGCAGGTTGAGGCGTGGATGCTCGCGGCGGGACTGGTCCCGGTCATCGCCGGCCTGGCGGCGTTCGGGATCAAGCCGTCCCCGGCGTTGGTCGCGGTCGCGCTGGCCGCGCCGGTGCACACGATCGCGTTGCTGACGGTGGCAGCCGCCGTGGGGCGTTCCTCCCTGCGAAGAAGCGGGTAATCAGGCTCACCGATAACCGGTTAGGTTGAAACAGAGGCCGGATCTATATGACTGGAACCGTACCTGTTGATGGCCGTCTACCACGGCGCCCGGTACACCGGGGCGGAGCCCTGTCAGGGACAGGTCAGGATTTGTGCTGCAAGTCGTTCAGAGGGGAATTTCAGAACTCCTCGTTACCGGCGAACAGTGTGGCGAGCGCTCTCTCTGTTCTTGGATTGGGCGCAATTCCGAGGCCGGCTTGGCGCTGGCGGAGCAGCTTGACAGTTCGACGCGCGTCGTCTCTGCGGCCGAGGTTTATCTGCAGACGGACGATGCGGAGGTAGGTCTCCTCGTTGTCTGGATCTAGCGCACGAGCTCTCTCCAGGGCATTCAGTGCCTGCTCGGGATCGTCATCCTCGCACAGCTCGGCGAGTTGGCTCAGAACGTCGGCTTGGGACCGGGTCAGCGGGTAGCGATGCTCGTCGAGCCACTCTGTCTCCAGGCCGTGCGCCAACTCCCCGTTGCACGACTCCGCAGCCTTCACGAGCGCCGATAGCCTGGCGCCAGGCTCGGAGGCCGCTTTCAGTTCCTCCAGAGCCGCCTGGTAATCCCAGAGATCTACGCTGACCAGGGCTGGGTCGATGCGGTACGTCGCGCCTTCCTGTGTTGTCGACGCGTTGATGAACGGTGCTCGCTTCCGCTCGGGATTCTCATACCCATGTGCGGTGACCAGCGCGTTTCGAAGGTGTCGAAGTGTGTTGTGCACGTCCTTGCTGGTGTCCTCGGGCCACAGGGCTGTGGTGAGCTGGTCGCGAGTGACTCCTGCGGGATGCAGAGTGAGGTACACGAGGGCGTTGAGCTGAAGCCAGCCCAGCTCAAGGGGAGCGGACCGCCCACCGAGCACCGAGAGGCGAACCAGGTACGGGCCAGACCAGCTTTCAGGTGTTGAGCCCGGCGCGGGCTCTTCCACGACGGCCGCCGGCTCCTCCTGGGGCAGCAGCTCTTGTAGATGAGCTGTCGCCTCCTCCTCGCTGATATGGAAGAGCTCGGCTCCGGAGATCACGTCGGCGAGCTGGCCCTCAACCTTGACGACCTGGTGATTCTCGCTGACTTCGCAGGTCGTGCCGCACGGCCAGTCGCCGAGAAGTAGTGCGGCGACTGCTGCCGTCGAGGGGGCGACCAGGGCCTGTATCGAAGTCGGTCAGAGCCATTCGTTGATCGCGGCGATGAGGATCGTGGCTTCGTAGCGGGCGGTGAGTTTGTCGTATCTGGTGGCGACAGCGCGGTGGCGTTTGAGCCGGTTGATGCCGCACTCGACGGCGTGGCGCCGCTTGTACATCTCGGTGTCGAAGGCGGGAGGCCGCCCGCCCTTGGATCCTTTGGCGCGGCGGTTGGCGTCCTGGTCGGCCTTGCGGGGGATGGTGGCCTTGATCCCGCGCTGCCGCAGGTAAGCGCGGTTGGCCGCGGAAGCGTAGGCCTTGTCGGCCAGGACGCGGTCGGGGCGGGTGCGGGGGCCGCCCCACGCCCAGGCGGGGCACCCGGATGCCGCCGAGGACCGCGGTGAACTGCGGGCTGTCACCGCGCTGCCCGGCGGTCAGCACGATCGCCAGCAGCTTCTGCCCCTGCTCGCAGGCCAGATGCAGCTTGGTGGTCAGCCCGCCACGAGAACGCCCCAGCCCATGATCGGCCGGCTCGGTACCGGCTCTGCCGCCGGGCGGCTCGGCCTGAAGATCCCCCTTTTCCGCGCCCCGGCGGCGTGCTGATGCGCGCGGGCGATGGTGGAATCGACGCTGACGTCCCAGGTGAGGCGCCCGGCCGCGTCCGCCAGGGCCTGCAACGCGGTCAAGATCTGCTGCCAGGTCCCGTCGCGTTGATAGCGCCGAAACAGCGCATACACCGCTGACCAGGATCCGTAGCAGGCGGGCACATCCCGCCAAGGCGCGCCGGTCCGTACCCGCCAGCGGATCCCGTCGATCAACTGCCGCTTACTGAACAGCGACGGCCGCCCCAACCGTGTGGGCGCCGGCAGCAGCTGCTTCAGTACCGCCCACTGGGCATCGGTGAGGTCGAACCGCCTCGTCACCGCTAAGGTGGCCACGAGGTCTCCGGTTTCAGGTTTTTCTTGGTCGATCAACCAATTACCGGAGACCTCTTGCGTTGTCGATCTACGACCTCTCCGACTCCCCGACGCCCCACCTCAAACCGACCCACACCCCACCACGGACTTCGATACAGGCCCTAGCCGTCCTCGTTCCCGACGGCGGCGCTGCGGTGGACGTTCGGCGTGTCCGGCGACGCGCGCCGTACCGTTCTCAGGCGATCCTTACGACGACCTTGCCGCGTACCCCGCCCTTCTCCAGTGTCCGGTGTGCCTGGGCGATGTCTTCGAAGGGGAAGACCGTGTCCACGACCGGGCGGATGGCGCCGCTGTCCACGTACCGGGTGAGGTCGGTGAAGAGCCGGGTGGTGGGGTTGCCGCTGAAGAAGCGCACCCGCCGCCGCCCGTGAACGGCCGAGGCGGCGATGTACGCCAGGGACGCCGCGATCCTGCGGTGGTCGAAGGCGATCGCCACCATCCGGCCGGACGGCGTCAGCAGGCGTCGGAAGGCGGCGTGCTCGGTGCCGGCGGTGTCCAGGATCACGTCGAACCTGCCCAGGTCCGCCGGGGCGACGTCGGCGTAGTCGTACGCCTCGTGCGCGCCGAGGTCGCGGACGAGGTCGAGGCTGCGTGCCCCGGCGAGGGCGGTGACGTGGGCGCCGAGCGCCCGGCCGAGCTGTACCGCGACGACGCCCACGCCGCCGCTGCCACCCCGGACGAGCAGGCGTTCGCCCGGCCTGAGCGCGGCCAGGTCGCGCAGCGCCGTGATGGCCGTCGTGCCCACCGGGAGCGCCGCGGCCGTCACCAGGTCGAGTCCCGCCGGGGCCGGGGACAGACGGCGGGGGCGGATCGCCACATACTCGGCGGCGCTCCCGAACGTGCGTCCCAGCACGCCCCACACCCGGTCGCCTGCCTTCGGGCCGGTCACCCCGGGGCCGAGGGCGACGATCTCGCCGGTGAGGTCGATCCCGACCCGTTTCGGGAAGCCCCGCTGCATCAGCCCGGTCACCAGGCGCAGCCGGCCCGTCCGGCCGTGCACCTCGCCGCCGTTCACGCTGACGGCGTGCACCCGCACCAGCACCTGTCCGGGAGCGGGGACCGGCTTCGGCGCCGTGCCCACGTACAGCTCCTCCGGCGGTCCGTACCGGTCGAACAAGGCCGCGCGCATCTGATTCGTCTCCATACGGGAAACGCTAGCTCGATAACCGGATGGGCCAGTCCACTTACGCTAATGTGAGAAATATGGCTGATCATCCCTCTCAGTTGGCGTCGGCCAAGGAGCTGCGGGCGGACGCGCGGCACAACCGGGTGCGCATCCTCGACGCAGCGCGGGAGACGTTCGCCGCGCGCGGTCTGGACGCGCCGATGGTGGCCATCGCCCGGCGCGCCGGGGTCGGGGTGGCCACCCTCTACCGGCGGTTCCCGTCCCGCGAGTCCCTGATCACGGAGGTGTTCAGGGACGAGCTGGCGGCGTGCGCGTCGGTCGTGGACGACGCTCTGGCCGACCCGGATCCGTGGCGGGGGTTCCGCCGGGCGATCGAGAAGGTGTGCGCGATGCAGGTCGCCGACCGGGGGTTCACCGACGCCTTCCTCACCGCGTTCCCGGACGCGATCGACTACGAGCGCACGCGGTTGCGGGCCGAGCGGGGCTTCGCCGAGATGGTACGGCGGGCCAAGGCCACGGGCCGGCTGCGGGCCGACTTCGACGTCGCGGACCTGGTGCTGCTGTTCAGGGCCAACTGCGGCCTCATCGCCGGCGCGGGGGAGGGGGTGGAGGCGGCGTCGCGGCGGTTGGTGGCGTACCTGCTGCAGTCCTTCGGCGCCGGGAACGCCGAACCACTGCCGCCGCCACCGCCGCTCACGCTCGGCCACGTGATCCGAACTCTGAACAGCTCCTAGAACTACCCGCTGGTCGGCAGGCAGCTCATAGTTCAGGCTCGTACGGCTCGTGATCACCCGTTCGGGTGGCTCCCGAGGTGGCTCCTACGCGTGGGACAACAGTGTTGGCCGCTCCACCATCCACCGCATCATCCGCAACCCGGAGACCTGAGCACCAGCGCCCTGACCTGCGGATCAGTCACAGCTGGCGGCTGGTGGTAGCTGCCTTGCCGGTAATGAGCCCAGAATCGTCAGTGGCCAGGCGTTTTCGCAGGCTGGGATCACCAGACGTTAGGCGTCATCCCGCTTGTCCAGCCAGTTGAGAATGGCCTGGTTTGTTTCTTCGGGTTTTTCCTGCTGGATCCAGTGGCCGCAGTCCAGGCGGACCACTTCCACGTTGGGCACGAACTCTGCCAGGTTTTCCGACCTCGCGACCGGGTCCCGGTCGCCGTAGATCACGAGGGCGGGCTGGTGGATGATCGAGTCCACGTCCGCCAGGAGGCGCCAGTTGCGGTCGAGGTTCCTGTACCAGTTGATGCCGCCGGTGAATCCGGATGTTTCGAAGGCGGAGACGAGGACGGCCAGTTCGCTGTCGCTCATGATGGGTTCGCCAAGGGGTGTTTGCGCTCTGGCGAGGTTGATCAGTGCCATGCCCGGCTGAGGCTCCGGCGGCGGCTGGTTCTTCCGGTACAGGTTGCGGAGGAACTGGGCGGTGTTGTCTTCGAATACGGCGTCGGCGACGCCCGGCTGCCGGTTGAAGTGGACGAAGTAGAAGTCGCCGCCGAGCATGTCTTCCATGAACTCGATCCACGGCTTTTCCCCGCGCTCCTGGTAGGGCAAGCTCAGGTTGATCACCTTGTTCACACGGGTGGGGTGCAGCAGGGTCAGGCCCCAGACGACGAACGCGCCCCAGTCGTGGCCGATGAAGGTGGCGTTTTGGTATCCGTAGTGGTCCAGGAGCGCGACGAGGTCACCCGACAGGTGTTCGATGTCGTAGTCCGTCACCTCGGCTGGGCGGGAGGAGTTGCCGTAGCCGCGCTGGTTCGGGGCGATGACGTGGTAGCCGGCCGCGGCGAGGACGGGCATCTGGTGGCGCCAGGTGAAGGCGTGGTCCGGCCAGCCGTGGCAGAGCACGATGGGCCTTCCCGCGTTCTCTCGGCCCGCTTCGAAGACTTCGAGTTCCACACCGTTGACCGGAATGAGGGTGGGCTTGGGGAAATCGGTTGAGGTCATGGCGCCATCCTGACGCCGAAACCGGTCACCTCATGACCGGTTTGTGTGGGAGTTTTATGGGCGTGCGAACCGACCGGCTGGTGGCCGTCCTCCTCATGCTGCAACGGCGTGAGCAGGTGACAGCGGCAGAGGTCGCCCGGGAGCTGGAGGTCTCCGAGCGCACCGCCCGCCGCGACCTCGACGCCCTGGCCATGGCCGGGGTGCCCGTGTACTCCTCGCAAGGACGGGGCGGCGGCTGGCGCCTGGTGGGCGGCGCCCGTACCGACCTGTCCGGGTTGACCGCGGGTGAGGCCCGCGCCCTGTTCCTGGTCGCCGGCCCGGCCTCGGCCGCGACCCCGGCCGTGAAAGCAGCCCTGCGCAAACTCGTCCAAGCCCTGCCGGAACCCTTCCGCGCCCAAGCCGAAGCAGCTGCATCATCCTTGGTCATGGACCCGCGACGATGGGGGTCGAGCCGGGTCGAGCACCGACCACCCCGCTTCCTCGACGACCTCCAGGACGCGGTGATCCGCGGCGTCCAGGTGCGGCTCGGCTATGTCGATAGCAAAGGCGCCGAAACCGAGAGGACCGTCCACCCGCTGGGCATCGTCGCCAAAGGCCCGGCGTGGTATCTCGTCTCCCACACCGAGACCGGCCGACGGACCTTCCGCATCGACCGCGTGACATCCGCCGACCCGACAGGCGATCCCGTGCACCGGCCCGAGGACTTCGACCTCGCCGAGAGCTGGCGCGAGATCGCCGACGAGATCGACCGCAGACGAACGCCTCTGGAGGCCCAGGCCGTCTGTGCGCCCCACGCCATAGGCATTCTCCGGATCGGGTTCGGCGATCGACTCGAAGTCGGAGGCACCACGACCGACGGACGCATCGACGTCGTGATCCGCGGCCACGACGACTACACCCTCGCCGGCGAACTCGCCGGGCTGGTCGAATGGCTCGAAGTGACCGGCCCCCCGGGTGTGCGAGACCACCTGGCCTCGATCGGCAACGCGCTCGTCGAGCGATACAGCTGACACCGGCAGGGGCGCTCAGCCCACGTGCTGAGCGTGCTCGACGAGCATGATTCGATCGCGGGAAAGTACTGCCGATCGCCTTGGCGGTCGCCCCGTGGGTCGACCCAGGAATAGTAACTACGCCAAGGTGCTCAACTTGGGACCGCGTCCCAAGCTGGGGGCCAGCATGACGAGGTAGCCGAAGGCTTACGTGAACAGCACGCTGCCGAACCACTCGCCGAGGAATCTGTGCACCAGATA
Source organism: Microbispora sp. H10670 (assembly GCF_014161385.1). Taxonomy (NCBI): domain Bacteria; kingdom Bacillati; phylum Actinomycetota; class Actinomycetes; order Streptosporangiales; family Streptosporangiaceae; genus Microbispora; species Microbispora sp. H10670. Next base: position 167,640 of record NZ_JABBWW010000014.1, on the reverse strand, counting down.
GGCCAGCGCACGGCCGCTCCTCATCTCACGCCGTGGGCGCCAGCGCAGATGGGCGTATAAGTCTCGCCCGGTACGTAGAGGTCCCATTCTTCCCGGGTGATCGCGCGTTGTGCCAGTGCGCAGACCGTCGCGAACAAATCTCCAGGTCGAGCCACATTCCACAGGCGGATCGTCTTGTCGTATCCCGTGCTCACGAGGGTCCTGCCATCAGGAGTGAACGCAACGCCTGAGACGTCCTGGTCGTGGCCGGTCAACGGCTTGCCGATCTGCTGGCCCGTGCGGGCGTCCCACAGCCGGATGGTCCCGTCTTCTCCGGCGCTCGCCAGCAGGCGGCCGTCCGGGGCGAAGGACACCATCCGGACCGTGTCCGTGTGCCCGACCAGCGGTTGCCCGATCGGCTGGCGCGTGCGCGTATCCCAGAGGCTGATTGTGCGGTCAGTACTCGCGCCGGCGAGGATGGTGCCGTCCGCGTTGAAGGTCACCCCCGTGACTTCGTCCGTGTGGCCGCGAAGCGGCGCGGTGATCTGGCGGTGAGTGCTGACGTCGAGTAGGCGGATCGTCCCGTCAGGCATGCCAGCGGCGACGTACCTTCCGTCAGGGCTGAAGGCGAGCGCGGAGCCGCCGGCGCCCGGCAGCGCCGGGCCTATCTGCCGGTGGGTGCGCACATCCCAGAAACGGAGCGTGTCGTCGAACCCGGTGCTGGCGAGGAGCCCGCCATTGGGACTGAAGGCCAGAGCGAGCACCCATGCGGTACCGGCGGAGCCGGCACGGTGACCGGACAGGGGCGAGCCGATCTGGTGCTGGGTGTCGACGTTCCACAGGCGGATGGCGCCGTCGGTCTCGCCGGTCGCCAGCACCTGGCCGTCCGGGCTGAACGCCACTGGACCGCCGTTTCCCAGCTTCTCCTTCGCCACGGTTTCGCCGAGGTTCCTGCGTGCGGCGAGGTTCCACAGTCGCGCACCGACGACACTGGATGTGGCCAAGGCCCCACCGTCCGGGCTCAACGCCATGGCGTAGATGGAGCCGGTGCCGGGGGCGGTGACAGAGCGGCCGATCTGCCGGCCGGTGGTGAGGTCCCAGATGCGGACGGTTCCGTCGGAACCGATGCTGGCCAAAGTCTTACCGTCGGGCGAGAACGCGACATCCTGGGGGCTGCCGGTGTGCCCGATGAGTGGCTGGCCGAGCGGACGGCGGGTCGTCACGTCCCACAGCACGACCGCGTCGTCGACGCCGCCGGTCGCCAGGATCGTGCCGTCCGGGCTCAGGGCCAGTGCCGGACCGGCCTTGGTGATGGGCTCTCCGACCTGGCGGTGTGTGGCGGTGTCCCAGAAGCGCACGGTGTCGTCGCTGTCCGTGCTGAACAGGGTCACTCCGTCGGGGCTGAAGGCGACCTTCCATGCCTCGATGTTGCCGGTGCGGTTGACCATGTCCGGGCCGATCTCTCGTTGTCCGGCCACATCCCAGAGACGTACGGTCCCGTCGTCCTCGGCGCTTGCGAGGCTGCGTCCGTCCGGACTGAAGGCGATGTGGTTGGCCGATGTGGCGGTGAATCGGGCGATCTGGCGCCGGGTGGCCAGGTCCCACAGGAACATGTCGCCGTCGCCGCTGGCGGCCAGGGTCCTGCCGTCGGGGCTGAGCGCCAGTGCGGAGAAGGTGACGGTCTGATCGGGGAAGTCGGTCGTGGCGGTGAGCGGGTCACCGGCCAGGCGCTGGGTGGCGACATCCCAGACGCAGATCTGCCCGCCCGCGGAGTCGATCGTGCTGGAGCCGCTGGCGCTGACGAGGAGCGCGCCCTCACGGCTGAAGGCCACCTGGTTGACCGGTGCCTTCGGCGTGGTCATCGGACGTCCGATCGGCCGCCCGGCGTGGGTGTCCCACAGCTGGATGATGTCGCCCTGCGCGGAGGCCACGACTCTGCCGTCTGGGCTGAAGGCCACGTGGGGGCTGTACGCCACATCTCCGAGGTGGCTGGTGTGGCCGGTGAACACGGCGCGAGCGGGGTCGAACACCGCGCCGACCATGCTCCGCCATGCTTCAGGGGTGTTGCCGATCTTCCAGGCTGTGGCGGCGAGCAACCGCGACAGGGCAGGATCCCTCTCGCTCAGGGTCTCGCTCCGCTGGGCGAGCTCCCGCGACAGGGCGGCGTTCTTCTGGCGGGTGGCCTCGCCGGCCTGATCCGCGGCGATCAGACTGCCCCCGAGAGATACGAGCGACAGGACAGCGAGGGAGGCGGTGATCACGCGGCGGATCCGTGCCCTTCTGGTGGCCGCCCTTTCGCTTTCATGAAGAAACGCCCGATGCATCCCGGTCAGGAGGGAGCGCCGAAGATCATCGGCGTTCCAGCGCGGGAAAGCCTCTGTGATCGCGGCCAGGCGTGTGCCCTGGTAGAGAAACGACGAGTCCCGGCCCTTGTGCCAGTCGTCGGCAGCGTCAAGGAACTGCCGGAAGACGATGTGGTCGCTTCGTCCCTCTTCCAGCCAGGAGGCGAGCTTGGGCCACTCGCTCAGCAGCGCATCGTGAGCTATCTCGACTGCGTCAGCGTTCAGCACGACCAGCCGTCGGGTGGAGAAGGCGTTCAACACAGCATCTACGTCTCGGTGGCGATTCGCTCCATGCTCGCCATACAGCTCGGCTCGGGTTGCGCGACGACGGGCCGGCCGGCCGTTCGGGCCGATGACGGCCAACTGCAGGAAGATCTGGCGCGTGATCCGCTGCCGATCGGCGGACAGCTCGCTGTAGACGGTCTCGGCGGTTGACCGGACGGCATGTGAGACTCCTCCGGTCAGCCCGTAGCCGCGGCTGGTCAGCGTGTGACCCTCACGTTTCTCCCAGGTGAGGAGCATGGCCTGGGAAAGCAACGGCAGGACGCCGGCGCCGTACCGGTCCGTACCGGCATGCGAGCGCAGATCGCCTAGGACGATGTCGACCAGGCCTGGTTCCAGCTCCAGGCCGGCGGCAGCCGCGGGCCCGGTGATGGCACGGCGGAGCTCGGACTCGGTCATAGGGCCGACCAGGAATTGAGCGCTCTCCACAGCGTTGGCGAGCTCGGGATGAGCACCGCACTCGGCGACGAAGTCGCCGCGCACTCCCAGGAGCACCAGCGCGGCCGGATCTCCTCCCGGCGCCAGTCCTGTGGCCGCCGCCAGCGCCGCGATGAACGTCTGCCGGTCGGCCATGCTCGCCGACAGAAAGACCTCCTCGAACTGATCGACGACCAGGACGAGCCGCCCTGCCTCGCGCCGATTGCGCCGAGCGGCGTCGGCGAGGACGGCATGCCGTACAGTCATGTGCGCGTCCTGTGGATTGGACTCCAGAGAGCGGCGCACCGCGCCGGGCTCCAGTCCACTCAGAACGCTGAGACGGACCGCGAGTTCGTCGAGTGGCGTCGAGGTCGCGTTCATCACCAGACGCGGCCACTGCTCCGAGCCGGGCGCGCCTGGGAGCAGGCCCCGTGCCAACGCGGGCAGCAGCCCCGCACGGAGAAGGGACGACTTGCCTGCGCCGGAGGCTCCGGTGACCATCACGAGTCCCGGAAGGGACAGGCGTTCAGCCAGCCTGCCGAGCAGCTTGGCCGTCGTCTGCTCCCGGCCGTAGAAAATCGTCTCGTGGTTCTCCTCGAATGGCCACAGCCCTCTGTAGGGACAGCCGTCCAGCCAGGGAGGATGGACGGACTCCTCCAGGGATTCCTGCCGGGTTCGCCGTTCGATGACGGATATCTGTTCGCGGATCAAGGTCAATTGGACCGACTGCTGAAGCGCGATGTCCCGGTCATGGCGCTGCAGGGCCTCCTGACGGTACAGGCTCTCCTGGAGCTGGGTGGCTTTCCTGTCGATGTCCCCCAGCAGCGACCGGAACTCGGCGAAGCTCGCACCCAACTCCGCGAACGCCCTGGTGAGATGATCCTGCAATCGCTGGTCGCCGCTCGTCACCGCGGCTTCCAAGGCCGCCCCTGCTGCATCGATCCGATGAAGCAGGCCAGCGATCTCCTCACGCAAGTGGCGTGCTTGCTCATCATTGGCGTCGAGCGCTTCCAAAAGCCTTTCGGTAATCTCGTGCTCAACTGCCTCAAGCGAGGGTTGGTGACCGGCGGTACGGCGTCGCAAAGCCTGCATCGATTTGCCGATGACGTCGGCCAGGATGTTGCCTCCGACCCCAGAGATTACTTGGACTCCCGCTGCTGCAAGGCCGGTGGCTCCCACAGATGCCAGGGGCGCCAGGGCACTGACGCATAGAGTCACCACCACTGCATGTGGCGACAGCTCCAGCAGCTTGCTGCCCGCGCGCTGCACGAGCGAAGTGATCCGTGCCCTTGCCGCTCGGGCATCGTCATCTGGCCGCTCTCCGACGTCAGGTTCCATTCGATCCCCCACAACCGCCGGAGTCATCCCCTCTCCTCCTGCCTATCGATTGCAGTCGCTCCATCGCTACAACAGGCGCGTGGTCGGCGTCGCCGATCACTCGACATCGATCTCAGCGCGGTCGCCACTGCCGGTCACGTGGCCGGATACGACAACTCCATGGGACGGTGGGAAAATAGTTCATTGATTGATCGATGAACCGTTGTCGCTGAATCACGTGAGACACGTCCCCACCGAGCCTCGCACCTGTGGTCGGTCGGTGGCTTCAAGGGAGGCCGAATGGCGACCAGCCCCATCGGGGCGGGGAGGCCGAAGACCCGCGGCATCGTGCTCAACAGGATCCGGAAGGCACGCACCATCAGCCGGGTCGAGCTCGCCGCCGACACCGGAGTCACGGCGGCGACCATCACCCAGGTCGTTCGTGAGCTCATGGACCTGGGGCTGGTCGTCGAGGTCGGGCGCGGCGCGTCGACCGGAGGCAAGCCTCCGACGCTGCTGCAGATCAACCCGCACGCCCGGTACGCCGTGGGAGTGCTGTTCGAACGCAACATCTGCATCATCGTCATCGTCGATCTGACCGGCCGGCAGGTGGCCAGGACCGCGTTCCCCGGAACGGCGCTGCTGCCTCCCGAGCAGGCACTCTCGCTGGTGGCCTCGCGTGTGGACGCCCTGATCGAGACCGCCGGAGTCGATCGCGGCAGAGTGCTCGGCGTGGGGCTGGCGACCTACGGACCACAGGACCGGCAGGCGGGCGTGTTGCTGACCCACCAGCCGACCGCCGAGTGGTTCCGATATCCGGTCGCGCCGCGCCTGTCCGAACTCCTGGGCCTGCCGGTGCTGCTCGACAACGACGCGGCGGCCGCGGCGATCGGCGAGTACTGGCTGGGGGCGGTGGAGTCCGGTACATACGGGTGCCTCTACATGGCCAGTGGCCTCGGCGGGGGCGTCGTCATCGACGGCGAGGTGTACCGCGGCGTCTCTTCCAACGCCGTCGAGATCGGCCACATCACCATCGACTTCAATGGAGGACCATGCGATTGCGGCAACTACGGCTGCCTTGGAAACTATGTGGAACCCGCCGCCGTGATAAGGCAGGCGCTGAAGGAATCGAGCCTCGGTCAACGGCTTGAACTCGACCCTGCGGATACCGACGTCATGAGCGGGTTCGCCCGCATCGCGACCGCCGCCGTCGCCGGAGACCCAGCGGCACGGACCTTGATCGAGCGCTCCGCCCGCCATCTGGGTACCGCCGCCGTCACGATGACGAGCCTGTTCGACCTCGACCTGATCGTGCTCGCCGGCCCCAGTTTCACCGCCGCAGCGTCGATCTACCAGTCGGTGATCGAGGAGGAGGTGCAACGGCGTACCTTCGCCCGGCGGGCGCACCCGGTCCGGGTGGTCACCTCGGTCAACAGCTCGGACGCGGCGGCGATCGGCGGCGCCGTGCTTGTCCTGCAGGGCGAGCTGGCCCTCCTCGAACTGGACGTACGAGCCTGACGTCGCCGCAGCCGTCTATCAGGAGGGGCGCCCGAATCCGGTCGGGGTCACCGCGGTCCTTCTCCGCTGGTGCGCCGTGTCGTCTGGATGACGGCGGCGCCGAGGGGAGCCAATGTGATCTCCCCGGTTGCCGCGGCGCCCGTCAGCAGGTCGATGCCCGAGCGGTCCAGGGGAACGGCGACGTCCACGTCGGGGCTGTGGTTGAGCAGGAAGAGGTACTCGTTCCGATCGCCCTCCCGTACCGTGCACTCGACGTGGGTGGGCAGGCCCGGGAAGGGATCCGTGACCCCGGCCATCCGGATCTGCTCCAGAAGGACGGCATGGAAGGCGGCGTCGTCCAGGAGAGTCGAGAAGTAGACGACCCGGCCGGAGCCGTAGGCGTTCTCGACGATCGCGGCGCGCTCTGCCAGCGGCGCGTCGGCGTATCTCGCCAGCGCGGTGCCGGTTTCCAGATGAATGTCCTCCCGCCACCAGCTCGCGGTGGCGGTGCGCCCGTCGGCGAACCGGACCGCGAACCGCTCTCCGGGACGCGCCGGCCAGTACTCGTCGATCTTTGCCCCGATGAGGTGGCGGAATGCCCCCGGATAGCCGTGGGGGCGGACGCGGTCGCACTCGTCCACGACCCCTGAGAAGAAGGACATGACGACGGTGCCACCGGCGCGGGCGAACTCGGTGACGGCCGCGACGCCCTCGTCGTCGATCAGGTACGCGTTGGGGATGATCAGGACCTTGTACGGCGCCAGGTCGCTTCCGGGAGACACGACGTCGATCGTGTGGTGGTGTTCCCAGAGCGGCCGATGGTGGCGCAGCACGATCTCGCCATAGTCGAAGTCGTCACGGGGCAGCCATCCGGTGTCCTCCAGCCCCCACCGGCCATCCCAGTCGAACAGGATCGCGACGTCGGCGCACCTCATGGTCGTACCCGCCACCGGGGCGAGGAGGCTCAGCTCGCGTCCCAGGTCGGCGATCTCCCGGAAGGTCCGCGAGTCCGGCCCGGAGTGAGGAACCATCGCGGAATGGAAGCGCTCCACCCCGCCCCGGGCGGCCCGCCACTGGAAGAACATCACCGAGTCGGATCCACGTGCCAGCGCCTGCAGCGAGCCGAGCCGCATCCGCCCAGGTTCCTTGGCCAGGTTGACGTCTCTCCAGTTGACGGCGCTCACGGCCTGCTCCATGACCATCCACGGCTGACCGTTCTTCAGTGAGCGGAACATGTCGTAGTGGAATGCGGTCGATATGTACGATTCGGAATCGCCGGGGTCGGGGTAGACGTCGAGGGCGGCGACGTCCTGTTCCGATGCCCACCTCCAGTAGTCCGCGTGCGGGTAGAAGGACATCAGGTTGGTCATGACGGGGATGTCGTCGCGGAAGGAGCGGAGGATGTCACGCTCGGCGAGGTAGCACTCGAGCAGGGAGTCGGAGGTGAAGCGCCGGAAGTCGAGGCGGCGAGCGGGGTTCATCCAGACGTTCATGACGTTGGCCACCTCGATCTGGTTCCAGTCCGTGTAGACCTGGCCCCAGAAGCTGGTGGTCCAGGCGGCGTTGAGGCCGGCGAGGTCGCCGTACCTGCGCCGGAGCCAGCGGCGGAAGCCGCCGGCGGCGGCCTGGCTGTACGACGTGGGGCCGTACTCGTTGTTGACATGCCACATCGCGAGAGCCGGGTGGAAGGAGTAGCGCTCGGCGAGCCGGGTGACGATGTTCGCGGCGTACTCACGGTAGACAGGGGAGGCATGGTCGAAGTGCTGACGGCTGCCCAAGCCGAGAGGCCGGCCGTCCTCCATGATGGGGAAGACCTCCGGGTGCAGTTGGGTGAGCCAGGCGGGCGGCACGGCGGTGGGGGTGGCCAGGTTGACGCTGACGCCGCCCTCGTGCAGGAGGTCCATGACCTCGTCGAGCCAGCCGAACTCGTACTCCCCGGGCTCCGGTTCGATCGCGACCCAGGCGAAGATCCCCAGCGAGACCAGGTTCACCCCGGCCTCACGCATCAGCCGGACGTCCTCCCGCCAGGTGGCGCGGTCCCACTGCTCAGGGTTGTAGTCGCCTCCGTAGGCCAGGCCGCCCAGACGGCTCCTGAAGGCGTGCATACGAGGGTTGGTCATGTGACGCTCCTTGGCGAGCCGTTAAGGGCCCAGCCACCGCGGTCCGGTGGCTGGGCCCGGCACAGTCACCTGCGGTCAGGACAGGTGATCACGCGTACGGGTTCTGGGTGAGCAGGTGCGCCTTGTAGCCCTCGCCGATGCCAGGCTCGGGGGTGCCGGCGTAGTCCTTGATGAGCACCGCGCCCGTGCTACAGCCCCACGGGCTCCAGGTCCAGGCGAGGTACGACACGCCGTTCTTGTCCGCCCACTTCGTGAGCTGGTCCATGTAGTCGTAGCCGCAGTTGTCCGCGCCGAACTCACCGGTCACCACGGGGACCTTCGCGACGAGCGGAGCGACCTGGCTGTCCCAGCAGGCCGCCGTGGCGCAGGCGTTGAAGCTGTAGGAGTGCCAGGATGCGGCGATGTTGTTCAGCGGGTCGTTCGGCTTGTACGCCAGCCACTCCCGCATGTCGTTGGCCCACTCCAGGCCGCCCACCATGAGGAGGTTGGTCGCGCCGGTCGCCCGGACCGCGTCGACGAGGTCCTGCATGCCGGCCACCTCATAGGGAATGCCGGTGCAGGTGCCGCCGTCTCGCAGGCACTGCCAGCCCAGGGTCTTGTTCCAGTCGCTGCCGACCTCCGGGTACGGCTCGTTGAACAGATCGAAGACCACCGCGTTGTTGCCCTTGAAGGTCTTCGCGACGCCGGTCCAGAACTGGGGAGCGTACTGCGCGTCCGGCATCGGCTTCTGGCACGTCGCGGTGGCGTCCTTGCAGTGCCAGTCCGGTCCGTTGCTGAAGGCGCCCGAGGTCCAGTGCAGGTCGAGGATCGGCGTGATGCCGTTGGCGACCAGCAGGTCCGCGTACTTCTTGACCTCCTGCTGGTAGGGGGCGCCGCTGGGCGAGCCGTTGAGGCCGAGCCAGCACTCCTCGTTGAGTGGGATGCGGACGGCGTGGATGTTCCAGCTCTTCATCGCGTCGACCGACGCCTGGTCCACCGGGCCGGAGTCCCACATCCCCTTGCCCTGGACGCAGGCGAACTCGCCGCTGGAGCGGGAGACGCCCAGCAGCCGGTACGGCTTCCCGGCCGCCGTCACGATCTTGTTGCCGGAGACGTGCACCTGGGGTGCGGGGCCAACGGGATCAGGGCTGGGGCTTGAGCTGGGGCTCGCGCTGGGGCTCGCGCTGGGACTTGCGCTGGGGCTGGGGCTGGGGGACTGGCCGGTGCAGGCGACGCCATTGACCTTGAACGCGGTGGGAACCGGGTTGCTCCCGCTCCACTTGCCGATGAAGCCGATCGACACCGAGGCGCCGGTGGCCACGTTGGCATTCCAGCTCAGGCTCTTGGCGGTGACGTGCGTGCCGGACTGCGACCAGCCGGCGCTCCAGCCATTGTTCACACCCTGACCGGCACTGGGGAAATCGAACTCCAGCGTCCAGCTGGTCAGCGGGTCGCCCAGATTGGTGATCGAGACGTCACCCTGGAAGCCGCCCGACCACTCACCTGCGACCTTGTATTTCACTGAGCAGCCGCCGGCGGCGGCCGAGGCCGGTGCATTCACGAGCGCGGCGCCCGCGGCCACGAGGCCGACGGCCGCCGTCACTAACGCGACGCGGTGTTTCATGGGGCTTTCCTCTTTCTCCTTTGCGGATCCGGAGATCTGCCGCCTCACGACTGGATCCGATGGTCGTAGGCGGGAGCCTCGCCGGCGGCCACGACAGCCGCCGCATCGATGTCGAACGAACGGCCGCGCGCCTCCGGGTCCGGCGAGGCGGCGGCCAGGAGCCGGGTATAGGGGTGCCGCGGGGCGAGGATGACCTCGTCGGCCGGGCCGCGCTCCACGACCCGGCCCCGGTAGAGCACGAGGATGTCGTCGGAGAAGTGCCGTGCGGTGGCCAGGTCGTGTGTGATGTAGAGGACGGCGAGGTTCTCCTCGCGCTGCAGGCGCGCCAGCAGGTTCAGCACGCCCAGCCGGATGGAGACGTCCAGCATGGACACGGGCTCGTCGGCCACGATCACCTTCGCCCCCGGCGCGAGCGCGCGGGCGATGGCGACCCGCTGCCGCTGGCCGCCGGACAGCTCGTGCGGGCGGCGGTGGACGATGTCGCGTGCCGGTAGGTTGACCCGTTCCAGCAGGTCGCCGGCCTTCTCCCGGGCCTCGGCTCCGGTGCGGGCCTGCCCGTGCAGCAGCAGCGGGCGGATCAGATGGTGCTCCACGGTGTGGAAGGGGTTCAGCGAGGAGAACGGGTCCTGGAACACCATCTGCACGTGGTCGCGGTACGCCCGATCGGACACCCGGCCGCCGTCGTCGTTCAAGACGACCTGTCCGGCGGTGGGCCGTTCCAGCCGGGCGATGATCCTGGCGATCGTGGACTTGCCCGAACCCGACTCCCCGACCAGGGCGACCGTACGACCGGGCGAAAGCGTGAACGAGACGTGGTCCACGGCCCGCAGCCGCCGTCCGCGCAGACCGGTCCGGATGCGGAAGTCCTTGACGAGGTCCCGCACGTCGAGCGTGGTCACCGTGCACCTCCGGTGGCCTCACCGGTGCGGACGAACGCGCCGCGCTCACCCGTGAGGCTGGGGAACGCTTCGAGCAGGCGCCGGGTATAGGGATGGCGGGGTCTGGCGAGGATTTCCTCGGCCGCCGCGCACTCGACGATCTCCCCGCCCAGCATCACGGCGATGCGGTCGCTGACCTCAAGCAGAAGGGGAAGGTCGTGGGTGATGAGCACGATCCCGAATCCCAGCTCGTCGCGCAGGCGCAGGATCTCGCGGAGGATGCCTCGTTGCACCACCACGTCCAGGGCGCTGGTCGGCTCGTCCATGATCATGACTTGCGGGTCGAGCAGCATGGCCATTGCGATCATGACGCGCTGCCGCATGCCTCCGGACAGCTCGTGGGGGTAGGAGCGCAGCCGCGCGGGGTCCACGCCCACCAGCTCCAACGCCCTGGCGCAGCGCGCCCGGCGATCGCTCCGCGAGAGCTGGGGGCGATGCGTGGTGAGCACGTCCTCCAGTTGCGCCCGGATCGTCATGACAGGGTTCAGCGAGTTCATCGCTCCCTGGAACACCACCGACATCTGCGACCACCGGAAGGCCCGCAGCTCGCCGGACGGCAGGGCGAGCATGTCGGTGTCCCCTCCGTCCCGGTGATGAAAGGTGACCGATCCGGCGGTGACCTCCGCCGGCGGCCGGTGCAGGCGGTTGATCGCGTATGCGAGCGTCGTCTTGCCGCTGCCCGACTCGCCGGCCAGGCCCAGAATCTCGCCCCGCCGTACCTCCAGCGACACGTCCTTGACCGCCTGTACCGTGTTTCCGTAGGTCACCGACAGGTTCCGCACACTCACGACGACGTCCTGCGAGGGCCGCCCGACCGGCGCAGGCTCGCGCCGCGGGTGCCGGATCCGGCGTGGTACGGCGCGCAGCTTGGGGTTGGTGATCTCGTCGATGCTGAAGTTGATCAGTGCGAGGCCGCATCCGAACAGCGCGATGATCAGGCCCGGTGGCGCGAACCACCACCACGCGCCGCGTTGCAGCGCGAAGCCGTTCTGGGCGTAGTAGAGCATCGTGCCGAGGGTGGAGGAGTTCGAAGCGCCAAGCCCGAGGAACGACAGACCGGCCTCTGACAGGATCGCCGCGATCACCGAGAAGACGAACTGGGAGGCCAGCAGCGGCAGGAGGTTCGGCAGGATCTCGACGGTGATGATCCGCCATGCCGGCTCCCCCGCCACGCGGGCGGCCAGGACGTACTCCCGGTTGCGCAACGTCAGCGTCTGCGCGCGAAGCACCCGGGCCGACCCGGCCCAGCCGGTGATCGCGAGCACCACCGCGATGGTCCACGCCCCCCGCTGCTCGGGCGGCACGAACGCGGAGATGACGATGACCAGTGGGAGGCCGGGTATAACCAGCATGACGTTGGAGAACAGGGAGAACGCCTCGTCCACAACGCCGCCGGCATAGCTGCCCACGATGCCGAACAGCGCCGACAGGACCGTGGCCATCACGCCGACGAGCACGCCGATGTAAAGCGATCCCCTGGTCGCGTACGCGATCTGGGCCAGCACGTCCTGGCCCATCTGCGTGGTGCCGAGGACGTGGCCTCCGCCGGGCGAGGTCAGTCCGATGTCGTTGATCGCGTCCGGATCGCCGGCGAAGAGCGGGCCGACGACGCCGAACAGGATGATCGCGGTGATCAGGGCGAGCCCGGTGACCAGTTTGGGCGACAACCGGGGCAGCGCGGCGCGCCGGGGCGCCGGGGAATCCGGACCGGGATCGGTCATGCGTTCCCTCCCGCGCGGGTTCGGGGGTCGACGACGCCGTAGAGCAGGTCGACCACCAGATTGGCTCCGAGCACCGCCACGGTCGTGACCAGGAAGATGCCCTGCATGAGCGCGTAGTCGTTGTTCTGCACGGCCTCAAGCAGCTTGGAGCCGATGCCGGGGTAGGAGAACACCTGTTCGGTGACGATGGAGCCGGCCACCACGAACCCGAGGGAGATGGCGAACCCGGCGATCGACGGCAGTGCCGCGTTGCGTGCGGCGTACCAGATCATCACGCGCCTGTCCGGCAACCCCTTCGCGGTGGCGGTGAGCACGTAGTCCTCGGACAACGTGGACACCATCATGTTGCGTAGTCCCAGCAGCCAGCCGCCCACCGAAGAGATCACGATCGTGAGCGCGGGCAGGATGCCGTGGTGGACGGCCGAGCCGAGGAAGTCGAGGTTCCACCCGGGGGTGAAGTCGACGTCGTAGCCGCCGATGAGCGGGAACCAGCCCAGCGCGGAACCGAAGACGGCGACGAGGACGAGCGCCAGCCAGAAGTACGGCACCGCCGCCAGCACCGTGGTCGCGGGCACCAGCGAGTCGAGCCAGGTGCCCCGCCGCCAACCCACCACCGTTCCCAGCCCGGCGCCGACCAGGACCGACAGCACCGTCGCGATGCCCACCAGCACGACCGTCCAGGGCAGGGAGGTCGCGATGACCTCCGAGACGGGCACCGGGTAGGCGCTGACCGAGATTCCGAAGTCGCCGTGCAGCATGTTGCCGAGATAGGACAGATACTGCTTGGTCAACGGCTCGCCCGTGTCGGTGCCGAGCAGCAGTTCGTAGGCTCTGCGAGCCTCGGGGTTCACCGAGCCGCCCCGCTGCTGCAGCTTCGCCATCAGGATGCTCACGGGGTCGCCCGGCATCATCCGGGGGATGAAGAAGTTCAGTGTGACCGCCGCCCACAGGGCGGCCAGGTAGAAACCGAACTTGCGGAGGTAGTACCGCATCGGCTCACTTGCCCGTGGGCCTGAGCCGTAGATAGATCTCCGAGGCGTCCGGGGCCTGCCAGGCCGCCGGGAAGGCGTACAGGTCCTCCTTGGTCGGCCAGCCGGTGAACTTCCTGGCGTTGTAGATGTTGATCGTCCCCTGGGTGAGCAGCGGGACATAGGGCATCGACTGCTCGACGCGGGCCTGGATAGTGTCGAAGTACGGCTGCCGCGCCGCGGTGTCCGAGACGTTGATCTTCTTCAGTTCGGCGATGGCCCTGTCCACGTCAGGATCGGAGAAGCGGCTGACGTTCGGGCCGGGCGTCCCGCCGACCTTGTCGGTACTGTCGGTGCTGTAGAAGTAGCTGTAGACGTAGAACGGGTCGGCGGCCGGGCCCTGGTACAACGAGTCGAGCATCAGCTCGAAGTCGCCACGCCCCCGCGCGTCGGCCCATTCGTTGTACGACAGCTGTTGCGCGGTCACCTTGATGCCGGCCTTCGCCAGCTGCTGGCCCAGTGTGTCGGCCGCGGTGATGTAGTCGGTCCATCCTGCGACCGTCTTGAGTGTCAGCTTGACGGGCTTGCCGTCCTTGACGTAGATCCCGTCGGCGCCCTTCGCGTAGCCCGCGCTCTCGAGGATCTGCTGCGCCCTCGCCGCGTCCGGTCGCATCGGCGCGACCTTGTTCTGCAGCCGGCCGGAGATGACCGCCTGGTCCCGCTGCAGCAGGGCCATGCTCGGCGAGATCTCGGCGCTGGTGTTCTCGAAAGCCAGCGCGTTCAACTGGGTCCGGTTGACGGCATGGTAGATCGCCTGGCGGACGGCAGGGTCGGTCTGCGGGCCCTTGCACCCCAGCTGGGCATTGGCGCAGGTGTCCAGCACCATCTGGTTCACCGGAGTGGTGATCAGCTTGTACCCGGGATAGCTCTGCTCCACGTTCGCGACGTCCGGCACCGGTCCGGTCTGCCAGTCGATCTGGCCGGCCTTGAGCGCGGTGGCGCCGGACTGGTTGCCCGACAGCGAGGGGAAACGGATCTTCTTCACGGCGGGCTCGCCACCCCAGTAGTCCGGGTTCGCCTTCAACGTGAACGCCTGGGGCTTGAGCTCATCCACCAGGTAGGGCCCGGTGCCGACGGGCTCGCGCAGCTGCTCCTTCGTGGGGTCGGGAATGTCCTTCCACCTGTGCTCGGGCACGATCCAGATCCGGCCGAGCACCTGCGGGCCGTCCACGAAGGCCGGCTCGTCGAACTTGATCACAACGTGGGTGGCGTCGGTGGCGGTCGCCCTGCCCTGGTAGCCCGTGCCGTTCATGGCCTTGTGCTCAGTGATCATTTTCAGCGTGAACACGACGTCGTCAGCGGTGAACGGCCGGCCGTCGGACCACTTGACGCCGCCGCGCAGCGAGATCGACAGCTCCGTACCGTCGTCGTTCCAGGAGAAGCTCTCGCCGAGCCGGGGCCTGGGTGCGCCCTCGCTGCGCACGGTGTTGTAGAAGAACAGCGGCTCGAAGATCGTTCCCCCGCCGCCGAGGGCCCCCGGCAGGTACGGGTTGAAGATCGGCTGGATGTCACCTGATCCGCCGGTGTACACGACCAGAGGCTCGGAGGAGGCCGCCGAGCCGCCTGCCCCGGACGTCGCTCCGGCCGTCTGCCCCGGCGAGCCTCCGGACGAGGAGCATCCGGCGACCAGTATCAACGCAGCGAGTCCAGCCGCCGCGCGGGGTGTCTTGATGGACATAGCGCGAAGTCCTCTCGAACGATGCTGAGCATTGTTAATTTGCCGACTTAAGTAAGTCAACGGGTCGTGAAAATTTCAGAGCAGGCGGCTCCGGCGTAGGGTGCGGCTCTATGGGGTCTCGGAGCGGGCTTGCAGCTCGCCGCAGGCCGACGGGATTCAGGCCAAGGCGGGGTGGCAGTGAGCGCAGGAGCAAGGGCGAAGCCGCACGCGAGCAGCAAGGCCGCCGTCCTGGACGCGATCAGGGCCGCGGGCACGATCAGCCGCGTCGGGCTGGTCGCCGCCACCGGCTTCACCGGGCCCACGATCTCGGCGCTGGTCCGCCGGCTCATCGAGGAGGGCCTGGTGGTGGAGACCGGCCGCGCCGAGTCGACGGGTGGCAAGCGGCGGATCCTGCTCCAGCTCAACCACACCGCCCGCTACGCGGTGGGTGTGCATCTCGACCACGGCGCCATGACGTACGTCCTGACCGATCTCGCCGGAACCGTGGTGGCCCGCATCGTGCGGCGCGGCGCCGGCGCGGAGGAGCCGGACACCGTCGTGTCGCGGACGGCCGAGGAGATCTCCAGGCTGATCGAGAGCA
Source organism: Microbispora sp. H10670 (assembly GCF_014161385.1). NCBI lineage: Bacteria > Bacillati > Actinomycetota > Actinomycetes > Streptosporangiales > Streptosporangiaceae > Microbispora > Microbispora sp. H10670. The sequence goes on along the minus strand of NZ_JABBWW010000014.1, from coordinate 152,138 downwards.
TCGGGGTGCAGCGCGGACGCGTGCTCGGCGTCGGCCTGGTCTCTCCTGGTCCGCGCAGCTCCGCTCCCGGGGTGGGTCTCGCTCCGCCGACCATGCGGCACTGGGAGGGGTTCCCGCTGGGCGAAGCGCTGGAGCGTGCGACGGGCCTGCCGGTGGTGCTCGACAACGACGCCACCGCCGCGGCGCTGGGTGAGCACTGGTCGGGCGGTTTCGGCGGCGCCACATCGGCGGCGGTCGTCCATCTCGGTACGGGGATCGGCGCCGGCCTGGTCATCAACGGCATCACCTACCGCGGCCCTAACGGGAACGCGGGCGAATTCGGGCACATCTGCGTCGACATGGACGGCCCTGAGTGCTGGTGCGGAGCCCGGGGCTGCGCGGAGGTGATGGCCGGCACAGCGGCGGTGGTGACGGCCGTGCAGGCGGACGCCGCGCTGGCCGAGGCGGTCGGCCTGGGGACCCGCCGGAGGCGCGTCTCGACCGTCGCCGACTTCGCCGCGATCAGCCGGGCGGCCTCCAGGGGCGAGCCGGGAGCCCTGGCGCTGCTGGAGAGGTCGGCCCGCTACATCGCGGCGGCGGCCCGTGGCCTGGCCAACATCATGGACCTCGAAGTCCTCGTGCTGACCGGGCCGGGCTTCGCGATCGCGGGCTCGGTCTACCTCCCCGTCGTCCAGCAGGAGCTTCAGCGGACGGCCTTCTCGCGCGCCGCGCAGCCTGTGGACGTACGCCTCTCACGCTCGGCCGCCACCGCTTCCGCCGTCGGCGCCGCCGCGCTGGTGCTGGAGTCGGAACTGGTGCCCCTCAGCCAGGCCGCCCGTCTGCCGGAGAGGCTGGACGCCGAGCCCGTCGCGCTTCCCTATTCCCTCGTCGCTTCAGAGGTTGACTAACTTCAATAGATTAAGTAAGCAAGTACTCGCAGGCGGCTACTCGGCACCCGAGGGAAGAGGGCTCATGATCCGCGAGATGTTGCACGATGGGTGGCGTCTGCGGGTGGCCGGAGGACCCGTCCCGGAGGCGGTCGCCGACTGCGACATCCCGGCGCAGGTGCCGGGCGGCTCTCACCTCGATCTCATGGCGGCGGGTCTCATCCCGGACCCGTACCTGGACCGGAACGAAGCGGAACTGGTGTGGATGCACCGCGCCGACTGGAGGTACGCGACGACCTTCCAGACGTCGGCCGCGCGGCCTGGCGAGCGAGTGGACCTGGTGTTCGACGGCATCGACACGGTCGCGACGGTGCACCTCAACGGACGGCTTCTCGGCCATACCGCGAACATGCACCGCGGATATCGCTTCGACGTGGGCGAGATCCTGCAGGACGGCGCGAACGAACTCGTGGTGACGATCCGCTCCGCCCTGAACCACGCCGAGAAGGTCGAGGAGAAACTGGGCTCGCGCATGCGCGCCTACCCTCATCCCTACAACGCCGTCCGCAAGATGGCCTGTTCATTCGGCTGGGACTGGGGCCCCGACCTGCAGACGGCCGGCATCTGGAAGCCGGTGGGGCTGGAGCGTTGGGACAGCGCCCGGCTCTCCCGCGTACGCCCGCTGGTCACTGTGGACGCCGACGGCACCGGCCGCGTCGAGGTACACGTGGAGCTCGACCGCGTCCGCGACGGCTGTTACAGCATCAGGGCCGATGTGGGAGGCCGTTCCGAGCAGGTGCCCGTGTCCGGAGGCGCGGCGACGGTCACCGTGCTGGTACCGCAGGTGAGACTGTGGTGGCCGGTCGGCTACGGCGACCAGCCGTTGTACGACCTGACGGTCACGCTGCTGGAGGACGACCAGCCGGTGGACATCGCCCAGCGACGTGTCGGCTTCCGCACGATCGCCCTCGACACCGAACCCGACTCGACAGGCAGCCCGTTCACCTTCGTCGTCAACGGCAGGCCCGTCTTCGCCAAGGGCGCCAACTGGATTCCCGACGACCACTTCCTCACCCGAGTCGATCGTGAGCGGATCGCCCGGAGAGTCGACCAGGCCGTGGCCGCGAACATGAACATGCTGCGGGTCTGGGGCGGCGGCATCTACGAGAGCGACGACTTCTACGACGTCTGCGACGAGCGGGGGGTGCTCGTATGGCAGGACTTCCCCTTCGCCTGCGCCTTCTACGCCGAGGAGGAGCCGCTGCGGAGCGAGGTCGAGGCCGAGGCGCGGGAGAACGTCACCCGCCTGGTCTCCCGCCCCTCGCTGGCACTGTGGAACGGCAACAACGAGAACCTGGAGGCTTTCGCGGAGTGGCCCGGCTGGCGCGACACACTTCAGGGACGCACCTGGGGCCTCGGCTACTACACGGAACTGCTGCCGAGGATCGTGGCGGAGCTCGACCCCACCCGGCCCTACACGCCCGGTAGCCCCTACAGCCCCGGCAACTCACGGCCGAACGACGACGACCACGGCACCCGGCACGAATGGGCCGTCTGGAACAAGGTCGACTACACCCACTACCGCGACCACATCCCGCGCTTCTGCGCCGAGTTCGGCTTCCAGGCACCGCCTACCTGGCGCACCTTGACCAGGTGGATCCACGACGAGCCGATGACGCCGAACTCACCGGGGTTCCTGCTCCATCAGAAGGCCGAGAACGGCGACGTCAAGCTCGACCGGGGGATGGAGCCGCACCTTTCCGTGCCCGCCGCCTTCGAGGACTGGCACTGGGCGGCACAGCTCAACCAGGCCCGCGCCGTCGCGTTCGGCGTCGAGCACTTCCGCTCCTGGTGGCCGCGCACGGCCGGGGCGCTGGTGTGGCAGCTCAACGACTGCTGGCCGGTCACATCCTGGGCGGCGGTGGACGGCGACGGACGGCCCAAGCCCCTCTACTACGCGCTCAAGCACGCCTTCGCGCCTCGGCTGCTCACCGTTCAGCCGAGGGACGGCCGGACGGTTCTGATCGCCGTCAACGATCACGACGATGCCTGGACGGGGACGGTTGCCGCGATCCGGCAGACGCTCGCCGGCAACGTACTGGCCGGCGCCGACCTGACCCTCGTTGTGCCGCCCCGGTCGGTGGGTACCGTCGAACTGCCCGGCGACCTGCTCGAGCCTGCCGACGTGAAGCGGGAGGTGCTGGTGATGACCGTCGGTGACGTCCGCGTCTGTCACGTGTTCGCGGAGGATCGGGACCTGGTGTACGAGCCCGCGCCGCTCGTCACGGCGGTCAACAGGCTGCCCGGCGGCTACGAGGTCGAGGTGCGAGCCGTCTCCTTCACCCGCGACATCGCGCTGCTGGCCGACAAGGTCGCCGCCGACGCCCTGGTGGACGACATGCTGGTCTCACTGCCGGCCGGACAGTCGCACACCTTTCTCGTGCGAACCTCCGAGGTGCTGGACGACCCGTCCGCCCTGACCGCTCCCGGCGTGCTGTGCAGCGCCAACGCCCTGACGGCGGTCGCGACGTGAGCGCGGGTACCCCTGTCGGCCTGGTGCTCGCCAGGCCACCACGCCTGCTCGGTGCGGAACCGTTCTTCCTGGAGTTCATCGCGGGTATCGAGGAGTTGCTCGCCGAGCACGACCGTTCCGTGCTGTTGCATGTCGTCAACACACACGAGGCCGAGATCGCCGCGTACCGCCGGTGGGCGGACAACCGCATGGTCGACGCCGTGGTGCTGGTGAACCGTACGGTCGAGGACGTCAGACCCGCGGTCCTTCGCGAGATCGGACTGCCGGCCGTGGTGGCGGGCGAGCCGGAAGGAGACACCCCGGCCGTCCGCACGGACGACGTCGGCGCGGTGCGGGAAGCGGTCGCCCACCTCAGCAGGCTCGGGCACCGTCGCATCGCACGGGTCAGCGGTCCCACCGCCCTGATCCACACACGGATCCGCACCCGAGCGCTGCTCGACAGCATGAGGTCGGCCAGCGTCGAGCCGGTCATGCTGGAGGGGGACTACTCGGAGGAATCGGGGGCGAAACTCACCGCCAAGTTACTGGAGCGGCCCGACCCTCCCACAGCGATCATCTACGACAACGACCTCATGGGGGTCGCGGGCCTGGCCGCGGCCAAGGATCTGGGTTGTGATGTTCCCCGCGACCTCAGCCTGATCGCCTGGGACGACTCCAGCATGTGCCGCCTGGCATCGCCTCCGCTCACCACCATGAGTCTCGACGTGCACCTGTTCGGACAGTTGGTCGCCGCGTCTCTGCTGGAACTCGTCGAGGGAGGCACGGTCACGGAACGCCGGTGCCCGACCGCCACGCTCCTCCCCCGAGGGACCACCGCACCGGCGAGCGCCGGATGAGGAGTGCGCCACCCCACCCACCTGTCGGCGCAGGTTCTCCGGGGCCATGCCCACCCGACACCCCTGGCTTGGAGCTTTGGTGATCGCTTTGTCCGCGGACGGCGTCGGCGTCGTCCTCGAACTCGCCGGACCGCGCCCGCCGCGGGTGTTGTACTGGGGTGTCTGCCCAGGACCGCTCACCGGGCTTCCGCCGGTGCCCGGCCAGGACGTGGTGCCCAGCCAAGGCGACGGCTGGTTCGGCCGACCGGTGCTGTCCGGGCGTCACGACAGCGGCTGGCGTCCGTCCCGGTTCACCTTGGCCGAGGCCGTCACCGTGGACGGAAGCCGTGTCGAGGCGCTTGCCAAGGACCCTGACTGTGGCCTCGACCTGACCACCGAGATCGAGCTGACGCCTCAGGGTGTGCTGCGGATGCGACACACGCTCCTCAACACCGCCACCTCGCCGTACACGCTGGACCGCCTGGCCTGCCTGATGCCGCTGCCCGCGCAGGCCGGCGAGGTGCTCGACTTCGCCGGCCGCTGGGCCAGGGAGCGGTCCCCGCAGCGGGCGCCGCTGCGCCAAGGCGCCTGGTCGCGAGAGAGCCGCCGTGGCCGGACCTGGTTCGACGCCGGCCCGCTCGTCGTCGGCACTCCGGGGTTCGGGTTCCGGACCGGCGAAGTGTGGGGGGTGCACATCGCCTGGAGCGGCAACCAGGTCCAGTACGTCGAGCGGCTCCCGGAGGGGGACAGCGTGCTCGCCGCCGGCGAGCTGCTGGAACCCGGCGAGGTACGGCTCGGCCAGGGGGAGTCGTACAGTACGCCGTGGGTGTACTTCGCGGCCTCCGACGCCGGTCTGGACGGGTTGAGCCGCCGGTTCCACGCCATGCTGCGCGCCCGGACGACTCATCCGCAATCGGCGCGCCCGGTGACGATGAACACCTGGGAGGCGGTCTACTTCGACCACCGCGAGGACCGCCTGCTCGCGCTCGCCGACGCCGCCGCGGAGGTGGGCGCCGAGCGGTTCGTCGTCGACGACGGCTGGTTCCGCCACCGCAGGAGCGACGACGCGGGCCTGGGCGACTGGTACGTGGACGAGACCGTCTGGCCCGACGGCCTGCACAAACTGGTCCGGCGGGTGCGCGAGCACGGCATGCAGTTCGGGCTGTGGTTCGAACCCGAGATGGCCAACCTCGACTCCGATCTGGTTCGTGCCCATCCGGACTGGCTGCTGGCCGACCCGCAGCGGTGGCCGCTACCCCGACGCAACCAGCACGTTCTGGACCTGGCGCATCCCGAGGTGTACGCCTACCTGCTGGAACGGATCAGCAGCATGGTGGCCGAGTACGGCATCGACTACATCAAGTGGGATCACAACCGTGACCTGGCCGAGCCCGTGCATGAAGGCGTGCCCGGTACCCATGCGCAGACCGAGGCCGTCTACCGGCTGCTGGACGAGCTGCGCGCCCGGTTCTCCACGCTGGAAATCGAGTCGTGCTCCTCCGGGGGCGCCCGGGCCGATCTCGGCATTCTGGAGCGCACCGACCGTGTCTGGGGCTCGGACAACATCGACCCCATCGAACGCCAGCACATCCAGCGGTGGACCAGCCTGCTGCTGCCGTACGAGCTGATCGGCTCACACGTCGGCTCCTCCCCATCCCACCTCACCGGGCGCGTCACCACGCTCGGTTTCCGGGCTGCCACCGCCTTGTTCGGACATGCCGGGATCGAGGCCGACATCACCGCATGGGCGCTCACCGAGCGGGCTGCGCTGGCCGAGTGGATCGCCCTGTACAAGGAATTACGCCCACTGCTGCACACCGGCGAGGTGGTGCGGGCCGACCACCCCGACCCTGCCGCATGGGTCCACGGCATCGTGGCCCGCGACCGGAGCCGGGCCGTGTACTCCTATGTGCAGCTGGAGACCGGCGTCGTGGAGCGGACGGCGCCGATGCGACTACCGGGGCTCGACCCCGACGCCGAGTACGTCGTCGAGGCCATCCCCGGCGAGGTGTCCGGCCCGCTCGACCGTCATCCCGACTGGGCGTCGAGCCATGTGCGGCTCACCGGCCGCGCCCTCGCCGCCATCGGCCTTCCCGCCCCACGGTTCGCCGACAGACCAGGCACCGCCTTCCTGTTCCTCTGCCTCCGGGTCTGAGCGGCGGTGCAGTCGGTGGCGGGACCGCTGACTCAGCGGCTGAAGTGGAGCGACCTGGAACTGGTCACCGAGACGGGCAGGATGCCTACCGGGACCACGACGCCGGTGCAGGTGTACGCGCCCGGCCGCACCGGCCACCACATCGTCTTCACGCTGTGGCAGGCCAGTCACCTCGACCAGTCGTACTACTTCTGCAGTGACGTCAACTTCACCGGCGGGGGGAACCCCTCGCCGAGCCCGTCACCCAGCCCCAGCTCGTCCCCGAGCGGTGACCCTGGGCTCGGCTGCTCGGCCACCTACCGAGTCGTCTCGCAATGGCCCGGCGGTTTCCAGGCGGAGGTGCGTGTGGTGGCCGGATCCAGGGCTATCAACGGTTGGAAGGTCGGCTGGACCTTCGCCGGAGACGAGAAGGTCAGCTCGGCGTGGAACGCCACCCTGACGACGAGCGGATCGACCATCGACGCCCGCAACCTCGGATACAACGGCGCACTCGGCGCGGGAACCGGCACCACCTTCGGCCTCCTCGGAACCGGAACCAGCGGCACACCCACCCTCACCTGCACGGCATCCTGATCCATGCCCGGCGGTCCGAGCCGGTCGGCTCCAGGGGAAGCATCACGCCCGCTGGGCGAGATTCCGCTCGCCGATCGCGTTCCGGTCGAGGAGTGGCAGCCGGAGGACGAACCGCGCGCCGTGCGGGGAGTCCTCGATGCGCAGGCTTCCCCGATGGGCGTGGGCGATGTCGCGAGAGATGGCGAGCCCCAGCCCGGTGCCGCCGGCGTCCCGGCGCCGCCCCTCGTCCAGTCGGGTGAATCGCTCGAAGACCCGCTCACGGTCAGCGGGGGCGATGCCGTTCCCGTCGTCGGTCACCGAGAGGACCGCCTGGCCGTCGGCGGATCCGACGCAGACCGTGACGCCGGTCGCCGCGTGCCGCCGCGCGTTGCTCAGCAGGTTGCCGACCAGCCGGATCAGCTGGATCCTCGAGCCGTGCGCCCACACGTCCCCGGTGGCGCAGAGCTCCACCGGCGTGCCGCCGAAGTGGGCGTCCACCTCCTCGGTGACCAGCGCCACGAGGTCGATCGGTTCGCGCGGCGCCGGCTGCCCTCCGCGTAGTCCGGCCATCGTCAGCAGGTCCTGCACGATCGCCTCCAGCCGGCCGGTGGCCGACAGTGCCCCCCGGATGGTGTCGCGGGGGTCGACGTGATCGGGGTGGAGCAGTGCTTCCTCCAGTTGCACCCGCAGCCCGGCGATCGGTGTCCTGAGCTCGTGGGAGGTGACGGAGGCGAGCCGGCGCTGCTGCTCGGCCGGGCGCAGCGCCCGGCCGATGATCCACCACATCAGGCGGCCGCCCAGCAGGATGACGAGGAGCGCGGCCCCAGCGATGAGGTATTCGAGTCGGTGTGTCGCGATAAGGGGCCGCTCGACCGTGCCGGCGTAGACGACGGGAGATTCGGGGGCCGGCGACACGCGGTTGGCCATGAGCAGGAGGCACGGCTCGCCCGGGTGGCACTCGACCCGCCGCTGGAGCCGGTCGTCGGGTGCGGGCCGGAACGTGCTCAGCCGTGGCCGCTCCGTCGCGCCCGGGCTGGCCTCCACGACCCTGCCGCGTGCGTCCACCAGTTGGACCAGGTCGACCGTGTCGGAGACGGAGTCGGGATTCGGCAGCACGCCGCCGCGCACCTGCGCGCTCCACTGGGCGGCGACCTGCTCGGCGTCAAAGAACACCTGGTCTTCGACCCTGTATCGGATCGCCAGGTCCAGGCTCACGCCGCCCAGGACCGTGAGCAGGAGCAGCAGCATCGTCGCCGCTGTCGTGTAGTACGTCTGCATCGAGTGCAGAGACGGCATCTGGCTCACCATTCTCCTGCCGCACCCGGTGGACCACCACCATGGGCAAATTGGACGATTTCGTCCACCTTGGGGTCAGTCGTCCGTTTGTGTCAAGCTGGCGACAGGGGTCTTGACCTGGGCTTTTATGTGGTCCAGTGCCATGTCGAGGGCGACGACGAGGGGTCGTTCGTCCTGCATGGTCTCGGCGAGCAGGTAGCCGCCCTGCATGGCGGCGATGAAGGCGACGGCGAGTTTCGCGGGGTCCGCGCCGGGGTCGAGCTCGCCGCTCTCCCGCATGCGGGCGAGGCCGTCCGCGAGCAGTTCCTGCCACCTGGCGAAGACGGCCGCCAGGGACTGGCGGGCGTCGTCGTAGCGGCAGGCGAGTTCGGTGGCCAGGGAGCCGATGGGGCATCTGTAGGGCACTTCGCGCTTCCAATGGCCCGTCACGATGGAGTCACGCCATCTCTCGAGATCCCGCATCGAGCGCACTTGGTCGAGTTGCGGCTTCTGAGAGGAGACCATGTGGTTCTCCCGCATCGCGATCACCTCGGTGATCAGTGCTTCCTTGTCCGGGAAGTAGTGATAGAGCTGCGACTTGCTGACGCCGCAGGCGTCCACCACCTGATCGAGGGTCGTCGCCGTCACCCCCTGCCGGAACATGAGGTTCGCGGCGGTCGTGACGATGCGCGCGCGAGTGGCCGCCCCGCGGGCGGTGAGCCGCGGAGAATCCTTCCCCGGCCTTCGAACGGCCATGTGGCAACTCCACCTTCCGGCGCGCCGGCCCGCTGGAGCCGTGCCGGAGGAACGGCCTTGACAATTACTGACATACCACCACAAACTAGACGAAATCGTCCAGTCCTTCGCCGGGATCGTCCGACGGTCACCCGCTGTCAGGACCACTTTCTGTGAGCGGGTCTCCTCCTCCACCACATCAGCAGTGCCCCGGCTCCGGCGAGTGCCACCCCTGCCATGGCCGCCCATGTCCAGCCGGGGAGGCCGCCCTGCTCGTCCGTCTCGCCCATCGCGCTCGCAGGCGTACGTGACGGCGCCGGAGCACTGGACACGGGGGCGCTGGACACGGGGGCAGCCTGCAGCGGAGCCGTCGATGACCGCACGGTGAACGGGATCTCGCCTTCGAGGGGGCGGCCATCGGCGGAGACGACGCGCCAGACGACGGTGTAGCTCCCGGAGGGAAGCGGCTCGTCGACGTCCACGAGCACCTTGGCGCCTCGGGTTCGGGGTGTGCCGGACGGGAAGCGCCGCCCGGCCGCGTCGTGCAGGAGCACGACGGGATAGCGCACGTTGTTGTTGAACTCCAGCTCGACGAGGTCGAGGCCGGAGACCACGGCATTGCTGACGGGTGTGCTCGATCGCAGGGTGTCGTGTGCCAGCGCCGGTGCGGCGAACACTCCCAGGGCGGCGCACAGAAGGCTCAAGAGCAGAAACGCTCTGGCTGGTTTCCCTGTCACTCGCCCTCACCGTTCCCGTGACCCGATGGGCGGTCCTCCGAGTTGCCCGGGAGGGGTGGTGTCGCCGGTTTCCTGGCCCGCGTCACCAGGACGGCGGCCACTCCGAGAACCGCGATCGCGATCACCCAGATCCAGCCCGGTGTGCCGGTCTCCTGGTCCGGGCGGTCCCCTCCGGCCACCGGGGTGGCGGCCGGCGCCGTGCCTCCGGCCGATGCCACCGATGACGATCGGACGACGAACGGTATCTCCCCTTGGATGGGGTGGCCGTCGGAGGAGACGACCCGCCAGGCGATGGTGTAGCCGCCCGCGGGAAGCGGGCCTGCGACCGATTCCGTCACCGTGGAGTCGCTGACGCGGGGAGTCCCCGATTCGAAGCGGCGTCCGGTCGCGTCATGCAGGACGACCACGGGAAAGCTGACATGCGCGCTGAACTCCAGCTCGATCTCGTCGAGCCCGGAGACGACGGCGTTCGAGGCGGGTGTGCTCTTCTTCAGGCTGTCGTGTGCGGACGCGGGTGCGGCGAGAACCACCGCGAAGAGGCACGAGATGCCGAACAGGAAAACCGCTCCGAGTGAGGGACGCTTCACGACAGGCTCCAGGCATACGGGGAGGCCGTGGCCCGGCGTATGACGGCGGACAGCGGTGTCATCGGGGATCTCCAGTCATCATGTGCGAGTACCTGCGGGCGCGCGGGCCGTACGGACCGGCATGAACGGTCCGCGGGGCGTCGAGGCGAGCCGCTTTCGCCGGCAGGCGTGACGTCCAAGCGGGTAGGCCGCGCGAAGGAACCCTCAGAAGGGCTCGGAGAAAATCACAGGAACACGAGAACCGGCGGTCCGCGCCGGATGACGGCGTGTCGCAGGACAGCCGCGCCCCGGGGCTCGCGGTCGAGGTCGTACGACGCGAGCCGGGGGCGGGGGCGTAGGCGGGCAAAGACGTGGAACACCGCGAGCACGGCCCGGAGCCAGCGGATCGCTCCCGTGCCGATCCTGCGCAGGATCGACCAGAGCGCCGCCTCGCCCCGCGACAGCCACCACCCCGTGACCAACGCCGCGGTGACATGCGCGGTGAGCATCCCGGCGCCCACCCCCAGCCGGTGCGAGTGCGCCACGGCCGACTCCACCGACGGCGAGAGGGACGCGAGGAGTTCGTGCAGGAATGCCTGGGCTGCCAGGAGCAGGCCGATGACGACCCATGGCGACCGCTCCCGGCCCGCCATCGCCGTGGCGGTGGCCATGACGGCCGCTCCGCCCACGAGAAGGGCGGGGAGAGGCGGGGCGGCCCCGCCGGCGAACCAGTGCGCGCCTACGGCGAGGAGCACGCAGACGACCGTGAAGGCGGCCGACCGCGCGAGTCGCAGGGGTAAGGCGGCGCGCATGATGAAAACGACTATCGCACAGAGGCTGGTCAGCCCCAATACCACGCCGTCCGCTCGTTCACGACGGGCTCGGGCCACTGCACGAGGGCGGAATCGCGGTGCCGGGCGACAGGCCCTTTCGTTCTCACCGGCGCTCGCGCTCTTTCAGGACGTATTCGACCCGGTTGCGGCGTATGTCACCGTACGCACTGGGGGGCGGGGAGGCGTTGTGCGATGATTGCGGCGCCATGAGAGCCACCATGCCCTTCCGTGCCGTACGGGCCGCCGCGTTCGCCGCGGTCTCGGTGGCGCTCGGCGTCGGGGCGCATGCTGTCGGCGGCGGATCGGTCTCCGCGCTCGCCGTTCTCGTGGCCCTGCTCATCGCCTTCCTGCCCGCGCACGCCCTCGCCCGGCGTGAGCGGACGCTGGCCGTGATCCTGCCGGCCCTGGCGGCCTCACAGGCGGCGCTCCACCTGCTGTTCTCGTTCGCGCACACCCTGGAACCGGTCACCGCCGGCTCCGCGATGCACGGCGGGCATGTCCACTCCGGGCTGGTGCCCGGCCTGGGCATGCTGATCATGCACGGCTGGGCGGTCGCACTGACGGCGGCGTGGCTGGCGCGTGGCGAGGCCCTGCTCTGGGCGCTGCTGCGCCGGCTGGCCGTCCGGCTGCGCATCGTGCTCGCCGTCTTCCCGGACCCGGCGTACGGCGCGGTCGTCGTCCCGGTGATCGAGCGCCGGGTGGTCGCTCGGCCGGTCGTGCTCGGCCATTCGGTGGGCCGGCGCGGCCCTCCTGGCACCGTTCGCACTGTTCCTGCCTGACCGTCACCTGGTCGGCGGGCTCTCTCTGATGTGACCGGCACCCCCCTCAGCGGCGGGTGCGTCCGACGTGCGCTCGCGTACGCCGAAATCGTTCAGTGCAGCGGTACCAGTACCGGCTCAGCCGGGGTGAAGGGATCTTCATGTTCTCCCGTGTCATGCTCGTCGTTCTCAGCCTGGGCGCAGTGACCGCCACGGCGGCCTGCGGTTCCGAGGAGCCGTCCTCCGCCTCGGCGGCGTCGCCGTCGGTGGTGGCGGCTTCTCCGTCATCCGCCCCAGCCGCGCTCAGCATCACCGACCCGTGGGTCAAGACCGCCAAGAAGGGGATGACCGCTGCCTTCGGCACGCTGGTCAACAACTCCGATTCGGACGTCACCGTCATCGCCGGCAGCACGCCCGCGGCACCCATGGTGGAGTTGCACGAGGTCGTGGAGTCCAAGGGCAAGATGGTGATGCGGCCGAAGAAGGGCGGTTTCGTGGTCCCCGCCCACGGCTCCCACGTCCTGCAGCCCGGCGGCGACCACATCATGGTCATGGACGTGCCCTCCGAGATCAAGCCGGGGTCCGAGGTGCCGTTCACGCTGGAGCTCAAGGGGGGCGGTACCTACACCTTCACGGCTCTGGGCAAGGACTTCGCCAGCGCCAAGGAGAACTACCAGCCGGGCGCCGACATGGGCGGCATGGATGAGTGAGCGGCATGACGAGGCGGAGCGTCTCCCCCGCCCGCGCCTGAGCCGCAGGGCGCTGCTGTCCGGCGGCGCCGTGGTGGCCGCCGCCGCGACGAGCGGGGCCGTCGTGGCGCGGGCGAGCGCCGACGACACGAGTACGGCCGGCCGTACCGTCGATCCGGAGGGGAACTCGCCCCGGGCGACGGCGGTGGAGCCGTTCTACGGAGCCCACCAGGCCGGTGTCGCGACGGCGCCGCAGGCGCACGCCACGTTCGTGACGTTCGACCTGCGGTCGGGCTCGGACCGGGAGAGTGTGGCGCGGCTGATGCGCGTGCTCACCGACGATGCCCGGCGCATCACCCAGGGACAGCCCGCGCTCGCCGACACCGAGCCCCATCTGGCCGTGCTGCCCGCCCGGCTGACCGTCACCTTCGGCTTCGGACCGGGTCTGTTCGCGGCCACCAAGACGTCCGATCAGCGGCCGGAGTCCGTCGCTCCCCTCCCCGCGTTCGGCATCGACCGGCTGAAGGAGCGGTGGACGGGCGGCGACCTGCTCGTCCAGATCTGCGCGGACGACCCGCTCACCGTCACCCACGCGCTGCGGGTGCTCGTCAAGGACGCCCGGTCGTTCGCGAAGGTCCGCTGGACCCAGCGGGGCTTCCGGCGGGCCGCGCACTCCCAGCAGCCCCACACCACACAGCGCAACGTGATGGGACAGCTCGACGGGACCGTCAACCCCGTCGCCGGCACACCCGACTTCGATCGGGCGGTCTGGTTCGCCGGGGAGCAGGAGTGGCTGCGGGGCGGGACCACCCTGGTCCTGCGGCGCATCCGCGCCGAGATGGAGACCTGGGACGCCGCCGACACCGTCGCCAAGGAGTTCACGATCGGCCGCCGCCTCACCGACGGCGCTCCGCTCACCGGCGCCCGCGAGCACGACGAACCGGACCTCGCGCGCCTCACCCCCGCCGGACTGCCGGTCATCTCCGAGTACGCCCATATCCGCCGGGCGCACGTGGCCGACCCGGGCGCGCGCATCCTCCGTCGTGTCTACAACTACGACGAGGGGGTCTCCGCCGACGGCACCGCCGACACCGGGCTGTTGTTCGCCTCCTACCAGGCCGACATCGCCCGGCAGTTCATCCCGATTCAGGAGCGGCTGGCCGAGGCGGATCTGCTGAACGAGTGGACGACGCCGATCGGCTCCGCCGTGTTCGCCGTTCCTCCCGGCTGCGGCCCGGAGGGGTGGATCGGAGAGACGTTGCTGTCCTGACGCCGCCGGCCGCTCGCGCTCGGCCCGCCGCCGGCCGAGCCTGCTGTGGTGAGCAGGTTCGGCCGATGAGCGGTCACCGGCAAGGTGGATCCGGACCCGTTCCGGATCCACCGCAGGGCAGCATCACGATCCCATCCTCGGTATGGGTACGCGGCCACGTGCCCTAGTCCAGGGAGAGCGGAACCGCCTCGTCGGAACCACGCCACAGATACGCCGTCAGCCGGCGGCCGGTGGAGTGCTCGGCGGCGGCGTCCTCCGGCGGGGGCCAGCGCAGCTGGCGGTAGAGGGCGGTCCGATGCAGGTCGAAGGCCGCCTCCTGCAGGTCGCCGAGCTCGATCACGCATCGGACGGCGCCCCGATACGAGAGCCAGGCCGCCAGCGCGCCGACCGGGGCCGCCCACCACGCCATCGGTGTCCAGGCGACGAACGCCACACTCCAAAGCCAGGCGGTGACCTGGGCTTCCAGCCGTCCGCGCGCCCTGGCCAGCTCCTGCCGGGTGTCTTCGGGCATCACCAGCCACAGCCGGGACCAGCATCGCACCGGGTCCAACCCGTATTTCTCCCTGGGCCATCGCTCCGCGGCGGCCAGCGCGTTGCCCAGGCGGGTCGGCAGGCACCGCTGTGGGTCGATCGGCATGGTGCGCAGCCACGCGTCCAACGTCACGAACTCCTGCTCCTCCGCCCAGGCGCGGCTACGAGAGGCGAGCACCTGCCAGCGCGCCTCGCGCCGGGCGACGCGACTGGCCCACCTGCGCGCCATCGGGCGCGTCAACCAGCCCAGTCGGGGAAGCCACCGGCCGGAGAGAAGGGTGAGCGCCGGATCCGTCAGGCGTCTGGCCAGCAGCCCTGACAGCAGCACCACCACCAGGACGGACGCGGTCCACCACGAAGTCATGTGCTGCGTGATCCATCGCTCGGCCGCCTGGGGCCCCCAACCGTTGTGGAAGAGCCAGACCAGCCCGCTTCCCAGCCAGAACAGCGCCGCCGGCAGGAGGACGACATTCGCCCACCGTTCCGCGATCCTGTCCGTCAGCCCCTTCCACAGACCGTCCACCACCTATGTCTCCGAATCCGGCGTACGGACGAGAGGCTTGTCGTGTTCCGGGCACGCGGGAACGGCCTGCCCCACGGCACGGCGGCGCCATCGTTGATCGCATTCCGGGCAGACGTAGGTCTCGGAGTGCACAACGCCCCCGGTGCCGGTCAGGGGATAGTACGCGGCACCGGGATCGCGCAGTCCGCCGTCGTGTGTCCGCCCCAGGTAGGAATAGGCCCACTCGCGGGTGGCGGGCCACCGCTGCAGCAGGGTCAGGATCTCCTGCTCGACCTCCGTGCTCCGCGCGAGCAGCCGGCCGAGGGCGGTGTCCACCTCCTCCGCCTCCGCACCGAGCAGCGCCGGCAGTTCCGGTCTGATGGCCTTCGCCAGGTCGACGACCGAGCGCGCGTGGCCGGTCATCACGCCCCCATGTAGGTGAAGGCGGCCCAGTACGCGGGGTGGGCGAAGTCTCGCCCGGTGCCCCACACTTCCCGCAGCGGCTCCGGAATCGGGGCGTACCTGTCCATGATCTCGGGATAGGCCGACCGCAGCTCGCGGTTGGTGGCGTCGCGCAGCCAGCGCTGTGCCGTACGCAGCGCCTCGGCCGGATGGGCCCCGTCCCGCCACAGAATGTAGAACCGGCTGAGCAGCAGCGCGGTGCTCACATCCGGCACTCGCCACATCGACCCGATGACCCCGGCGGCGCCGCCCTGCAGAAAGCCGGTGGCGATACCGACCACCTCGTCGGCGAGTTCCACGTGCGGCAGCGACGTCTCACACGCGGACAGGACCACGAGCCGGCGTGTCCCGGCCGGCCTGGCGAGCAGGTCGCGCAGGGTCAGGCGCTCATCGTGGGCGAGCAACAGGTAGCTGTCCAGGACCTGCCCCCAGTCCGCGTAGCCGTGGCAGGCGAAGTGCTGCACCGTGTGGCCGTCCAGCGCGGCCAGCACCGCCTCCCGGGAGGCCTCTTCCCCGGTCAGGCGACTGCCCTCCGGAAATCTCGCGCAGCCGGCGTCGATCTCGTAGCGCGAGTACCGCAGCGGGGCCGCGGCCACCGGTTGCGGGTCCTCGACGGCGAGAAGTGCGGCAGGCGCCGAGACGGCCGTCGAAGCGGCTCGGTCCGCGGCGGCGCGGGCCTTGGCACTCGGGGCGAAGACGAGGGGCAGGTGGTCGAGCGCGAAACGGCGGCCGGTCGCCGTGCCGGCGTCGGGGGTCCAGGCGACGTGCAGCGGCAGCGAGGCGATCATCCCCGTCGGGATCAGCGTCAGTTCGGCGCGGCCGGGCACGAGGTCGATCAGCGGCTCCATGATCGCTTCCCACATCCAGGCGGTGGTGTCGTCGAGGGCCCTGTGCCAGCGGTGGAGGTCGGTGGCCGCACGTTCGTAGTCCTGGAAGTACCGTGTCATGCGCGGGCGGAGCTCAGCCCAGGTCAGCGCGGGCAGGGCATGGACGCGCACGGATTCGCCGATCACCAGCAACGCGAAGCCGGCCTCGATGCCGGGAACCACGTACAGCAACGGGCCGAGCCGTGCCGCGTTCGAGACGTCCCGGCCGGCGTCGGGCAGGCGGAAGCGCTCGAATCCGGGCATGGATCTGATGCGCAGCAGCACCTCCTCGCGGTGCCGCCTCGCCTCGGCGAACGCGTGCGCCGGCGGCCGGTTGTCTCCGGGCATGGGCTCCAGGCTCAGGCTCTGCATTCCGCGCAGCGTCGCGGCCGCCGAGCGGTACGCCTCGGCGAGTGCCGGGTGTGCCCGCGCGAGCCGGTCGGTCTCCGCGGCATCCTCACCGAGGGCGTCGGCCAGCAGCCGGGTTCTGCCGCGTTCCAGCGCGACGACGGCACTCCACGGGTCACCGGCGCGCACATGCGCGGCGGCCGCCGCGGCGGCCAGCCCCTCGGCCTGCCTCAGCCATTGCTGCTTGTGCTCCCGCACGGAACTCTCGTCGACGAGCCGGTCCAGCGCGTCGAGGGCGTAGCCGTACGTCTCCGCCGCTTCGTCCCAGCGACCCCGATGGGACGACTGGTCCCCCCAGCCCCGCGCCAAACGCATAACGGCGAGCGGATACTGGTCGACGCCCGCGGCACTGGCCTCCCGCAGCAGCCCGAGCCCGCGGGCCAGGGCGGCGGGATCCGCGGTGAGTTCGTGGAGTTTGGCGTAACCCATCGCGAGGTTGATCCGGTACGCCGCGCCGTTGGCCGCCTCGACCGGGCACAGCGCGCACGCCTCCTCCATGAGCCCCACAAGCCGGCGCATGCCGGGTTCGGACTTCTCGTGGCCGGAGCGCTGCATGACGCACTGGGCGAGGTTGACCAGATGACGGGCCCTGTCGAGGCCCTTGCTCCGGCTGACCGCCTCTTCCAGTAGTCGCTCGGCGCGGTCGAGGAAATCCTCGGCGTGTGTGTCCGGTTCGTGTACGTGCCGCAGGATCAGGGCTGCCGCGAGGTTCCCGAGCCGGACCTCGCGGTCAGGGGAGTTCTCCGGCGTGTGGGCCAGCAGGTCCTCCAGGATCCGGATCGCCTCCGCACCGACCGCAGAGTCGCCGAAAGCCTGATATTTGTCCATGAGGCACGAACCCAGGGTGAACAGCGCCGTGTCGTTCCCGGTGGATGACCGTCGCCCCGCGGTGGCCTCACGCAGGAGGTCGATCGCCTCCTCCAGCGTCGCGACGTCCCCCGTGCTCATGTACAACTGCCGCAGGTCGATGCCGAGGTTGCAGACCATCGACACCCGCCCCGGGCCGGCCTCGTACGTCAGGCCCTCGCGGTGCAGCGCCACGGCTTGGCGGAGGTGGCCGATGCGACCGTTCGCCTGGTACAACGCGCGAAGGGTGTGGCCATACCCTTCCAGTGCGGTCGGGTAGAGGGGATCGCCGGGCCGGACCAGCTCCAGCATCTCCTCGTGGGCCCGCGAGCAGAGGGTGAGATCCTCAGGGGTGTCGCGCACGGCGTACCGCCGGCGCAGGGCCACGCCGAGACCATGCAGGTGGTAAGGGCGGATCTCGGCGTCCGGCGCCACCCGGCCGAGGGCATCCCGGTGTATGTCGATCGCCCGATCGAGGTCAGCGGGGTCACCGACCTCGTCGTAGCGAACGCGCAGGCACACGGCCAGCCCGTTGCGCCTCGACGCCCACTCCGCCGACCCCGTGGGCACTTGCGCGGCGGCCCATTCGGCCATGGAAACGGCCTTGGACAAGTCGTCCGGGTCGCGAGAGAGCCGATGCCGGTTGCGGAGAATCTGGACCATCGCGCTCGCCGCACCGCCAGGCTCTTCCGGATCCGGGTAGACCCCCTCGTGCAGCAGCCGAAAAGCGGTGAGGCTCAGGTCGATCGCTTCCAGGGACGACTCGATCTCGCCGACTTCGTGGGCGCTGACCCCGACGTCGTGCAGCGCCGCGCCCCCCAGCGCGGCGGTGCCGGGGTCCGCCCGTGCCGCCTCCTCCACCAGCGCCACGGCCTCCCGCAGCCCGGCCAGGTCATGCTCCGCGGCCAGCGCCTGGGCCAGACCGATCATGAACGCCGACCGGTACGCCGAGGAAGCGGGCAGGAGCCGGATGGCGGTCCGGATCACGGCGGCAGCCCTCGCCGCCTGGCCGGGCATGCGCCTCAGGGCACCGCCCATGTTGTACTGAGCCACCGCGCGCAACAGAAGGTGATCTCGGCGGACCGCCGGGTCCTCCGCGACCCTCGCCCACAGGGCGACCAGTTCTTCCAGGGCCGTACGGTCACCCGCGGAGTACCGCTGCTCCAGTTCAGCCGCCCGCCGCACGTGGGGCTGCATCGATTCGGGGGCGGTGACCAGGGTGCCGCCTGCGGCCTCGACCGCGTTGACGATGCCGAATTCTCTGCATATCTGCAGGAAATCACGCCACAGCGGTAGCTTTTTCGCGAATTCGTGATAGCCCATCGACTCCGAGTGCTTGATCAACTCGGCGAACCACATATCGACTTCTGGGTCATACAAGATGTGATTCTTCTGAACGGTCGCCGCGGCTTCGTCCCAACCACGACTGGACACAAGTTGGGTGATCGTCTCGATCAGGCGCTCTTGCTCCTCGGGTTCCTGCAGACGGCCGACGTTCTCGGGAGCCACGAAACCTCCACGGTGACCGGGCCGCGCTTGCCGATACCGGGCGCAGGCCTGATGGCATTATGAGCGCTGCGGACCCGGTCAGGGAAGGCTCGTTTCCCGGCCTATTTATGCCTTATGTCCCACTTAATCGCCGGTCGCCGCTCGCCTGCGCACGGTGTGAAAGCCGGCGCGGCGCAGCGGGCACGGCATCGTGGAAGGTGCCGTGCCCGCCTGTACGCGCTGGTCGTGCCCGTGATGTCGCGCGGGCTCAGCCGCAGTGGAGGAACGCGGTCGTGGTGCCCGCGGTGGTGACGAGGCCCGCCTTCACGTCGAGGACCACGATGGTGGCCGGCCCCGTCTGGTAGCTGCGGCACCAGACGTCCGCGACGTACTGCCATCCCGGCAGATTGCCGGAGGCGTCGGCGGTCCGCGTACCCAGTACGAACGGCCCGGTCGTGCCGATCCCGACCGCGTAGAACCATATTGTGCCGTTGGGCGTGAGCCCGCTGCCGTTGGCGTACAGGCGGCCACCGGTCTGGTTGAGCGAGGTGGTGATGCTGACGCCGCCGTGCGGCGTCCCGCCCGGGTCCGCCAGTCGCAGGACGGCGTTGGAGTTGTCGCTGTAGGCCTGGTCGCGGCTCGCCGGCGTCACGCAGACGTGGTCCGAGGGCCGCGTCTCACGCCAGACGTAGCCCTGCTTGCAGGTGTCGGGCCCGTAGGGGCCGCCGTTCGGCTCCCGGCGGGACGGGCCCAGTGCGTTCTCCGTCGCGGTCTGGGTGCGGATCGCCGGCGTCACGCAGACCTGGTCGCCCGCGTAGGCCTCCCGCCACACGTACCCGCTCGCACAGGTGTACGGCCCGTACGGCTGGCCGGCCGCCGCCGGTGAACTGGTCACCACCAGGCTGGTCAGCAGTGCGACCACAGCGGTCAGCCACGCCGGCACACGCCACAGGGCGCCGGAGCCGGATTTCCCGGTGACCCTTCTTTCGCCACGCATCTTTCCTCCTCGGTTATCCGGGTCGAAACGGCCGGCCAAAACGGCCGCGACGCCTCGGAAAGTGACGCGAATCAACGCCATCGTGGTCCGAGTTCGGCAGGGAGATTTGCGCCCTTCCTGTGTTCCACATACAGGTATCTCGCAGTGAATATGCGTGTCAAAGGAGGCGTATTGCGAGTAATGCGATACGTGGCAAGGTGATTCGTGAGAGGACTGAGTCGCCGTGGTAGCGCGCACGTTCCGTGCCGGCGTGGGTCGCGTCCCGGTCCGATCCGGCGCTGAAATTTCAGACCGGCACCCCGGCCGCCACAGGGCCGGGGCGCCGGCTCTCGTGGGAGGCGGAAGGAACGCGTCCGTTCCTCGTCATCCCGGGGAGGAGGCGAGCGCGCGGTAGCGGCCGGAGTGGAAGAGCAGCGGCTCCCCTCCTGACCGCTGGTGGTGCTCCACCTCGCCGACGAAGATGTGGTGGTCGCCGCCGGCGTGGACGGACACCGTACGGCAGGAGAAGGTGGCCAGGGTTCCGGCGAGCATGGGCAGCCCGGTGGGGGTGGCGAGCACGTCCACGCCGGCGAACTTGTCCGGCGCCGGCGTCGCGAACCGCCGCGACAGCTCGTCCTGACCGGCGGCCAGGATGTTGACCGCGAAACGCCCCGCGCGCAGGAAGACGGGCGCGCTGGGAGCGCGATCCGACAGGCACCACAGCACCAGCGGCGGATCGAGCGAGACCGAGCTGAAGGAGTTCACCGTCACTCCTGCCCGTTCCCCGCTCGGGGTCGCGGTGGTGACCACCGCGACCCCGGTGGCGAACTGCCCCAAGGCATCGCGCAGCGATCTCATGACGCGACCCGGTCGAGGTAGGCCTGTGCCTTGCCGGCGTCCATGAACCACTCGGCGTAGTCGGCGGGGTCGTCGAAGCCGTTGACGAAGCGGGCGGCGATCTCCGGCACCTGGCCGGCGGCGCCCAGGAGCGCCAGATGGTGCGGTTCGGCCGGGGCCAGCAGCGCGTTGGTCCAGCGGGTGACGTGCTGGGCCTGCGTCCAGAAGCGATCGAACGTCTGCCGCATCCAGGCCGACTCGAACGGCTGCTCGCCGTGCTCCAGGATGGCCTGGAGGTAGGCGGCGGCGCACTTGGCGGCGTTGTTGCTGCCCTGCCCGGTGATCGGGTCGTTGAGCACCACCACGTCGGCGACCCCGAGCACCGGGGCGCCCGACGGCAGGACGGCGACCGGGCGGCGCACGGTGGGACTGAAGCGCCCGGTCAGCACCCCGTTGGCGTCGGTGAGCTCGATCCCGGAGCAGCGTGCCGCCTCCCAGGGGAAGAAGGTCTCCAGGATCTCGCGGCTGCGCGCCAGGTGCTCGGCGGGGCCGCGCACATCGCCCCAGCAGTCCATCGGCCCGCCCGGCACACCCTCGAACACCATGATGTCGCACGGGCCGCCGTGCGTCAGAGCGGGGAAGACGAAGTACTCGCCGACGCCGGGGAGCAGGTTGAAGCAGACCGCGGAGTGCTCGGGCCGGGGGGTGAGACCGTTGACGTAGGTGACCGCCAGCGCCCGCTGCGGGGTGCTGTACGTCGACCGCTCCGCGTCCCGCTCGAACAGCGAGGCGATCTCCCCCTTCCCCGCGGCGACCAGGACCAGGTCGTACTGGGCCGCGTAGGTCTCCAGATCCCGCGGAGTGGCGTCGTGGACGACGAGCTTGCCGCCGAGCCGTTCGACCTCGTCCAGCCAGGCCGGCATCTTCACCCGCTGGTCGACCGAGAGAGCGGGAGTCCTCAGCCGGGACGCCCAGCCGAGCGCCTTGCCACCCGCGGGGCTCGGGACGGATAACTCGATGCCCTCGATGGGCGGGCAGACGTCCGCCCACCAGTCCAGGCCGAGCGCGCGCTCATGTGCCCGGGCGGTGCCGAACATGCACTGGCCCGACATCACCCGGCCGTCGCGGATCGACTCCGGGGTGCGGTTGGAGACCACGGTGACGTCGTAGCCGTTCTGCAGCAGGCCGATGGCCAGGTGCAGACCCGCCTGACCGGCACCGACGACGAGGATTCTGCGCATGAGGGTGTTTCCTTCCGCTGAAAGTAGGGGTTTCAGCAGAAACTACGGGCGAGGTGGCCCGGCGAACCATCCACTCAGCGCGGATTCCGTCCAGCCGGCGCGGAGTTCGCCTCAGCCCCGTCCTCAGCCCCGTCTCAGGGTCTCCGACGGGTGCCGGCCGTACTTCTGGCGATAGAGCGCGGCGAACCGGCCCTGGTGGAGGAAGCCCCAGCGGGCGGCGACGCTTGTGACGGTGTGGCGGGCCGGATCCCCGGCGGCCAGCTCCTCGTGCACCTTGGTCAGCCGTACCTCTCTGAGCTGCGCCATCGGCGTGCGGCCCACGTGGACGCGGAAGCCCTCCTGGAGCGAGCGGCCGCTGACCGCCACCGCCCGCGCGACGTCCTCGGTGGTGATCGGGAGGTGGGCGTGCTGCTCGATGAACTCCAGCGCCCGGCGCACCACCTTGGGAAGCACGGGCGGCCGAGGCGCCGCCAGCCGTTCCCGGTAGTTGGAGGGCTGCATCGTGAGCAGGGAGGTGAGCAGCGCGTTCTCCAGGTGGGCGACGGCCAGCGGCTGCGTGGTCAGCCCGTCGTCGTGCTCGGCCTCGTGGACGATCAGGTCGGCCATCGCCCGCCAGGCGCGCGTCCATCCCGCGGTCAGGTCCATGCCCAGGTCGAAGACGACCGGCCGGTCGAGCGGCTCGCCGAGCATCTGCTCCAGCGAACGCTCGACCGCCGTGCGCTCGAACTTGACGATCAGCTTGGGGGTGCCCGCCGCCCACCGCATGTCGAGATGCTGGGTCGGCGAGGGGAGGGCGGCCGTCGTCGGGGTCGAGACGACTTCCTGGCTCCCGCTGCGGATCAGGCTGCGCCCGGCCAGCGGGATCAGCACCAGGAAGAAGGTGCCGAGGTCGCCGGGTTCGATGCGGACGTCGGCCCCGTAGTCGAGGTAACTGATCCGGACCGAGCCGAGCCGGATGGAGTTGAACCGCGCCGACAGCAGGGACGCCGCGCCGGTCAGGTCCAGCCGATGCGGGCAGAAGATCCTCGCCACCTCGTCACGGACCTCGTCGAGATCGGTGCTGGCGAAGACGGGCCTGTTGCCGAGCAGCACTTCCATCGATCCCCCACTCCGACGACCCGTCAATCGGATAATCGCGGGAATCTTGTCGGCGTTCCAGGCAAAAGGACGCGATACGCAGGAATGTCCCAATTAAGACCAGGGGGCGTATCTTTTTCGGTCGCGCCTTTTCGTTCACTCGGCGGGACCGGCTTCGCGGGGGAGTACTGCTTGCGCCTGTCCCCCGTGCGAGCTACCCGCGAGTGTCCACTGCGCGGGGACGATTCCCGGCCGTCGAATCCCTAGCGTTTCCCGACGTAGCGGCGGCTCTCCGTCGCGGAGTCCCCCACGTCAGGGAGTTGTCATGCGGTTGTTGAAACAGCTCGTGCCCGTCGCGTTGATCGCCTTCGCCGGCGGCGCGATCGTGGGCGCGGTGCAGGGGAGCCCGTTCCTCATCCTGGTTCTCGGTGTCGCGACAGCCGCGCTCGCGGTGTTCGTGTACGCCCGGGTGGTGCGGTGGTCCGAGCGCCGCGCGCCGGTGGAGGTGGCTGGGGAAGGTGCCGTCGCCGCCGTCGGCCGGGGGCTGCTGATCGGGGTCGGGATGTTCGCGGCCGTCATCGTGAACATCGCCTTCCTGGGGGGTTACCGGGTCGACGGCCTCGGCTCGGTGACGGGCGCGGTCGGGCAGGTCGGCTTCATGGCCGCCGCCGCCGTGACGGAGGAGCTGATCTTTCGCGGCATCCTGTTCCGGATCGTCGAGGGGCGGACCGGCACGTGGATCGCGCTGGTGCTGACCGGCCTGGTGTTCGGCCTGATGCACCTGACGAACGAGCACGCCAGCCTGTGGGGCGCGATCGCCATCGCGATCGAGGCGGGCGGCATGCTCGCCGCCGCCTACGCCGCCACCCGCACCCTGTGGGTGCCGATCGGTGTGCACTTCGGCTGGAACTTCGCCGCGGCCGGCATCTTCGGCACCGAGGTCTCGGGCAACGGCGCGACGCAGGGGCTGTTGCACGGTGTGACGTCGGGTCCCGCCCTGCTCACGGGCGGCGATTTCGGGCCGGAGGCGAGCCCGTACGCGGTGGTGTTCGGCCTGCTGCTGACGCTCGTGTTCATGTGGCTGGCCCACCGCCGCGGCAACGTGGTCCCGCTCCGGCGCGGCGCGACCGCTACGCTCGCCCAGTGATCGATTTACGGCGGGTCACGGATCTGTGGCGGCGGTGCGACGTCGTGGTCCGGGATCTGCCGTTCGGGCTGCTGCTGGCCGTCGCGTCGTTCCTGCCGGCGCTCCACGGCAAGGGGACGCAGGTCGGCGACTTGCCGACCCGTCCCTTCGACGCGCTGGCGTACGTGGTGATCGCCCTGGAGTGCCTTCCGCTCGCCGTGCGCCGGCGTTGGCCGGCCGTGTGCCTGGCCCTGGTGTCGCTCGGCTTCGTCCTGGACCAGATCCGCGCCTACCACGTGCTCGCGAGCAACGCGATGCCCATCGTGCTCATCAGCACGGGCATCCATCTGCGGCGCCACCGGCGCGTCGCCGTGGTCCTCCTCTCCGCGGCGTACGTGCCCCTGGCGTACGCGCTCGGGCGGATCGGCGCGGCCGAGAAGGTGGAGGGTTACGCGGTGTTCTACCTGGCGCTGGCCCTCGCGTGGGGCAGCGGGTCCTGGCTGCGCTCCGCCCGGGCCGCCGAGGAGGAACGCCGCCGCCATGTCGCCGAGACCACCCGTGCCGCGGAGCGCACCCGGATCGCCCGTGAGCTGCACGACGTCGTGACCCACCATGTGACGGCGATGGTCGTGCAGGCCGAGGCTGCGCGTTACCTGACCGCGGCGCCCGATCGCCTCGACGCGGCCTTGAGCGCGGTCACCGACACCGGCCGGCGGGCCATCGCCGACCTGCGGCACCTGCTCGATCTGCTCAACCCCGACCACACCGACGTCAGGATGCGGTCCGTCGGCGAGCTCCACACGCTGGTGGAGCAGACGCGCCGGGCCGGGCAGCCGGTGGAGTTCGCCGAGGACGGCAGGCGGGCGGAGTCGGCCGGCAGCGCCGAGTTCGTGGCCTACAGGGTCGTGCAGGAGTCCCTGACGAACGCACTCAAGCACGCCCACGGCAGCCCCACGGCGGTCCGCGTGCGCTATGGCGAGGAGGAGATTCTCGTGGAGGTCAGTACCGGCGGTTCCGCCTCCCGGGCCGGCTCGCCCGGCGGAAGCGGGCGGGGCCTGGCCGGGCTCCGCGAGCGGGTCGACGCCCTGGGCGGCGAGTTCAGCGCCGGACGGCGGACGGACGGCGGCTTCGTCGTGCGGGCGCGAATCCCCGCGGGGAGCCCGTCGTGACCGCGCCGATCCGGGTCCTGGTCTGCGACGACCAGGCGCTGATCCGCACCGGGTTCGCGACGATCATCGATGCCCAGCCCGACCTGGAGGTGGTGGGCGAGTGCGGCGACGGTCGCGCCGCGGTCGATCTGGCCCGTCGGCTGAGCCCGGACATCGTGGTGATGGACGTACGGATGCCGGTGCTCGACGGCATCGAGGCGACCCGCCTGCTCGCCGGCGCCGGGGTGGCGGACCCCGTCAAGGTGCTCGTGGTGACGACGTTCAACCTGGACGAGTACGTCTACGAGGCGCTGCGCGCGGGGGCGAGCGGCTTCCTGCTCAAGGACGCGCCGCCGGCGCAGCTCCTGCACGGCATCCGCACCGTCGCGACCGGTGCCGCGCTGCTGGCTCCCGAGGTGACGCGGCAGCTCGTCGGCAGATACGCGGCGCGCATCCGTCCCGCCGCGGGCACACCGGACGACGTCGCGCTGACCCCGCGTGAGCTGGAGGTGCTGCGCCTCATCGCGGACGGCCGGTCCAACAGCGAGATCGCCGCGGCACTGGTGATCAGCCAGGAGACCGTCAAGACGTACGTGTCCCGCATTCTCACCAAGCTCGACCTGCGCGACCGCGTGCAGGCGGTGGTCTACGCCTACCGCAGAGGCCTGGTGACCTGAAACAGACCGGACGGGCACCGGCCGGCGACGGTCGGACCGTCCTCCGTACGGAGGCGTCGCCTCGCGTGTGCGAAGACCTGCGGAGCCAGGGCGCCGAACCTACACTCGCCACATGGAGGACGCCAGGGTCGGATTCGCCCGGCGATTACGGGCGTTGATGGATGCCTCCGGGCTCTCCGTGCGTGGGCTGGAAGTGGCCAGCGCCCGGACGCCTCGCCGCCGTGCGGGACAGAGGCCGATCCGGTTGCCCCGCGGCACGGTGGGCGGCATGACCAGCCCCAGTTCGCCGAGCCTGCCCGAGCAGCACAACTTCGAAGTCTTCGTCGACACCTGCCTCAGGGTGGCGGCCGCGGCGGGACGGGTTCTGCCCGACGGGCTCGGCGAGCGTGAGGCGTGGGACGAGGCGTACCGGGAACTGCGCGAGCAGACCGAGGAACGCGGCCCGGCGGCGGTCCGCGCTCCCCGCCCGGCCGAGCCACCGGCGCCCTACCGCGGCCTGGAGACCTTCGGTCCCGAAGACGCCGACTACTTCTTCGGACGTGACGCGCTCACGGCCGCCCTGCTGGATCGGATGACCGGCACCGGCGGCCTGCTGATCGTGCTGGGGCCGTCCGGCTCCGGCAAGTCCTCGCTGCTGCGGGCCGGTCTGGTGTCCGCGCTGACCCGGGACGCCGCCACCTCCCCTGTCGTCCTCACACCCGGTGCCGACCCGCTGCTTACCCTCCGCGACCTGGCCGGGGCCGGCCACGACGTGAGCACGGACGAGCTGAGCGAGATCCTCAGGGGACGATGGGCCGGCCGGGCCGTCGTCGTCGACCAGTTCGAGGACGTGTTCACCTCCGCGCGCGAGAGTGCCCGCGGGCGGTTCATCGAGGTCGTGACGGCCCTGGCCACCGGGTCCGGGGCCGGCGGGCGCGCGGGCCCACTGGAGGTCGTCCTGGGCGTCCGGGCCGACTACCTGGGCCACTGCACCCGCTACCCGGAGCTCGTCGCGGCGATCGAGCGGCCGGTGGTGGTCACGCCGATGACGCGCGACGACCTGCTGCGGGTCATCAGGGGCCCGGCACGGCTGGCCGGCCTGACCCTTGAGGAGGGCCTGGCCGAGCTGCTGCTCGAGGATCTGTACAGCGACCGCGACTACGCCGATGCCGTCGGAGTGCTGCCACTGCTGTCACACGTGCTGCGCCAGACGTGGACGCACCGAGAGGGGACGCGCCTGACACTGGCCGGATATCGGGCGTCCGGGGGCGTCATCCGGTCCCTGGCGCAGACGGCGGACGCCACCGTCAACGCCCTTGACCCGGCCTCCCGCCGGACAGCCCGCCGACTGCTCACGCGGCTGGTCCATCTGGGAGTCGACGCCGCGGACACGGCCCGGCGGATGCCGCTGGCCGAACTGCCGGACGACCCGCGTGTCAAGGAGGTGCTCGACCGGCTGGCGCAGGCCCGCCTGGTGACCGTCGACGCGGAGAGCGCGCGGATCACTCACGAGGCGCTCATCCGCGGCTGGCCGCGGCTGCGCACCTGGGTGGAGGAGGACCGCGCCGACCTGGTGGTCCTGCAGCGGCTCGAGGCCGACGCGACCGATTGGGATCACAGTGGGCGCGACCCGGCCTACCTGTACGCCGGCAACCGCCTGCAGGCGGCACGCGAGGCCTACGCCGCCGCCTCATGGCAGCATCCCGCCGACGGCTCCGCCACACCCGCCTTCCTGGCCGCCTCCGAGAACGCGGCCTCCGAGGCCAGGCGCACGGCCAGGCGCCGGCGGCGGCTGGCCCGGGGGACGCTGGTCCTGATGACGGCTCTGGCTCTGGCCGCCTCGGCCACCGGAGTGCTGGCGGTGCGCGCGGCGGACCGGACCGAAACGCAGCACCGCGAGATCCTTTCGCGGTTGCTGTCGACGCGTGCCGACGTGATACGCCCGGCCGACCCGGTTCTGTCCGGCCTGCTCTCCGCGGCCGCCTGGCGCCACGCGCACACCGACGAGGCCAGGTACGGCATGCTGGCGGCGCTGGCCACACCGCTGCGGGCCGTGCTGAACGGTTCGTCCACCGAGGTCTCCGCGGTCGCCGTCGGGCGGACCGGCATGGTCGCGACGGGAGGAATGGACGGGACGGTGCGCCTGTGGGACGCCGCGGGCCGGCCCAAGGGCCCGCCGCTCACCGGCCATCACTCCGGCGTCTATCCGGTGACGTTCGGTCCGGACGACCGCGTCATCGCCTCGGGTGACGGCGACGAGGAGCACGACGGGATCGTCCTGGTGCGCGACGTCGCCACCGGACGCCCTCTCACCACGCCGCTGACCGGGCACAAGGGCCAGCTGACCTCGATGGTCTTCAGCCGGGACGGCGCGGAGCTGGTCACGGCGGACGACCATCAGATCGTCCAGCGCTGGGACACCCGCACGTGGCGCCGTCTGGGTGAGCCCATCGGCCCCTTCCGGCGTGGCAGCGACGTCTGGACCACGCTGAGCCCCGACGGCAGAGCCATCGCCGTCCAGACCGACCGCTTCAGCAACTCCTCCACCTGGCAGGTCTGGGATCTGGCCGGTCGCCGGAGCTTCGGGCCTCCCATCTCGGCGAGAGCACTCGCCTTCAGCCCGGACGGCCGGACGATGACGACCGCGTACTGGAACTTCAACGAGGAGGGCAGCCTGGTCCAGCGATGGCGCCTGACCGGTCGATCGAAGCTCGGCAAGCCGGTGCGGGTCGGCGTCTCGGTCTACTCGACGATCTACAGTCCCGACGGCCGGACCGTCGCGATCGGCTGCGGCGACGGCACGGTGCGCTTCCTCGACACCCGCACCCTCCGGCAGGCGGGTGCCGTGCTGAGGGGCCACACCACCTACGTCGCCGACCTGGCCTACTCCCCCGACGGCACCCGTCTGGTCACCACGGCCTATGAGCGGAGCGCCCGCATCTGGGACACCACGGTCTGGGCGCAGACACCCGGCCCCGCGCGCAGCGCCGAGCAGTCCGCCTTCGGCGCCGCGATCAGCGGTGACGGACGGGCCGTGGCCGTCATCGAGTGGACAGGCCGGCCGGGTGACATCGAACCGGAGGTGCGGCCGCTGGACGCCGTCACCGGCCGGCCGACAGGCGACCGGCTGGGCCTCGGCCTGCGTGATCAGATGTATGTGCCTCCCGACGGGATGGTGCTGAGCCACGACGGTCGCCTCCTGGCCGTCCACGCCATCCATGTCACCGACGACGAGCAGGGCGTTTCGACCTTCGCCGGTGACGACGGCCAGCTCGTGATCGTCGACCTGGCCACGCGCCGCCGGAAGGGTGCGATCGACCGCTATCCGGATGCGATCAGTGCCACTGCCATCAGCGCCGACGGCAGTGTGATCGCCACGGTCGGAGAGAGGATCGTCCTGCTCGGCACCACGACGCTGCGGCGGATCGCGGCCTCACCTGTTCTGGGCCACCCCGACGACGACCACGTCGTCGCCGCCGTCTTCGATTCCACGGGCAAGCTGGTCATCACCACCGAGACCAACGGCGCGAGCACCGGCAGTGTCATCCACATGTGGCGCGTCGGCGACTGGAGCCAGATCGGCAGCATTTCCAGCCCTGGCTCCGTCGTCGCCATGGCCGTCAGCTCGAACGGCCGCTACCTGGCGACCGGAGACACCGACGGGATCCTGCGCCTGTGGGACCTGCGTACCCGGCGGGAGATCGCGGTGGCACAGCCCACCGGAGACCCCGAGCGGCCGTACGGTCTGGCGTTCGGTGCGGACGGCGCCACCGTGCTGGCCGTCGCGGAGAACGGCACGATCACGCGCTGGCCCGTACCGTTGCCGGCCGACCCGTACCGCGCCGTGTGCGCCCTGGCCGGACGGGCCATGACGCCGCAGGAGTGGAACCAGTTCGCGCCCGGTGAAGACCCTGAGGCGACCTGCGCCTGAGGTGTCCGGACCTCCGGACACCCGTGAACCACCGCCGAGCACGGTCTGAACAGCGCGAACGAGGGCGCCGCCCCATAGCCGTCCGGTCCTTCTGGCCGGACGGGCGGAGGGGCTCGCACTGTGGGCGGCGACCCCAGACTCTCCCTCCGGAGGCGTTCATGCCCGCTCGCCTGATCACCACGACCCTTGTGTGCGCGGTGGCCCTCGCCGCCGTCACGACGCCCGCCCGTACCGCATCCGCGACCGCCGCCTCCGCCGCGGCCCGGTGGAGCGGCTGCACGGTGTCGAGCTGTTCGTTCTACTTCACCTCCACGACCACGGCCGCGATGAAAAGGGCGGCCGACCGGGCGGACTGGCTGTCCGGGCCGACCACCGACATCATCTGCGCCCGCGTTCCCAACCGGCTCGTCGCCCTGGGGTGCTCGATCGCGCTGCTCTACCCGTACAACAGGGCCAGGAACCGCCTGAACGAGGCCTACGCCCTGGGTGGCTGCTTCGGAGTGAAGGCGCAGCTCGGATTCACCGTGCCGGTCAGGTTCGTGGCCGTGCCGCCCGGCTCCTCCTACTGCCGGTGATCGTCCACCGCCGGGCGTGAGGCGGCGCAGCCGCAGGCAGACGCGCCTTTCCCCGGCGGGGGATCTCGTCAGGGGCGCTGTCACCGGGCCACCGTCACGCATGTGGCGTCTTCGATGACGCTACTTCTCGGGATCTTCGGGCTTGTTATGGCGTCAATGTGGTGTCATGCTGACGTCATGGACCTTGCACCTTATGTCGATCACCTGCGGCGTGAGCTCGCGATGGTCGCCGGGGCGGGCGGCGAGGACGTCCGTTCGCTCGCCGAGCGCCTCGCCGCGACGCTCGAATCGGCCACCCGGCTCGCGCTGCTGGAGGCTCTGTCGGCCGCCGCCGACGAGATCACCCAGGACCTCGCGCCGGGCTCGGTCGAGGTGCGGCTACGCGGGCGCGATCCCGGTTTCGTCGTGACGCCACCACCGCAGAGCCCTCGCCCGTACGAGGGAGGAGGCGAGACCGGGCAGGCCGAGAGGCCGCCCGCACCGCCGCCCCCCTCGGACGCCGACGAGGGCGGGACGTCCCGGATCTCGCTCCGGGTCCCCGAGCACCTCAAGCCGCGCATCGAGGAGGCGGCCGCACGTGAGGGGCTGTCGGTCAACGCCTGGCTGGTCCGCGCCGTCGCCGCTGCCCTCGACCCCGGCACCGCCGACCGCCGCTCCGGCCGGAGCCAGGCGCAACGGACCGGCAACCGCTACAGCGGCTGGGTGCGCTGATGAGCGCCGGCAAGGAGGCCGGGACGCGGGCCTTCGACACCCCGCAGCCCATTCTCGCCGTCCTCGACATCGCGACCGCCACCGTCCGGATCAACGCGAGCGGCCGCACCGACACCGTCGTCGACGTCCGCCCGAGCGACGAACTCAACGACGCCGACGTGCAGGCCGCCCGGCACATCCAGGTGGACTACGCCGACGGCAGGCTCCTGGTGCGGACCGACAGGGAGCACGCGGGCTCCGCCTCCGGGCGGGGGCTCTCGCTCGGCAGGCTCGTCGAGTCGCCCGCGAGCTGGGCACGCTCGCTGCTGCTCGGCCCGGGCTCGGCCGACGTGACGATCGACCTGCCGGCCGGCTCCCGCGTCGACGCCAAGACGGCGGGGACCATCCTGTGCCGCGGGCCGCTCGGTGAGGTGACGCTCACCACCTCCTACGGCGACATCCGGGTCGAACAGGCCGGTCGGCTCCGGGTGAAGAGCACCCACGGCGACATCTCGGTCGTCCGCGCCTCCGGGCACGCCGAGGTCACCACGACCCACGGCGGCATCCACATCGGCGAGGTCGACGGCACCGCCGCGGTCAGGACCTCCCACGGCGCCGTCCGCATCCGCGAGGTGACCGGCGAACTGCGGCTGAACAGCGCCCACGGCGACATCGCCGTCGACCGCGCCCTGGCCGGCGTCGCCGCCAAGACCGCGTACGCCAGTCTGCGGATCGGCGAGGCGGTGTCCGGCTCGATCGCCATGGAGACCACCGGCGGCGGCCTGGACGTCGGGATCCGGGAGGGCACCGCCGCCTGGCTGGACGTGGCCTCCACGTACGGCACCGTGGACGTCTCCCTCGACCCCGGCGACGACCCCGGCGACGATCCCGGACGGACAGACCGGATCGTCGAGGTTCGTACCCACACCACCTACGGCGACATCGTCGTCCACCGTTCCTGACACCAGGGGGATTCTCATGCCAGACGCGATCGTGGCCGAGGGCTTGGTCAAGAGGTACGGCGACGTCGCCGCCCTCGACGGGATGGGGCTGACCGTCCCCGAGGGGACGGTGTTCGGGCTGCTCGGCCCGAACGGCGCCGGCAAGACCACCACGGTGCGAATCCTCACCACACTGCTCAAACCGGACGCGGGCCACGCCACGGTGGCCGGGTTCGACGTCGTCCGTGACGCCGACCGGCTGCGTGCGCACATCGGCGTCTCCGGCCAGTACGCCGCCGTGGACGACCACCTCACCGGCGCCGAGAACCTGGAGATGGTCGGCCGCCTCCACCACCTGGGCACCAGGCGCAGCAGGGAGCGCGCCCGCGAGCTGCTGGACCGCTTCGACCTGACCGGCGCGGCCGACCGCCCCGTGCACGGCTACTCCGGCGGCATGCGGCGCAGGCTCGACCTGGCCGGCGCACTGGTCGCCGCACCGCCTGTGCTGTTCCTCGACGAGCCCACCACCGGCCTGGACCCCCGGGCCAGGATCGGGCTGTGGGAGGTCATCGCCGAGCTCGTCGCGGGAGGCACGACGGTGCTGCTCACCACGCAGTACCTGGAGGAGGCCGACCGGCTCGCCGACCGCATCGCGGTGGTCGACCACGGCCGCGTGATCGCGCTCGGCACGGCCGACGAGCTCAAGGACCAGGTCGGCGGCGACCGGATCCAGCTGTCGGTGACGAGCACGGCGAATCTGGAGAGCGCCGCCAGGACGCTGGCGCCGCTGGCCGTCGGGGATGTGCTGATCGACACCGCGGCCCTGCGGGTGACGATCCCGGTGACCGGCGGCGCGGCCACCCTGACCGAGGCGCTCGGCCACCTGGCCGCCGAGCGGATCACCGTACGCGATGCCGGTCTGCGCCGCCCGACCCTGGACGACGTGTTCCTGAGCCTCACGGGCCGCCAGGCCGGCGCGAAGGTTGACGAGAAGGCCGACGAGAAGAGCAAGGAGACCGCGTGATGAACACCCTGCGGCTGGCCGTCGCCGACGGCGTGACGATCACCAAGCGCAACGCCCTGAAGATCCGGCGCGCTCCCGACCTGCTGGGCGGCGTGGTCATGCTCCCGATCGTGTTCGTGCTGCTGTTCACCTATGTCTTCGGCAGCATGATCAGCCTGCCCGGCATGTCGTACGGGGAGTACCTGCTGCCCGGGATCTTCGTCATGGCCATCGTCACCAGCGCCCAGATCACCGGATACACGCTGACCCAGGACCTGCAGAAGGGCATCTTCGACCGGTTCCGCACGCTGCCGATGTCGCCCTCCGCGGTGCTGACCGGTCAGACCCTCAGCGATCTGATCATGAACGTCACCAGCATCGCCACCATGGCCGTCGTCGGGCTGCTCGTCGGATGGCGCGTCCACAGCTCGCCGTTCGAGGCCGCCCTCGGGTTCCTGATGCTGCTGCTGTTCGCGTACGCCTTCTCCTGGGTGACGGCCACGGTCGCGCTGGCCCTCCGCACGCCGGAGGTCTTCAACAACATCGCCACCATCATGTCGTTCCCGCTGGTCTTCCTGTCCAACGCCTTCGTCGACAGCGCCCGGCTGCCCGGGCCGCTGAGGCCGATCGCCGAATGGAACCCGGTCTCGACGCTCGTCCAGGCCGCACGCGAACTGTTCGGCAACACCAGCCCGGCCCTCCCGGTGCCCGGCGCCTGGCCGCTGCGGCACGCGGTGCCGGTGTCACTGCTGTGGACGGCCGTGCTCCTGGTCGTGTTCGTGCCGCTGGCCACGCGGCTGTACAAGAGAGCCGTCAGCCGATGAGCCACGCGATGGGACGCGTCCCCGACCGGGAGCGGGACAGGGCCGTGGAGCTGGTCCAGCAGGCGTACGCGGACGGTCGGCTCGGCCCCGCCGAGCTGGAACGGCGGCTGGAACTGGCGCTCACCGCCACCGCCCCGGGCGAGCTGGAGCCGGTGGTCG
Source organism: Microbispora sp. H10670 (assembly GCF_014161385.1). Classification (NCBI taxonomy): domain Bacteria; kingdom Bacillati; phylum Actinomycetota; class Actinomycetes; order Streptosporangiales; family Streptosporangiaceae; genus Microbispora; species Microbispora sp. H10670. The sequence goes on along the minus strand of NZ_JABBWW010000014.1, from coordinate 118,067 downwards.
CCGGCCTGGCCGACGACGACGAAGACGACGAAGTGGTGCGCATCGCCTCCACCGGAGGGCTCGTCAAGCGGGTGGGCGACTGGCACGTCCCGCGCCGGCTGCGCATCGACTCCGAGTACGGCAGGGTGAAGCTCGACCTGTCCCAGGCGCACATCCCGTACCCGCGAATCGACATCGAGCTCCGGCTCGCGTACGGCGGCGCCACGATCACCCTGCCCGCGGGCGCGAGCGCGAACGCCGACGGGGTGCGCATCGGCTGGGGCAGGGTGACGTCCAAGGCGGCGGGCCGCCGGTGTCCGGGCCGGCTGCACGTCCAGATCACCGGTGACCTGCCCTACGGCAGCATCACCATCCGCACCGCGCGGAGATGACGCGGCCATGGCGAGCGGTGTGGCGGGTGATCGCCGTCCTGGCAGGATGAGCGACATGGAACGTGTGCTTGGAATCGGCGGATACTTCCTGCGGGCCGCAGACCCGGCGGCCCTGGGCGCGTGGTACCGCGAGTGCCTGGGCCTGGACGCCGACGAGAACGGCATGTGGCGTCAGGAAGCCGGGGTGACGGTCTTCGCGACCTTCGAGTCCGACACCGAGTACTTCGGCTCCCGGGCCCAGCGGACGATGCTCAACTTCCGGGTCCGCGACCTGGACGCGATGCTCGCGCAGCTGCGCGCCAAGGGCGCGGACGTGGCCAAGGAGACCGAGGAGATGGAGGGCGTCGGCCGGTTCGGCTGGGTCACTGATCCCGAGGGCAACCGCATCGAGCTGTGGCAGCCCAGCTGACGGTGTCTCCACGCGGCCTCCGATCACCCGTCGCGCTTCGGCTCCGGCAGGGGGAACGTACGGCTGTCGCCGCGCCGGAGCCGGGCGTGGTGGCCGTGCACCACGAGGTCCAGGGCGGTGGGGCCGTCGTCGGCCCGGGCGATCCGTACGCGGGCCGGGTCGGCGTCGACGACGAGTTCCGCGCCCCGGTAGCGGAGGCACAGCGACAGCGTGGTCAGCTGTTCCGGGAGCACCGGGTTCAGGTGCAGGCCGTCGGGCCGGGCCTCGAGATCGAGGTAGCAGCGCTGCACCAGGTCCAGCGTCCCGGCCATGGCGCCCAGGTGGACGCCCTCGGCTGTGGTCCCTCCCTGCACGTCGGTGATGTCGCCCGTCAGCGTCTCCGTGAAAAAGCGCCATGAGCCGGTGCGGTCCGAGCGCGCCAGCACCCAGGCATGGACGACGGCGCTCAGCGTCGAGCCGTGGCAGGTGCGGGAGAGGTAGTAGCGGATGGTGCGGCGGGTCAGGCCCGGCGCCGCCGGATAGCCCAGCCGGTCGAGGATCTGCCGCACCTCCCGGGCCGTGAGCAGGTAGAACAGCATGAGCACATCGGCCTGCTTCGACGCCCGGTAGCGGTCGGGGCTGTCGTTCTCGGCCTCCAGGGCCCGGTCCAGCCGGCGCACGCCCCGATGACGATCCCAGTCCAGCTCCGCCAGGTGCTCGTATCCGGTGAACTGGCTGATGACGCCGTCGTGGAAGTCCACCCGCATCCGCCGGGTGATGTCCTCCCACCGCTCGGTCTCCACGTCCGTCAGAGCGAGACGGCGGCGCAGATCCTCCCGTGCGCGTCGCGGCATCAGGTCGAGCGCCTCACGGGTGCGCAGCAGCAGCCACACCGTCATGATGTTGGTGTACGCGTTGTTGTCCAGGCCCGGGGACGCCGCGCCCGGATAGCCGTCGTGATACTCGTCCGGGCCCATCACCCCCTTGATCTCGTAGCGGCCCGACAGGGGGTCGAGCCGCGCCACCGAGGCGAAGAAGCGGGCGATCTCGACCAGGAGGTGGGCGCCGGTCCCGGCGAGGAACTCCACGTCGCCGGTGATCGCGTAGTGCTGCCAGGCGTTGTAGGCGACCGCCAGCCCGACGTGCCGCTGAAGGTGGGTGTGGTCGGGCGTCCACCGCCCGGAGCGGGGGTTGAGGTGGAACCGCTGGGTCTCGTCGCGTCCGTCGCTGCCGCTCTGCCAGGGGAACATCGCTCCCCGCAGGCCTGCCGCGCGGGCGGCGGCCTGGGCTTCCGGCAGCCGCCGCAGGCGATAGCGCAGCGCCCCGCGGGCGGTCTCCGGGAAACGCAGGGTCAGCCAGGGCAGCACGAACAGCTCGTCCCAGAACACGTGTCCCCGGTAGGCCTCGCCGTGCAGGCCGCGTGCGGGCACGCCCACGTCGAGGTCGGCGGTGTGCGGTGACAGGGTCTGCAGCACATGGAAGGTGCTCAGGCGGATGTCCCGCTGGGTGTCTGGGCCCGTCACCTCCAGCCGGGCCCGTTCCCACAGGTCACGCCAGGCGATCTCGTGCTGTTCCAGGAGTTCGCCGAAGCCGGGCGCGAGTCCGGCCCGGCGCAGCGCGGCCGAGGTCACGTCGGAGAGCGCCAGGTCGCGCGACGTGGTGAGCGCCACCGTCTTGACGACCGCGACGGGGTGGCCACGGTCCAGCGGCAGCACGCGTGTCTCCTGGACGTGGTCGTCGTGCCGCTCGGCCTCGGGCCCGCCTCCGCCGCCGGAGGAGACGTCGACCCGCGAGGCCAGGGCGACCTCGATGCCGGAGGAGCGGGTCCGCGCGCGGAGCCACGTCAGGGGTTCCCGGATCCCCGTCGCGTGCCCTGTCAGGTGGTCGCCCCGCAGGTCGCGGTACCGCGCCACTCCCGTGTTGGCCACCCGGCCGTCGAGCCCGGAGCGTACGCGGAGAGGCCCCGACCAGTTCTCGGCCGTGAAGGTCGTCTCCAGCGCGGCCAGGTAGGGGTCGGCCATCGAGACCAGGCGGCGCTGCCGTACGGACGTGACGCGGCCCTCGGCGTCCCGGAACCGGATCAGCCGGTGCAGGACGGCGTGGCGCATGTCCAGGTCCTGCCGGTACCCGAGCAGGTCCGCCGTGCCGGGGGAGAACCACGGGCAGCCGGGCGTCGCGAAGGTCAGCGGCAGCCAGTTCGGCAGGTTGACCATGTCCTCGTTGGTCAGCCGATGACCCGCGATGTCCGAGGTGAGCCGGTCGTAGCACCCGGCGACGTAGGTCCCCGGGTAGTGGACGGCGCCGGCCCCGGCCTCCGGTGCCGCGCCTCGCGTGGCGAACCGGCCGTTGCCCAGCGTGCACAGCGCCTCGCGCAGCCCCTCGTGACCGGGATCGAACCCTTCGTAAGTCAGCGACCACGGATTCGACGCGGCTCCTCCTGAACCGGCCCCCGGTCGATCCGATCGGCGCGGATCGCCGGCGTCGAGAGGGCGGGTCAAGGCGTGAGCGTCTCCAGCGCGAGAAGATCGCGCATCGACACCATGCCGATCAGGCGCCCGTCCTGGTCCACCGGGATGTGACGGATGCCGTGGTCGAGCATGCGCCGGGCCACCTCGCGCGTGTCCTCGTCCAGAGTGGCGGTCTTGATGTCCGACGACGCGCACATCCCCGCGCTCAGGGCGGCGGGGTCGGCGGCTGTGGCAAGCGCCGTCACGAGGTCCCGTTCTGTGATCACTCCCGTGACCCGGTCCGCTTCGAGCACGGCGAGTGCCCCGATGTTCTTCTCCGTCATCTGGCGCGCCACCTCGGGCAGTTTCGCGGTCACCGGGCATCCGAACACCAGGGGACGGTAAACGTTGGCGATACGCATGCGTCCTCCCCTCCTCACCAGCACTTCCAGCCAACCACACCGCCACGGGACGCCCGTCGGCCGCTGGGCGTGACGGGCAGGCCGAACCTGCGAGGGGAGGAGTCCGCGCGCGGGAATGTCTCCAGGAAGCGGACGTGGAGACGGTGTCCGGCGGCTCCTTGCCGCCTCCTGGCACCGACGGGGGACGGGGGCACCTCGATGAGGCCGTGGGCGCAGGTCAGGGAGACGCACGCCGGGGTGGTGATCCTCCTTGGAGATCACGCGTTCAAGCTGAAGAAGCCCGTCGATCTGGGCTTCCTGGACTTCACGACGCTGGAGGCCCGGCGGGCGATGTGCCACAAGGAGGTCGAGCTCAACCGCCGGCTGGCGCCGGACGTCTACGAAGGAGTGGCCGACGTGTCCGGCCCGGACGGACGGGTCCGGGAGCACCTCGTGGTGATGCGGCGGATGCCGGACGAACGCCGGTTGTCCGCGCTGGTCCGGTCGGGAGCACCGGTGGAGGACGCCCTGTGCCGGGTCGCGCGGGTGGTCGCGGGTATGCACGCCCGATCCCCGCACAGCCCGCGCATCGACGAACAGGGGAGCGGGCAGGCGCTGCGATCTCGCTGGACCGCGAGCTTCCGTGAGGTGCGGGCGCTGCCCGAGGCGGTCCTCGACACCGAGATCCTCGGCGACGTCGAACGGCTCACGCTGCGCTATCTCGACGGCCGGGAACCGCTCTTCGCCGTCCGGATCGCGGAAGGCCGGATCGTGGACGGCCACGGCGATCTGCTCGCCGACGACATCTTCTGCCTGGACGACGGGCCCCGGATTCTGGACTGCCTGGAGTTCGACGACCGGCTCCGCTTCGTCGACGGCCTGGACGACGCCGCCTTCCTGGCCATGGACCTGGAGCGACTGGGCGCTCCTCGCCTGGCGGAGCTCTTCCTGCGCTGGTACGCCGAGTTCTCCGGCGACCCCTCTCCGCCCTCGCTGTGGCATCACTACGTCGCCTACCGGGCCTTCGTCCGCGCCAAGGTCGCCTGCCTGCGCCATGGACAGGGAGACTCCGCGGCGGCGTGGGAGGCCCGGAGCCTGGCCGAGCTCACGCTGGGCCACCTTCAGGCGGGTGCGGTCACCCTGGTCCTCGTCGGCGGGCTCCCGGGGACCGGAAAGTCGACCCTGGCCGCCGCCGTCGCCGACCGGCTCGGCTGCACGTTGCTGACCAGCGACCGTCTCCGTAAGGAGCTCGCCGGCATATCGCCGCACCAGCCCGCGGCCGCCCCCTTCGGCGAGGGCATCTACTGTGCGGAGTCCACGGAACGGACCTACGCCGAGCTGTTGTCCAGGGCCGAGCGGCTGCTCGGTCTCGGCGAGCCGGTCGTCGTGGACGCGTCCTGGACGGACACCGCGCACCGCGCCGCCGCGGCGTCCCTGGCCCGGCGTACCTCCACCCATCTCACAGCGCTGCGCTGCGTCGCCCCTCCCCGCGTCACCGCCGAACGCCTCGCACGCCGCACCGGCGGGATATCGGACGCGGACCGGGTGATCTCCGCCGCGATGACGGCGACGGCGACCCCCTGGCCCGGCGCGACCGAGATCGACACCGATGCGCCCCCGGAACGGACACTGGAGCGGGCGATGACGGCGATCCACGCCCGCTGGGCCGGCGTGCCACGGCGGTTCCGGCGTCCCCGGATGGCACCGGGCTGAACCACGACCGCGGGTACCCGGGCGCGACGGCGGACGACTCCTACCGGGTGCGCGGGTCGGGCCCGATCCAGCCGGCCGCGCCCACGCACGCCTCGTTGCCTTCGGGGTCGGCCAGCACCCAGTGCGAAGGCGCGTACGCGTCGGAGACCAGGCGGCCGCCGGCGGCGATCGCCGCCGCTATCCGCGCCTCGGCCTGGTCGTACGGCACCCAGACGTCGACGTGGACCCGGTTGCGCTGCGGACGCGGCTCGTCCATCTGCTGGAAGTAGAACGCCGCGCCGCGGCGGTGCGGGTCGATCAGGTCTTCGGGGCTGTTCGCCCGGTCCTCGTAGCCGAGCAGGGCCCGCCAGAACGCCACCACCTCGGCACCGGAGAGGGCGTCGACGGTGACCTGGACGCTCTGCACGGCCGAGGGGTCGGCGGGGACGCCGAGCGCGCGGGCCACCGCCGAGATCCGCCGGGCCAGTTCGGCGTCCCGATCCGTCAGCCCGTAGAAGTCCGCGATGGTGATCAGCCGTACCGTGACGCCCTCGTGGCGCAGGTCGACGTCGGGGTGACCGCTGCCCACGCCGGGCAGTTCGCTGATCGCCTGCACGAGCGCGGCCCCGGCCGCGAACGACCCGGTACGGAAGTAGGCACACGCCCCCTCACCCAGCACCCGCCAGTCCTCCAGGCCGCCGATCTCGTGGAACTGCTGCGGCCTGATCCGTTCGATCTTCTCCGTGGCGTCGCTCATCCGGTCAGCGTATCGACCACATCCGACAATCCACCGGCCCGGTCACGCGCCTTCGGCGGTGAGGAGCCGGGAGCGCTGGAGACGGTGGTGCGCTGGAGACGGTGGTGCGCTACGGCCGGCCGGTGCCTGCCGCGAGGGCGGTCTCCACGCCCGGCGTCACCACGGCGCGGAACGCCGCGTCCATCTCGGCGGGGGTGGCGTTGATCTCGCCGTCCGCCCACTTCCGCAGCAGCGCCATGAACGCCCCCACGACGCAGGTCACCATCAGGTCGAGCGAGGGCGGCGGCGTGCTTCGCGGAGGGAGGGCCGTCAGCAGCTCGTCGCGTACGACCGTGGCCAGGATCTGCTCTCCGCGGGCGATCACGGCGCTGCCCCCTCGACGCCCGAGCAACGCACGCGCGAGCCGGCGCTGCTCGTGAAGGTGCTCGAACATCGGCAGGCTGAAGGCGAACAACGTGCCCGGCCTGGCCGCGGGGGCGAGGCGAAGGAGGCCGTGGAGCTCGTCGAGGTTGCTGAACAGCACGTCCTGCTTGTCGGCGAAGTGCGCGTAGAAGGTCGAGCGGCCGACGTCGGCGCGGTTGATCAGATCAGTGACCGTCACCGCCTCGTAGCCCTTCTCCAGGACCAGCTCGATCAACGCCTGCTGGACGGCCTTCCGGGTGCGCCGTACCCGGCGGTCGGTGCTCTCCCGCCGCTGGTTTCCGAACACGTTTCCCCTTCTGTCCAGTACGGCACAGCCTGATCGATTTGCTTGTTGACCACTCCGGGCCGGTGAATCGATCATTTATAACCGAACAGGTTGTTCCGAAACAAGAAGGGGGAGGCCTGTGGCCAGGGGAAAGCTCATGCACCGTCACTCGGAAAACGATGACGGGGGTGGCGTGATCAATTATCCGCAGGGTTATGAGATTCTGGCCGAAATCGGGTTCGCCGGGCGTCGCCGCGGCGTTTTCGCCCGTCTGGCCGCGTTGTCAGGCGCGGGGCCGGGCGATCGGATTCTGGACGTCGGCTGCGGCACCGGCTACTGGAGCCGGATGCTGGCTCCTCTCGTGGGCCCCGAAGGGCGGGTGATCGGTGTCGACCCGTCGCCGCAGATGCTCGAACACGCGCGCCGGCGCTCACCCGGCAACTGCTCCTACGAGGTGGGCGAGGGGCAGGCGCTGCCCTTCCCGGACGTCTCGTTCGACATCGTGGTCTCCAGCTTCGCGGTGCACCACATGCCGGGCTCGGCCCGGGGCGCAGCCGTGCGGGAGATGTTCCGCGTCCTGCGGCCGGGCGGACGGCTGCTGATCGCCGAGTTCCGCCCGCCGGTCAACCCGCTCGCCGCCCGCCTGGCCGAGATGGTGGCGGGTCCGGCGGTACGGCCCACCATGCCGGAACTGCTCGCCACCCTGGTGCCCGGCGCCGGTCTCCGCGTCGAGAGCACGGGCACCGTGGGGCCGGTGCTCTACTACGTGAACGCCGTCCGCCCTCCCGCCACCGACTCCTGAATTCCAGAGGAGGCCGCTCCTCTCTGCGCGAACAGGCGTGTCGCCGGAGATCCGGCCGTGTCAGACTTCCAGGCATGGCAGCTTCCGGCCGACCAGTCGTCGTCGACATCCGGACGCGCCGGGCAGGCGAGAAGCGCGGCCCGGAGATCCCCGACGGCCCCGACCCGTTGCTGCGCAGCGTGTACGGCGAGATCCTCCGCGACGAGCGGCTGGACCAGGACCGCACGCTCGACGACGTGGCGCGTGCGGTCGGGATGTCCAAGCAGTATCTGTCGGAGGTCGAGCGCGGCCGCAAGGAGCCGTCGTCGGAGATGCTGCACTCGGTGTGCGACGCGCTCGGGCTGCCGATCGAGCACCTGCTCACCCGCGCCGTACGGCGGATCACGGCGTCGCGCCGGATCGCCGGGCACGGGGCGTCCGGCACGACGCTGCTGCTGGCGGCCTGAGCGCTACCCGCGGGTCGCGATCAGTTCGTCGGCCAGGCCGTACTCGATGGCCTCGCGGGCGCTGAAGATCCGGTCCCGGTCGGTGTCCCTGCGCAGCCGCTCGACGTCCACCCCCGTGTGGCGGCTGAGGATCTCCTCGGTCTGCATGCGCATCCGCATCACCTCGGCCGCCTGCAACGCCAGGTCGGAGATGGTCCCCTGCCCCTGGGTGGACGGCTGGTGCAGCAGCACGCGGGAGTGCGACAGCACGAACCGCCGTCCGGGGGCTCCGGCGGCGAACAGCACCGCGGCGGCCGAGGCCGCCTGGCCCATGCAGTACGTCGCGACCTTGGCGCGGATGAACTGCATGGTGTCGTAGATCGCCAGCATCGCGGTCGACGACCCGCCGGGGGAGTTGATGTACAGGTTGATCTCCTGGTCCGGGCTGTCCGCCTCCAGGTGGAGCAACTGTGCCATCACGACGTTGGCGACGCCGTCGTCGATCTCGGTGCCGAGGAAGATGATCCGCTCGTTGAGCAGGCGGCTGAAGATGTCGAACGACCGCTCCCCGACCGGCGTCTTCTCGATCACGTACGGGATCGTGTACTGGCTCATGAGTAGAACCCCGTCCGGTTGGGCGCGGCGTACGGTGCGAGGATGTGGAAGGAGCCGACGATCTCGTCGATCATCCCGTAGTCGCGGGCCTGCTCCGGGGTGAACCAGCGGTCCCGGTCGCTGTCGGCGGCGATCTCCTCGACGCTCCGGCCCGTCTCGGCGGCGAGGATCTCCTCGGACTGCCGCTTCATGTACCTGAGGTTCTCGGACTGGATGGCGATGTCGATCGCCGTGCCGCCGATCCCGGCCGACGGCTGGTGCATCATGATCCGGCTGTGCGCGAGGCTGATCCGCTTGCCGTGCGTGCCGGACGCCAGCAGCACCTGCCCCATGCTCGCCGCCATCCCGAGCGCGACGGTGACCACGTCGTTCGGGACCAGCTTCATCGTGTCGTAGATCGCGAGGCCGGCCAGCACCGACCCGCCGGGTGAGTTGATGTACAGGATGATGTCGCGTTCGGGGTCCGCCGAGGCCAGCAGCACCATCTCGGCGCACACCCGCTCAGCCATCTCGTCGTCGACCTCTCCGGTCAACAGCAGTGTCCGTTGCTGGAACAGCTTCTCGTTCAGCCGATCCCGGTAACTCGTGCTCGCTGAAACAGGCATGCCGCCTTTGTATCCGCCCCACCCCCGCGAACCGCCGGTTTGTCTGCTGACAGCAGATGCGGCACTTATGAGTGCGAGAACCGGACGGCCTGGAGTCCCATGTCGGTACGGACAACGGCGACGCCGGGCGTGGGCACGGCGATCTGACGTATCGGGGAGCCGAACTGTACGACATGTTCGGGATGGTCCTGCCCGCGCCACACCAGCAGCCGGCCGTCGCCCGTGCCCGCGGCGAGGAGCGAGCCGTCCTCCAGAGCCGCCACCGCCAGGACCTCGCTGTCCGGTGGGGCGTCGAGGTTCGTGGAAGCCTCGTCGTCGTCCAGGTTCTCCACCCGCACGGAGGGCCCGGCTCCGACGACCAGCGCCCGCCCGCCCTCGTGCAGGATCGAGACGGCGTTCGTCTGGACGACGAGCAGGTGCCCGGTGATCCGCTGTCCCTGGGCGGAGAGGTGGTGGACGAGCGCCACACCACCGACGAACACCTCGTGGCCCTGCGAACCGGCCACCGGCGTCATCCACTGCACGACGTTGCTCGTGCCGACCGCGAGGGGGTGCACGCCGGGCACCGGCAGCGGGTCGCCGCCCCACCGGTCCTCGTCGGCGGTCAGCGTCCACAGCACGGGCTCCTCCCAGTCGCCCGCGGCGAGCAACCGGCCGCCGTCACCCACCACCGTGACCTCGTGGACGGCGCCGGGACGGCCGAGGCGCACATCGGTCACGACCGTCTCCCCGGAGGAGCCGGGCGTCCACAACCGCAGGGCGGCCTCCGGCCCTCGCTGCCCGTAGACGGCCACGCAGGTCCGGTGCCTCCACCGCCACAGCCGGACACCCGCCGTGATCAGCTCTCCCGTCTCCAGGGGTCGCGTACGACCCTCCTCACGCAGCACGACGGAGCCGTCGGCGAGCACGGCCGCGACGACCAGCCGGCCGGACTCGTCGGCCAGCGCGTCGACGTCGATCGCCGGGGCGGCCAGCTCACCGACCGGAGGCGGGAGCAGGTCCGCTCCGGATCGCAACGGCCACTCCCGGATCATGCCGCCCACCGCCGACTCCCCGGACACCAGCACGAGGCCTCCGTCCAGCTCCGAGAACATGACGGAGGAGACCGGCTCCCCCCACGGCAACAGGGACTCCACCGCGGGCTCGTCCTCGTCGGGACGGCCTACCAGGCTGACCTTGCCGTCCTGCCCGCCCGTCGCCAGGTGGAGGCGGCCGTCCACCTCCAGGAGATCGACGGAGGTCACCCCGCCGGACAGCAGGACGATCTGGCGGGACTCGGGCGGCCCGTCGTCGGGATTGAGCCCGCGGAGGTGCAGTTCGCGTACCTCCCGCAGCGCGTCCGCATAGCCGTTCCGGCCCCGCCGGTGCATCCTCGACTGCCAGAGAAGGCCCTCGGAGAGAAAGGCGGTGTCGAGCTGCCAGGCGGCCGGCTCGTGGCCGCCGATGCCGGTACGTATCTCCGAGTCGTGGTCACCGACGACGATCAGGTCCGTCATACCGTCGCTGTAGCCCGCCGCGAGCGCGAAGCGTCCGGTGTCGCCGCTCAGGAACGCGCTCGCGCCGCACCAGGCGGGCAGATCCGGCGGACGGATCACCGGCTGGCGGTCGATCTCTCCGCGCAGCCCCCAGAGGATCACCGCGCCGTCGGCTCCGCAGGACAGCACGCCGTCGTCGAATCCTCCCGTCAGCGACAGCACCGGGCCTTCGTGGGCGGGCACCGGTTCCGTGACCGGTTCGCCGGTGAACGGGTCGACCGCCTGGACGACCCCGTCGGCGTATCCGAGCACGACGACCGCCCGATCTTCCAGCACTGTGGGGGACATCGCGGTCACCGGCGAGCCGGGACGTGCGGCCACGGAGCCGGTCACCTCCATCCGCTCCGGGTCGGCCAGCCACACCTGGTGGAGCGCCGCCACCGCCAGCACTGCCTCGTCTCCGGTGCCGAGGAGCGCGAGCCGGGCGGCCGGCGTGGCCGACGGCAGCTTCAGCACGCCGAGCACCGTGTGGGTGCGCAGGTCCCAGAACCGCACCGTGCCGTCCGGGCCCGCGGTGACGACGGTCGTGCCGTCCGGTCGCGGGAACCACAGCATGGCGAGCACACCGCCCGGGTGCGCGCCGACGACACGTCCCGGATGATGGCGGAGCATCGAGGCCCACAACGGGGTCCACCGGCGCTCCGGCGGGAGCCCGGCGAACGCCTCCGCCGCCTCCGCCTCGCCCAGCTCGTACGCCGCCATCTGCAGGTAGGACGCGCGTTCGCCCCGGTCGCGGTCCGCGAGCAGCCGGCCGGCACGCCGGTACACCTCGGCGTACCGGCCCGTGACGCCGGGCCTGGACAGCGCGCGCAGTACGCCCCCGGGCTCGGCGGCGACCAGGAAGTCCGGCCGGTTCACCAGGACCACGAGTTCGCCGATCGCCGCGGCGTGGGTGGCGAGGTGGTCGCACGCGTACTCCGCCGCGCCGAGCCAGTCGTCGCCGTGGCGGCGGACGAAGTAGCGCAGCACGGCGTGGTGCGCCTCCTCGACCTGCACCTCCTCCTCGGCGAGATAGTCACGGAAGGAGTCGTGGTAGAGGCGGACGGGCCCCGACCGGGGGGCGCCGAGCAGGAACTGCGCGCACTCCTCCAGCACACGGCGCACCCGCGAGCGCGGCAGGCCGGTGATGCCGCACAGCTGCTCGTGGGTGAGCCCCGCACCGCGCGCCACGGTGAGGGCGGCCAGCACCGGCTCGTACAGGTCCCACCAGAGGTCACGCGAACGCGCGATGTCCGCCCTGAACCAGGCCCGGTACAGGCCGGTCAGCCCTTCGGGCAGGTCGGCGGGCGGATCCGGCGGGACCTCGCCTCCGGCGGGCAGGCGCTCGACCACGTGCCGGGCGTAGAGGAAGTTGCCGTCGGCCGCCGCCACGATGCGATCGGCCCACAGCCGCCACGCCGCCCCGGCGGCGGGCAGCCGGCGGCGCACGTACCGCCGGATGTCGTCCTCGCCGGGGGGCCGGTCGGCCCGCAGGTCCAGAGCCGGCGGCGGCAGGTCGCGCAGCACCCAGGGATCCGGCCTGCCGGTCACGACGAAGCGCAGCACGTCGGGCAGTTCCGCCGGATTGCCGGCCACGACGCCGATCAGGTGGGCGATCGTGTCCTCGGAGTCGTAGCGGTACCCGGCGGACAGGTCGTCCACGACCACCAGAAGCCGCTCGTCCCACCCGTCCGCCACGGCGGCTTCCAGAGGGCGCCGGACCAGGTGCGCGAACGCCTGCCGGGTCGGCACGCTCCCGGACACGCGTATCTGGACGTTGGCGACCCGCGCACCCGCCTCCACCGTGCCGATGGTCTGCGTGCTGTTGATCGTGATGACCGCGGCCGCGCCCGCGGCCGACGCGGCCAGCGCGTCGGCGAACCGGGGTATGCGGCGGGCGAGCGCGCCCGACAACGCGCGGACGAAGTCCAGCGCGTCGAGTGTGCGCTCGTCGCTCGCGTCGCAGAAGTGGGCCAGCACCACGTCCGGCCGTCCCGGGCGGGTGCCCCCTCCGCCCGGCGCGTCGTGCTCGTCCTCCGGCGCCGCGAGCCGGGCGGCGAACACCGTCTTCCCCGTGCCCGGCGGACCGGTGACCAGGAAGATCCGCGTGTCCTCCGTGCGCAGCCACCGGTCCAGCCGGGCCGTGATCCAGGGCCGGGGCACGAGCCCGGCGACGTCGGGCACGGGGGAACGCCCGGGCGCCGCGGCAGGCCCGGCGCTCAACCGCTCCGGCCGTCCAGGTCGACCCCGACCGCCTCGCCGCCCGCGGACACCCGGCCGATCCTCATCTCGGCACGGACCTCCGCGCCGGGGTGGAGGCCGCCCCGCGCCCGCAGACCCGCCAGATATCCCTCGACCACATCCGCCTCGACGGCCACGTCGATCGCCGAGCCCGTCGGCTCCCGCCGCTCGCCCCTGAACGTGATCCGCTGGCCGTACGCGACCTCCAGCACCCGCCGAAGGGCGTCGACCGTGTCGAGCAGGCCGCGGTCGCCCGGGTCGGGCACGCGCCCCTCCTCGGCGTACTCGATCAGCGCGCGGCGGAGCGACGTCAGGGACTCGGCGTTCCGGGCGACGACGCTGTCCGCGACCTCGGCCGCGGACAGCGGGGCGTCCAGCACCCCGGCGGCGGAGCCGGGCACCTCGACCACCTCGCGGTCCCGTCTCTCCCGCCACCGTTTCAGCAGTTCCCGTGCCTCGTCGTAGAGGAACGTGATCCCCTCGCTGAGCGCCACCGCCCCCAGCGCCGCGAGACTCAACGAGTCCGTCAATCCCATCGCCTCCCGTCGCCTTTCTGTCGGCCGGGGGAGACGTGTCGTTACGCCGTGGCGGTCGCTCGGGACCACGGTCACTGCTGACAGGGGAGGAGGCCCCTGGGGCCGGGTCCGGTGACGGCGGACCCTGGGACCATGGCTCGAAGTGCCGCCGAGGCGTGCGACGTCCTGCTGCGTGACGGCGGGATGGCGCACATCCGCCCGTTGCGGCCGTCGGACCGCGAGGCCCTGCACGCGTTGATCGCCCGGTCGTCCCCGCGCTCGGCGTACCTGCGGTTCTTCGCCGGCGGCACCGCCTCGGCCCACGCGTACATGGACCTGGTCACCGGTCCGGATTACCGCGGGCACGCCCTGGTCGCCCTGGCCGGCGGCGTCGTGATCGGCGTGGCCGAGTACATCCCCGGTCTCGGCGGGGCGGAGGCCGAGGTGGGGATCCTGCTGGACGACCGGGTGCACGGCCAGGGCCTTGGCACGCTCCTGCTGGAGCACGTCGCGCTGGACGCGGCGGACGCGGGCGTCGAGGACCTGGTCGCCACCGTCCTGCCCGAGAACCGGGCGATGCTGCGCGTCCTGCACGATCTCGGCCTCCCGGTGGAGCAGCGGTACGAGCGGGGGCAGGTCGAGATCCGCATCGCCGCGCGGCCCACCGAGAGGCTCGTGGCCGAGATCGAGGCCCGGGCGCACGAGGCGGAGCGCGGGTCGCTCGCGCACGTGTTCACCCCGGGCTCGGTGGCCGTGATCGGGGACGTTCTCGACCCGGCCGGCGTGGGCCGCCGCGTGCTGTGCGACCTGGTCGCCGGAGGCTTCCCCGGCCCGATCCACGCCGTCGCTCCCCGCGCGGACGAGGTGTCCCCCGTGGTGGAGGTGTGCGGCCTGCCGGTCCATCCCGGTGTCAGCGCGGTGCCGGGGCCGATCGACCTGGCCGTGGTCGCCGTCCCGGCCCCCGCCGTGCTCGGCGTCGCCCGTGAGTGTGCACGCCACCGGGTGCGCGCCCTGGTGGTCCTCACCGGCGGGGTCGCCGGAGCGGACGGCCGCGAGGCGGAACGGGAACTGCTTCGCGTCTGCCGCGAGGCGGGCATGCGCCTCGTCGGGCCCGGCTGCCTCGGCGTCGTGAACACGGCCGCCCGCCTGCACGCCGGTCTCCTGCCCGCACGCCTCGCCACGGGACCGCTGGGCCTGATGGCGCAGTCGGGCACGGCCGCGGTCGCCCTGCTCGAACGGGCCGGACGGCTCGGCCTCGGCGTCTCCTCCGTCGCCGCGGTCGGGGACAAGGCGGATGTCAGCGGCAACGACCTACTCGAATACTGGGAGGACGATCCCGCCACACGGGTCATCGCCCTGCACCTCGAATCGTTCGGCAACCCGCGCAGGTTCGGCCGGATCGCCCGCAGGATCGGCTCCCGCAAACCCGTCGTCGTGGTGCAGGGCGGGCGCGACCTCTCGGCAGGCCAAGAAGTCCGCGCCCACGCGGCAGCCGCCACCGGCGCGGCAAGGACTGCCGCCGCGTCCGGTGCGGCAGGCTCCGCCGTCATCGGCCCCAGCGGGGCGATCATCGCCGCGTCCGATGCGGCAGGCTCGGCCGCCACCGGCCCCAGTGCGGTGAGCATGGACGCCGCTGTGGACGCCCTTCTGCGCGCGTGCGGCGCGATCAGGGAGGACAGCGTGCGGGACCTGCTCGACACCGCCCGGCTGCTGGCCTTCCAGCCGCTGCCGGACGGCCCTCGGGTGGCACTCGTGGGCGAATCCGGCAGTGCGCGGGCGATCATCGCCGGTGCCTGTGCGCGGGCCGGCCTGGTCGTGCCGGACCTGTCCCCCGCCACCGTGGCGGCGCTCCGCGCCCGGCTCCGCCCGGCCGCGGCCCCCGGCGGCCCCCTCGATCTCACCGCCGACGCCGACGCGGGCGAATTCGCCGCGGTCACGGCTGCTCCGGCGGACGCGGGAGACCTCGTCCTCACGATCACGGCAGTTCTGGCGGACCCGGGAGTCGACGCCGTGCTCGTCGTGTCCGCCCCGCCGTCCGGCCCGGACCCGGAAAGGACCAGGCAGACGACCAGGGAGGCGATCGCGGCCGCGACCAGGGGAGCGGCGAAGCCCGTGCTCGCCTGTGTGGGGCGGGACGGGCTGATCGACGGCCGGGTGCCGGCGTACGCCTCCCCCGGGCAGGCCGTGCACGCTCTCGCCCAGGCGGCCGGGTACGCCGCCTGGCGCGCCCGGCCGGTGGCCCCGCTGGAGGAGCTCCCGGGAGTCGACCCGCCGCTCGCCCGCCGCCTCGTCGCCGCCGACCTGGCCGCCCATCCCGGGGGACGCCTGCTGGACGAGCGTACGGCGGCCCGGCTGCTGGCGGCCTACGGCGTCCACATCGTTGGCCCGGTTTCCGGCGCGGAGGGCGTCGAGGTGGTCGTCAAGGGCGTCGCGTACGAGACGTTCGGCCCGCTGGTCATGGTGGGGGCCGGCGGGGCGGATTCCGGGCGGCCCGGCGACCACTCCTTCCGCGTGCCGCCGG
Source organism: Microbispora sp. H10670 (assembly GCF_014161385.1). Lineage (NCBI taxonomy): Bacteria > Bacillati > Actinomycetota > Actinomycetes > Streptosporangiales > Streptosporangiaceae > Microbispora > Microbispora sp. H10670. The sequence continues at coordinate 102,085 of NZ_JABBWW010000014.1, read as the reverse complement.
TCGACCGGGCCGAGGCCCGGCGGATGATCGGCGAGTTGGGCCGCATGCCACTTACGCGCGGCCATCGGGGACGGCCGGAGGCCGGCGTCCGCGCGCTGGAGGACCAGATCGTCCGCGTCGGCCGCCTCATGGACGACCATCCCGGCATCGCCGGGATCGACCTCGGCCCCGTCGTCGTGACGCCGTACGGAGCGGTGGTCGTGGACGCGCGCGTACGGCTCGCGCCCGCGCCGCCGCTCCCCTCGCCCTTCCGGCGCCGGCTGCGCTGACCCGCGTGCCGCGTTCCGTCACCGGCTGCGCTGACCCGCGTGCCGCGCTCCGTCACCGGCCGGCCGGCCGGGTCTCTTTCTCCCTGTGCTCGCCATGCTCCCGGCGGGGCTCCACGTGGGCGTCCGGGCCCGGGAAGATGAGGGTCTCGTGCTCCTCGTCCAGCCATCTGACCACGTACGGCGGGGACCCGTCGCTGTGGTGGAGGGCCGTGATGACGCCCTTACGGCGAGGCCCGTCCAGGTGCAGGCTCTCGATGATCAGCCGGTCGCCGACTGCCGCTTTCATGTACGCCCCCTTCTCACCCCGTCGCCGCAGTTCCAGCGTGGCCGGGGCCGCGCCTCCCGCTTAGGGCAGGAGGTCCCGTAACCGAGGGACCTCGTGCCCTGTCACCGCGGGTGGGTCAGCCTCCGGGGTCCTGCTCGGCCTCGCGGGTGGCGGCGGCGCGGCGGACCCGGGCGCCGTCGGCGCGTTCCGCCTCGTCCAGCGACAGTTCGACCTCGGCCAGCGCCGCCTCCATGCGGGGGAGGACGTGGTCGCGGAGCGCGCGGATGCGGCGGCCGGTCGCCTCCTCCTCAGCGGCCACGACGCGGGCGGCCTCCGCGGCGACCGCGTGGTCCACGGCGGCACGCAGCGCGGCGTGGCAGGCCTCGCGGGCGGGGACGAGCGCGGCCGTGAGCGGGAGCGGGGCCGACGGACCGGGCTCGGCCGGCGCGCGGAAGACCGCCCGGCGGGGATAGCGCGTCCCCATCGCGTCGGCCCAGTCGACCCGCACCTCGGCGAGCCGGCCGTCGCCGGCCAGCCGGATCGCGCGCCGTCCGCCGAGCAGCGCGGCGCGTGACGACCACGCGTCGGCGGCTCGGCAGGCCTCCTCCCACTCCCGGCCGGTGCGGGCGGCCTCGCGGGCGAGGCGGTCCCGCTCCTGCCGCAGGATCCGCAGCTTGCGGTCGAGCACGGCGAGTCCGTGGCGCAGCACGGCCAGCCGGTGCCGCAGCCACAGCCGCCCGGCTCGCCCGGGAGGGACGCGGATTCTCATGCCTTCTCCCGGTAGCCCGCGTCCAGCGCCTCGGGCGACAGCATGGTCAGATCCCGGCGGGGGAGCACGGAGACGACCTGCCAGGCACGGTCGAAGGTCTCCGCGAGCGAGCGGGACTCGTCGCCGCGCTGGGCGAGCAGCCGCCGCGTGAACGCCTCCGCCAGCGCGAGGTGACGGCGGTCTCCCTCGCCGAGGGCGCTCTCCCCGACGAGCTCGGCCAGTTCCCTCGCCTGCCGGGCGCGGGAGAGGGCGGCGACGATCTGCGCGGCGAGGTCGGCGTGTTCCGGCCGCGTACGGCCCCGCCCCACGCCCGCCCGCATCATCCGCGACAGGGAGGAGAGCGGGTCGATGTGCGGATAGGGGGCGACGTCCCTGGTCATCAGGATCTGGCCTTCGGTGATGTAACCGGTGAGGTCGGGCACCGGATGCGTGATGTCCCCCGCCGGCATGGTGAGCACGGGCAGCACGGTGAGGGAGCCGGGACGTCCCCGCACCCGGCCGCACCGTTCGTACAGGGAGGCGAGGTCGCTGTAGAGATAGCCGGGGTAGGCCCGCCGGGCGGGGATCTCGCCGCGTGCGGCCGACACCTCCCGCACCGCCTCGCAGTAGCCGGTCATGTCGGCGAGCACCACCAGCACGTGGTGTCCCACGGCGAAGGCGAGGTGCTCGGCGATGGTCAGGGCGAGCCGCGGGGTGAGGATCCGCTCGATGACGGGGTCGTCGGCGAGGTTCAGCAACAGGGTCAGCTCGCCGGCGGCGGAGCGCTCCTCCAGCGTGTCCCGTACGGTCGCCGCGTCGGCGTGGGTCAGCCCGATCGCGGCGAAGACGACGGTGAACGTCTCGCCTCCGGCGTTCGCCTGCGCGGCGATCTGGGCGGCCAGCTCCAGGTGGGGCAGCCCTCCGGCGGAGAACAGGGCGATCTTCTGCCCCCGGACCAGGGTGGTCAGCAGGTCGACGGCGGAGACGCCGGTCAGCACCGGGTCCGACGGAGGCTCGCGCAGGGTGGGGTTGAGGGGGAGGCCGTTCACCGCGGCGTCCGCCGTCCCGAAGACCGGAGGGCCGCCGTCCAGCGGCCGGCCGCGCCCGTCGCAGACCCGGCCCAGCCAGCCCGGGCCGACGGGGATCCGCATGGGATGTCCGGCGAAGGCGACGCGGGTGCCCTCGGCCCGGATTCCGGCGGTGCCCTCGAAGACCTGGACGACGGCGAGGTCGTGGTCGGCCTCCAGGACGAGACCCTGCCGGCGCTCCCCCGTCTCCAGCTCGATCGACGCCTGCTCGTCCCAGCCGACGCCCCCGGTGGTGCGGACCACGACCAGCGGCCCGCGCAGTTCCACCACGTCCGTGTACTCCACAGGGGCCCAGACCGTCATCGCGATCCCTCCAGCGCGGCGAGCACCGCGTCGCGCCGGGCCGCGATCTCCTCCTCGGGCGCCTCCTTGGCCCGCAGGATCGGCGTGAAGTCCTGCTGCTCCAGCCGTGCGACCGGCACCTGACTCTCGACCAGGCTCCGGCAGCGGTCGACGACCGCGAGCAGCGCGTCGGCGAGCAGGGCGGTGCGATCCGGCCGGCAGAAGGAGTCGCGGGGGCTGAGCGCGCTCTGCCGCAGGAAGCCCTCCGCGATCAGCCGTCCGGCGAGCAGGGCGACCCGTTCCTGCGGGGGAAGCGTCCCGGCACCGACCAGTTCGGCCAGTGCGGACACGCGCTCGGCCTCCGCGAGCAGGCCGCTCACCAGCCCTCTCCGCCGCGCGCCGCCCGGGACCGTCGCGGCCATCGCGTCCGCGTCCCGGGCGAAGGAGCCCGGCCAGGACACGGCGGGGTAGTGCCGCGCGTAGGCGAGGTCGCGGTCCAGCGCCCAGAGGGTGCGGACGAACCGCTGGGTCTGCGCGGTGACCGGCTCCGTCATGTCGCCGCCGGGCGGGGAGACCGCGCCGATGATCGTGACCGACCCGGTGACGCCGCCGAGCGTGGTCACCCGGCCCGCTCTTTCGTAGAAGGCCGCGAGGGCGGAGGCCAGATCGGCGGGATAGCCCTCCTCGGCCGGGAGTGCTCCGCGGCGCGAGCCCAGCTCCCGCAGGGCCTCCGCCCACCGGGAGGTCGAGTCCGCGATCACCACCACGTCGTAGCCCATGTCGCGGAAGTGCTCGGCCACCGTGACGCCGGTGTAGACGCTGGCCTCGCGGGCCATCATCGGCATGTTCGACGTGTTGGCGATCACGACGGTCCGGTCGGCCAGCCGCCCGCCGGTGCGCGGGTCGGCCAGCCGGCCGAGCTCGGCGACGACGTCCGCCATCTCGTTGCCGCGCTCCCCGCAGCCGACGTACACCACCACGTCGGCGTCGCACCACTTGGCGATCTGCTGGAGCAGCACGGTCTTGCCGGTGCCGAACCCTCCGGGCACGGCCACCGTGCCGCCGAGGGACACCGGCAGCAGCAGGTCGACGACCCGCTGCCCGGTCGTCAGGGGGACCGGCTCCGGGAGCCGGGCGGCGTACGGCAGGGCCCGCCGCACCGGCTGCTCGCGTTCGAGGGTCACCTCGGCGCCTCCGACGACCGCGACCGGCTCCCCGGAGGGGCAGGGGCCGGCCGGCCGGATCCGTGACACCTGCCCGCCGGGCGAGAGCACCAGGTAGGGCGGCGACGATCCGCTCTCGACGCTGCCCAGGGGCGTTCCGCGCGCCGCCGCGCGCCCCTCTCCGGCCAGCGGCGTGAAGCGCCACGGGCGGGCCTCCGTACGGGCGGGCGGCGCGGTGGGGTCGAGCCACATGCCCGCGCCGCCGAGCGGGCGGAGCAGCCCGTCGAACACCCCGCCGAGCAGATGGGGGCCCAGCCGGGCCGACAGCGGCCCGCCCCGTCGCTCGGCGGGCTGGCCCGGGGCGAGCCCGCCCGTGTACTCGTACGCCTGGACGGTGGCCCGGTCGCCACGCAGGGCGATGATCTCACCGGGCAGCCGGTGCGGCCCGAGGACGACCGACTCGAACATCGCCGCACCGGTCAGGCCCTCGATCTCGACCAGCGGGCCGTCCACCCTGGTCACGGTGCCCACAGGCGTTCCACCTCCGCACCGAGGGCGTCCACGGCCCGTTCCGCGAGTGCCGTCAGGGAGCAGTCGACGCGGCGGCCCGGCCCCTCGGCCACGACGCCGCCGTCGGGGTGCTCGCGCACCACCAGGTCGTCGCCGCCCGCCTCGCGGGCCAGTTCGCCCAGGCGTTCGACGAGCCGGGGATAGCAGGGGTCGTCGCGGAGCGCCCGCACGGCCGCGACGACCCGCCCGCGCAGGTCCGCCAGGATCTCCCGCCGGGCGGCCAGTTCCCTGCCGCGCGCCTCCCGGCGGGCCCGCGCTCGCGCCGCCGCCGCGTGCGCCGCCGCCTTCGCCTCCCCCTGCCGGGTGGCGTCGGCGACGACGGCCAGGGCCTCCCGCCGGGCGTCGGCGGCCGTACGGGCGGCCTCGCGTTCGGCCGCCCCGGCGACGGCGTCCGCGTCCAGCCGCGCCTGTCGCAGCAGCGCCTCGGTCACGGGCGCGAGCGCGTCCCGCATCGTGATCACCGTGTTTCCCGCTTCGCTCATCGGGGCGCTCGTACCCGGCTGTTCGTGCCCGGAGGCACGCGAGGAATCCAGCCCTCGTCGCTCGTCCCTCGCTCCTCAGTCCAGGCCGCCGGCGCGCCCCTCCGGCTCGCTCGGGGCACGGGCGTCATCCCGGCATCACCACCGTCAGCGGCCCGCCGGGCGTCTCCCCCGGCGCGGCGGCGTCCAGGGCCTTGGCGGCCCGAGGGGTGAGGACCACGACCGCCACCCCGGGCCCCAGGCTCCGCCAGGCCGTCCGGACCTCCGCGGCGTCCTCGGCCACGAGGACCAGCGCGCCCGCCAGGCCGAAACCGGCGACGCGGACCGCCTCCCCGATCACGGCCACGGATCCCACGCCCGTCACGCCCTCTGGATGAGGATGACGCCGACGACGAGGCCGTAGATCGCGATTCCCTCGGCGAGGCCGACGATGACGATGGCCCGGCCGAAGAGTTCGGGCCGTTCGCTCATCGCGGCGAGGGCGGCGGCCCCGGTGTAGGCGACGGCGATGCCCGCGCCGATCGCCGAGACTCCGACGGCGATCGCCGCGCCGAGCAGCGCCGTCCCGTTCACGGCCGCGGCGGCGGCCTGGGCGCCGCCCGCGTCCGCCCTCGGGGCGCCCGCCGCGGTGAGCGCCGAGAGGAGCACGGCGAGGGCGGTGAGCACGACGACGGCGTTCACGGCCTGCAGGCCTCTCCTGATCCAGACGGACATGACCTCGCCTCCCCGGATGTCGGTGGAAGACGCCACGGACGGAACGGACGCCCCTCGGCCTGGAAGAGCCGGGAGAACAGCTCGTAGTACTCCAGCCGCAGGGCCTGGACGCCGACCACCAGCGCCTCGATCGCGAACGCGAGCGCGTTGCCGACGACGAAGACCACCACGGCGGCGACCGGACGGACCGCCCACAGCGTGGTCGTGCCCATCCAGACGATGGAGCCGATGGCCGCGTGGGTGAGGCCGAACGCCGCGAGCCGGGCGAACGACACGAGGTTCGCGCCCAGCCGTACGACCACGTCGAACAGCCGCATGACGGCCTGGGCGACCCCGCTCGGGCCACCGCCGGCGTCGGCCAGGAAGCCGGTGAACGCCAGGATCAGTCCCGTGGCGGCGAGCGAGCCGCCGGCCAGCGCGAGGAGATCGAGGCCGGCGAACCATCCGGCGACCGCAAGACCGGCCCCTAGGAACAGCGCCGCGCCGGCGATCCCGGCCGAGGAGTAGAGCGCCACCGGCCAGCCGCCCTCGCGCCATCGGTTGACGACGCCGAGCGCGTAGGCGCCGCCGAGCAGCAGCACGCCCACGCCGAGCGCGGCGAGCAGAAGCCGGCCGGGCCGGGCGAGCGGTGCCAGCCACAGCACCGGCACCAGGCCGGTGGGCCCGAAGAACTCGCCGTAGGCGAGGCCGAACAGGATGCTCGTCACCCCCGCGCCGAGGGCGAACGGCCACCCCCGGCCGAACCGGGCCAGCGCCCCGGGACGGCCCGTCCGGTGCGCGCGGTACAGCACCGCCGCCGCGACGAGCAGCAGCGCTCCGTGACCGGCGTCGCCGAACATCATGCCGAACATCACCACGTACGCCCCCGCCGCGAGCGGAGTGGGATCGATGTCGCGGTAGGGCACCGTCCCGTACGTGGAGACGACCGGGGACAGCGACCCGCGCAGCCCGCCGGGCCGGAGCAGCGACGGCGCCTCGACGCCCCTCGGCCGGGAGATCACGACGACCGCGCCGCCGAGGGCCGAGAGACGGCCCGCCAGTTCGGGCACCGCCGGGGCGGGCATCCAGCCGGCGAGCGCCGCGACCTCGTCCCGCACGACGGCCGCCTGCGCCACCGTATCCAGGGAGGCGTCGGCGGGTGTGGACAGCTCGACCGTCCCCGCTGTTCCGACCCGCCGCAGCACGTTCGTCAGCACGCGCGAGGGCGCCACGATCGCGACCCGTTCCATCCGGACCGGCCGCAGGGCGTCCCGCCAGGCCGGGCGCGGGCCGGCCGGATGCGGCCCGGCCGGGTTTGAGGCGGCGTGGTTCGAGGCGGCGGAGCGCGGGTCGGCCGGGTTCGAACGAGGCGTGTGCGGGCGGCCGGCGTCAGAGGAGGACATCGCCGCCGCCTCCCCGCGCGGCCAGCTCCAGCGCGGCCCGCACCCGGCGGGCGTCCGCGGCGAGCACGGCCACGGCCCCCAGGACGGGCCCGGCCGAGAAGGCGGAGCCCGCGAGCAGGGCGCGGCCGTCCTCCTCCACCCGCCTCCACCAGCGCCGTTCGGCGGTCCACAGCCCGCTCGGATCACCGACCTCCAGCAGCGCCCAGCGCGCGGAGGAGGGCAGGCGCGGCACCATGTCCGCGACGGACGTCGCCGCCAGCGCGTCCGGCCCGAGCAGGGCCCGGGAGCGGTCACCCGCCCCGGCCGGGAGCTCACGGCGCTCCGCGTGCCGTTCCCGGGCGACCAGCAGGGCCGTCGCGCCGGCGACCCAGCACCGGGCGGCCTGCGGAAGGGTCGCGGAGAGGCGTTCCGCCCAGGACAGGCGCATGCCCAGCTGGATCTCCCGGCGGGCCGCGCCACCGGGATCGCCCCACGGGGAGGCGGCCAGGGTCGCCCGGATCTCGGTCAGCGACCGGCACCGCCGCAGCCGCGGCCAGGTCGTGGTGAGCGACCCGAGGACGAACTCGGGCTCGGCGGGCCGGCCGCCGAGGCGGCACATCAGCTCGTCCACGTTCGCGATCTCGAACCATCGGGCGATCAGCCGCATCATCTGGCCGCCCTCGCTCGGGAGCCAACCGGCCAGGACGCGCAGGTGCCACAGGAGCGTGGCGAGCACGGCCCACTGGGCGTCGGCGAGGCTCTGGCCGGGCCGTACGTCGTGCCCGTAGGAGGAGCGCGCCAGCACGGCCACCGCCTCGGCGCAGGAGCCGCAGGCGGCGAGACGGCGGGCCCGCCGCGGGCCGAGCCCGCGGCGGAGGAGCGCCCTCGCCCGGGTGGATCCGGAGACCCAGGCGGCGGTCACGGCGGATCACCCGCGAGGGCCCGGACCTCCGCGACGACCAGGGCGACCATGTCCGGCATCCGCTCGGCGGCGCGTCCGCGGACGTGCTCGGCCGCGGCCTCCGCGTCCCGGAGGAGGGCCGCGGCCTCCTCCTCCGACCTCCACCGCGCCGACGACGCGGCCCGCGCCCGCGCGGCCGTCGCCTCGACCCGCGCCGCGGACAGGACGTCGGCGGCCCGGGCCCGCGCGTGGTCCCGTGTCTCCTCGGCGCGCCGGCGGGCGGCGCGCCGCTCACGGGCGCACCGCTCCCGCGTCTCCTCCAGGAAGGAGAAGACCGCCTCCAGTTCGGTGGCCGGGTCGGCCGCGTAGTCCGCCGGCACCCCGGCGGGCGCCGCGGCGCCGGGTGCGCCCGCCGGACGGAACCGCTGGAGGAAGTCACGCAATCGAGCCATCCGCTCACCTCCACCCGCATGGAGTGATGCCCCGGCAGCGGCCCCATCGTGCAGATCGGCACCCCTGACCTGGTGCTTCTCCCGCCAATCTTTGTCCCGGTCGTGCTATCGGCCGCCGATGCGGTAGGGCCGCATCATCTCGTTGTCCTCGTGCTCCAGCATGTGGCAGTGCCACACGAAGAGCCCGGCCCGGTCGAAGTGGGCCTTGACCCGGGTCACCTCACGGGGCAGGGCGATGACCGTGTCCTTGCGTCCCCGCTCCCAGGGCCGCGCCGGCCGCGCCGGACCGTGGAACGGCGTGCGGTCCACCACCTCGAAAAGGATCTCGTGGATGTGGATGGGATGCGCGTCCGGCGTGAGGTTGTGGAACTCCCACATCTCGACGTCGCCGACGCCCGGGTTCTCCGTGACCGGGTCGTGCCACCTTCTCGCGGCCCATCCCTGCCCGGCGGCGTCGCCCAGCAGCGTCGTGACGGGACCCGCCCCCCGGACGGCGGAGCCCTGCTCCAGCAGGGCGAGCCTCCTCGTCCGTACGGCCGGGCCGAGCCGGGCGGCCTGGGGGAGCTCCAGCTGGTCGGGCGGCACGCTGAGGTCACGGCCGGAGGCCGGCCGTACCAGGAACTTCAGCACCTGCCCGGTGGTGGCGGGATCGGCGGGCGGGGCCGCGGTCTCCCCCCGGTACGGCCCGTCGGGCCCCTCGTTCACCAGGTAGAGTGGGGTGCCCGGCGGAACGCACGTGAAGTCGACCACCACGTCGGCGCGTTCGGCCGGGGCCAGCAGCAGCCGGTCGAGCGCGACCGGCGCGGGCAGGAACGCGCCGTCGGCGCCGATCTGCCAGAACGGCAGCGCCGATCGGACGGGCCGGGCCACCGGCGAGCCGGCGATGCCGAGGGCGAGGACCCTGGCGTTGCAGCCGTTGAGGAAGCGGAACCGGTAACGGCGCCGCTCGACCTCCAGCAGCGGCCAGGTCCGGCCGTTCGCCGTCATGGTGGCGCCGAAGAACTCCGGCACCCAGATGGGCGGGACGTCGGTGCGCGGGACGTACGGGCCGCCGTACCCGCCGGCCGCCCGGCTGCCGGGGTAGTGGAGCGAGCCGTCCGCGGTGAACGTCCTGTCCTGGATCACGATCGGGATCTCGTGGCAGCGGGTCCCCGCCCGGTCGCCCGCCCCCGGCGCCGGCCCGGGTAGGACGCCGGACGGCAGGTCGGCCGGGCCGCCCCGGAGCAGGTAGAACCCGGCCATGCCGGCGTAGACGTTGAGCCGGGTCACCCCGAGCGCGTGGTCGTGGTACCAGAGGGTGCCCGGGTGCTGGTCGTTGCCGTACCGGTAGACGGCCGACCCGGTGTACCAGGCGACGCCCGTCCGGCCCTCGAAGGCGGCGGCGAAGGCCGCGTACCGGGACCCCTCCCGCGCGTAGCCGGCCGGGGTGTCCCCGGCGGCCAGGAACCACGCCTCGGGGTATCCGTCGCTGTCGTCCGGGCTGTGCCCGCCGTGCAGGTGGGTCACCACCGGGACCGGCCCCCGGTAGGGCTCGGGGGTCGTGGCGAACGCGGGCCTGCCGTCGCGGCCCGGCGGGCCGCCGGGCGGGTTCGCCCAGTGCAGCGTCGGATCGACGGGCAGCAGGTGCGGAAGATGATCACCCCACCGGTCCACCAGCTCGTTCACCCAGGTCACCTGGACGGGGTGGTCCACCCGGGCCTCGATCGTGCGTCCCGGGACGGCGAACGTGCCCCGGTGCGGGGCCGAGCCGTAGCCGAAGACGGTCGTGGGCGGTGCGCCGGGCGGCAGGATCTGCTGCCGGAACCGGCGCACGCCGATGACGTAGCGGTCGAGCGAGCCGTCACCCGTGGGCGCGGCCGGCATCACCGTGGGCATCACGGCGGGAACGGGCAGCGCGGCCACGTACTTGGGCACGGACGCGGCGTCGAGCAGCGGGGGCCCGGCGGGCGCCGGCCGGCGGGTGGGTCCCGCCGGGCCGCGCGCCCCCACGAGCGTGACCGCCGCGCATCCTTTGAGGAAGTCCCGCCTGGTCAGCCGTCGTGTGACCCGCCGTATGCCCCGTCGTGTGTTCATGGCGATCCCCCGCCGCCCCGACACTCCTTTCCATCATGCCCGGATCGGCCGGGTCACACGCCGGTGATCGTCCAGTGGTTGTTGGTGCTGTTGTTCGGCGTCCACATGCCGACGTTGGAGCCGGCGCTGGTGTAGCCCATGCCGTCGAGGGAGGTCCCGGTGCCGCGGTTGATGATCTGGGAGCGGCCGTTGCCGACGTCGTTGAGGCGCCACTGCTGGTTGTTGCCGCCGTTCCAGGCCGACTGCCTGGCGATGGCGCCGTTGGCGTTGTTGCCCCAGCTGTCGATGACCATGCCGTTGGTGCGGTTGACGATCCGGTACCAACCGCCGCCCAGGTCGACCAGCTGCCACTGCAGGTTGTTGCTGCCGTCCCAGTTCCACTGCTTGACGTTCGACCCCGACGCCACGTTGCCGCCGCTGTCCAGCACCAGGCCGGTGGTGGCGTTGACGATCCGCACGTAGGTCGACGGCGGCGTCGGTGACGCCGAGGCCGACGGTGACGCCGACGGCGAGGAGGTGCTGCCGGACCCGGTCAGGCGGTAGGTGCGGCCGGCCTGGCCGGTCAGTGCGACGACGTCGGCCTCGGGCTTGGTGACGGTGACGGCCTCACCGGTCTCGCTGTCGACGACCTGGTAGGTCCCGGTGAAGATCCGGTTGCGCACCTTGACGGTGCCGGCGCGGTCGAACTTGACGAGGATCTCGGTGGCCACACCGGAGCTCCAGGTCGCGCCGACGGTGTAGCCGCCGCGCCCCCGCAGGCCCTGCACCTTCCCGCTCGGCCACGCCGAGGGCAGCGCGGGCAGCACGTGCAGCTCGCCGTTGTGGCTCTGCAGCAGCATCTCGGCGATGCCGGAGGTGGCGCCGAAGTTGCCGTCGATCTGGAACGGCGGGTGCAGGTCGAACATGTTCGGCGCGAGCCGGTCCGTCCTGACCAGGAGGCGGATCAGGTTGTGCGCGCGGGCGCCCTCCTCCATTCGCGCCCAGTAGTTGATCTTCCAGGCGAGTGACCAGCCGGTCCCGTCGTCTCCGCGCAGCTCCAGGGTTCGGCGCGCCGCGTTGTACAGCGTCGGGGTGCCCCGCTTGGTGATCTGGTTGCTGGGGTGCAGGCCGTACAGGTGGGAGATGTGCCGGTGGTTCTGCTCGGTCTCCACCCAGTCGTAGAGCCACTCCTGGATGTTGCCGCGCGAGCCGACCTTCATCGGCGCGAGCCGGTCGCGGGCCGCGAGGACCCGGGTGCGGAAGTCGGAGTCGGTGCCGAGCACCAGGCTCGCCTGCGCGCACGCGTTGAACAGGTCGCGCAGGATCTGGTTGTCCATCGTCGGGCCGGCGCACACGCTGACGCCCGAGTGGTGGGGCAGTTCCGGGGAGTTCGACGGGTTCGTGACGAGATAGCCGAGGCTCGGTTCGGTCACCAGGGTGTCGAGGAAGAACTGCGCGGCGCCCTTCATGGCGGGGTAGTACTGCTGCAGGAAGTTCACGTCGCCGGTGAACTGGTAGTGCTCCCAGATCAGGGTGGACAGCCACGCGCCGCCGGTCTGCCACATGCCCCACAACGCGCCGTCGACGACCGACGTGGCCCGCCACGCGTCGGTGTTGTGGTGGGTGACCCAGCCACTGGCGTTGTACTGCACCCGGGCGGTGCGGGCGCCGGTCACCGAGAGGTCGTTGATCATCTTGAACACCGGGTCGAAGCACTCCGACAGGTTCGTCGTGTCGGCCGGCCAGTAGTTCATCGGCAGGTTCGCGTTGATGGTGTACTTCGAGTCCCACTGCGGGGCCAGCGAGTCGTTCCAGATGCCCTGCAGGTTGGCCGGCTGGGTGCCGGGGCGCGAGGAGGAGATCAGCAGGTAGCGGCCGAACTGGAACAGCAGCACCGAGAACTGCGGGTCGGTGGTGTTCGCGTGCTGCGCGATGCGCACGTCGGTCGGCTGGTCGGCCGCGGACGTCCGGCCCAGGTCGAGCGTCGTGCGCCCGAACAGGTTCTGGTAGTCGGCCACGTGCCGGGACCGCAGGTCGTCGAAGGTGCGGGCGACGGCGGAGTTGAGGTTGTTGCGGGCGATGCCCTGGTAGTCGCCGCCGACGTTCTGGTAGTTGACGTAGCTGGAGCCGATGGAGATCAGCAGCGTCACGCTGTTGGCGCCCCGCACCTGGAGCGTGCCGCCGGAACTGCTGACGGTGCCGCCGTCGGTGACGGCCTTGGCCAGTGCCAGGAACTTGACCGAGCCGGTCTTGCCCTCGAAGTTGCCCGAGATGCCGTCGATACCCACCGACGTGCCGTCGGGGCTGGTGCGGGTGACGCGCTGCGGGCTGTCGAACGTCGCGGAGAAGGTGATCGATCCAGCCCGGTCGGCGGTCAGGCGGACGACGATGACCTGGTCGGGCGCGCTGGCGAACGTCTCACGCCGGTAGTTGACGCCGTTCTGCGAGTACGTCGTCACCGTGGTGGCCGTGGTCAGGTCCAGCAGCCGGTTGTACCCCGAGACTCCGCTGGAGCCGGCGCTGAAGGTGAGCCGCAGGTTGCCCACGGTCTGGTAGGCGAGCTGGCCCGCGGGGCTGCCCAGCATGTTCTGGTCGATCAGGGTCTGGGCCTGGCTCCACTGGTTCTGGAATACCAGCTGCCTGATCTGCGCCAGCGCCCCCGCGCCGCGCGTGTTGCTCTGGTCGTACGGCCCGCCGCCCCAGACGGTGTCCTCGTTGAGCTGGAGCCGCTCGACGTCGACGTTGCCGAACACCATCGCGCCCAGGCGCCCGTTGCCGATCGGCAGCGCGCGCAGCCAGTCCGTCCCGGCGCTCTCGTCGTACCACAGCGCCAGATCGTTCGCGGCGAGCACCTGCGCCGGCGCCACCGACCCGGCTCGCGCGGCCGCCGTCCACTGCAGGGGCAACAGCGCGGCTCCGGCTCCGGCCGCGCCGAATCGCAGCGCTTGCCTTCGGGTGAAATCAGACAATTCACTTCTCCAAGTCCACGGCGGGTACGGACACGTCGGAATCGTTTCGACCAGGAGTTCGGCTCCGGGCGAGACGCGGTGGGTGTCCGGGGGGATGACCTGCGGCCCGAAGGCTCTGAGGGAGGCGGCGGTAGGGGTGAAGTTCTCTCCGGCAGGGCCTCCCACCGCCATAAGAGGCCCTGCCGGAGCCCGGAGAGGATCGTGTGTGCGGCCCTCTCCGGAGTCAACGGGACATCGGTCGGCACACCGTGCCGCGAACGGTCACGGGCTGGTGCAGGTGAGGGTGGGGGTCGACGGCGTGCCGGTGGCGAGGAACCCGAAGGCGGCCGAGCCGCCCGCCGGGAGCGAGCCGTTGTAGGAGGCGTTCTTCACCGTCACCGAGGAACCGCTCGTGCTCAGCGTGCCGTTCCACGCCTGGGTGATCGTCTGACCGCTGCCGAGCGTCCACCTGACGGTCCAGCCGTTGATCGCCGAGTTGCCCGCCTTCACCGTGACCAGCGCCTGGTAGCCGCCGGGCCACGAGTTCTGCGGCTGGTACTCGGCCACGCAGGCGCCCGGCGGCGGGGGCGACGGACTGGTGTGCGGCGACTGCGAGGGCGACTGGGAGGGCGACTGCGACGGGGACTGCGACGGGGACTGCGACGGGGACTGCGACGGGGACTGTGACGGCGACTGCGAGGGCGACTGCGACGGGCTGGCCGAGGGGGAGGCGCTCGGCGACGACTGGCCCGGCGGCACGTACGGGCACTTGTTGCGGTACATCGAGATGTTGCTGGAGTCCGCCAGCGGGCACAGGAACTGGGTGTACCGGGTGTCGTTGTCCACCCAGATCTTCAGCCAGGGGATCAGCACCCGCATCTCGGTCGTGTTGGCCCGCGTCGCGAACAGGTGGTCCACCCCGGTGATCTCCACCCACGCGCTCGGCGTCGAGGCCGGGATCGTGGTGTACAGCCCGTTGAGGTACGACTGCGTGACCGTAGTGTCCCGCTGGCCGGAGATGAACATCGTCGGCACCCGGTCGTTGGCCAGGCCGTAGTCCCCGACGGGCGAGCCGGGCGCGAGCCCGACCCCGGCCTTGAGGGTGGGCCGCCGGAGGATCGCGCTGAGGACCCCCGCGCCGCCCGCCGAGTGGCCGACGACCGACAGCCGGTTGGGGTCGACCCGGTCGCGTACCGAGCTGCGCTGGGTGAGGTAGTCCAGCGCGGCGAGCAGCTGGGTCCCCCGGGCGTCCGCGCTGTCGGTGCGGCTGTTGGTCTCGATGCCGATCACCACGAAGCCGAAGGAGGCGAGCCAGGGGCCCATCCAGGCCTCTTCGTTGGCGAACAGGGCGGAGTAGCCCGGCACGATCGCGACCCCGCCGAACGTCCCCTGGCTGGTGTCGGTCGGATAGTAGATCACTCCGCCGCCGAAGCCGTTGCCGGCCGGCACGCTGGTCTGCGCGGTCGCGAAGGTCCCCCTGGTCGCCGCGACGCTCGCCACGGTCGGGTTCGGCCCGCGCTGGTAGGGATTGTCCGCGGCCGATGCCGGCCGGGTCGCGATGGCCGCCGAGAACAGCCCGATGACGGCCACCGCCGCCGCCATCGCCCGGCCCATCGCGCGCCGGAGCGACCGGCTCCGCGAGCCGGGTCCGGACGCGGGCGTGGATGGTCGCCGGGTTCCCGGCGGCGGAACGACGTGTGCGCCCATGCCTGAGCCTCCATGACTGCAACCAGAGAAAGGGGGAACGCGGGGCATTCAGCGCTGGACGCCGTGCTCCCGGGCAGGGGAGCGCACACCATGAGGGCGTCGCGAAGGGCGGCCCTCCGCCCCGCGCACCACCACCGGACAGCGGGAGACCGCCTCGGGGCTCAGTGTGGAAACCTCACCGAAATGTGTCAAGGGTAGGGTGACGCAGCGAAACCCCCGATCTATGCAAACCGCCTTGTGATCCCGGCATCGTCACAGCCGGCCGGTGGTCCGGGAGCGAAGTCATCGGATGAACGTTTCACCCCGGCGTCTTCTCGGGCGAGCCCCGCGGAGCCTCTGATGCGGCAGTTCGGCCGCTTCCGCGCCCTTCCGCGTTCGCGGCCGGACGCACAGCGCCACTTGACACCGTGCCCCCGCCTCGGCTTTGCTCCGCCCCACCACCACCGGTTGGTCTGTCGATGTGGAGGAGGGTGAAGACGAGGACGGATTGTTAGCGTTAACAATCATCCGAGGGGCATGCCTGCGTCCGGCTCGTCCCCGGGACCCCGGCGGACACCACGTCGAGGCCCCGCGACCGCCGATGGCGGAGGCCTTTCGGAGACGGGCGGGTCACGCCGCCGTCAGTCCGTCGTCACCGGGCGCAGCGACGCGTGCATGGTGCCTTCGGGCTGGAGAGTGAGGCCGATCTTCGGTGCGAACTCACCCGGCTCGACCTCCAGATGGAAGCGCTGGGCGATAGTGGCCAGGACGAGGACCGAGGCGACCATGGCGAAACGCACGCCGATGCACACGCGAGTGCCGCCGCCGAAGGGGAACCAGGCACTCTCGGTGACCGTTTCGGCCGACGAGGCGTCCCGCGCCCACCGTTCCGGAGAGAACTCCTGCGGGTTCCCGAACCAGCGCGGGTCGAAGTGGGTGGCCCACGGGCTCATCCACACCTGGGTGCCCTTCCGTAGGGGCCGGCCCGCCAGCGTCGCTCCCTCGTCCGCCAGCGCGTAGATCATCCAGACCGGCGGCCGCATCCGCAGCGCCTCCTTGACGATCTGCTCGCAGTACGGCAGGCGCGCGTAGTCCTCGTAGCCGGGGACACGGCCGTTCAGGACCCGCCGCAGTTCATCGGTGAGCCTCTCCCGGACCCGGGGGTGGCGGGAGAGCAGATACCAGACCCACGTCAGCGCGGTGCCGGTGGTCTCGTGCGCCCCGACGTACATGGTGACGCACTCGTCGCGGATCTCCTTGTCGGTGAGGTGCGCGCCCGAGGCGTCCCGCGCGGCCAGGAGCCTGGTGAGCAGGTCGTCCCGTTCGGTCGGCGACTCACGCCGGAGGGTGACCAGGCGGCGCACCTCCGTGTCGAGGACGTCGACCGCGCGCTTGAGGCGGCGCCGTCCGGGCGTGCGCATCCAGTCGGGCATCATCGGCCCGAGACCGCGGAACTCGACGCCGATCTGGTGCTGGGCGATGAGCATGGAGTCGGCGATGACCTCCTCGCGCACCCCCGCGTCGGTGCCGAAGATCGTGCGGACCGTGATGCGCTGGCTCAGCGCGAGCATCTCCGCCGTGACGTCGACGCGCCGGCCGGGCGCCCACCGCGCGGCGAGCTCCTGCGCCGCCGCGCTCATGATCTCCGCGTACGCGCGGACCTGCCGGGGACGTACGGCGGGCTGCACCATGCCGCGCTTACGCCGCCATTCGGGGCCACGGGACGTGATGAACCCGTCGCCCAGCAGGTGCCTGAAGGCGTAGCCGAGGTCGGGTTTGCGGAAGGTGAACTCGCGGCCGGCGAGCACCTCGTGGATCATCTCGGGGTTGTTCAGGAAGACGACGGGGGTCGGGCCCAGCCGCCACCGCACCTGGTCGGCGGGGTAGGAGGCCAGGCGGCTCAGGAACGCGAGGGGGTCCCTGGCGAACTCCGGGAGGCTGCCGAGGAGCGGCAGCCCGCGCGGGCCGTCGAGGACCGGGGCGATGGCGGTGTGGTCCGCTGCCGTGGTCATGAGGGGACTCCTTCGAGGGCGAAGAGGCCGGAGAGGTGGGCGGACAGCAGCGCCACCGAGGGGTGGTCCAGGGCGACGGTGGAGGGGAGGTCGGCGCCCAGCGCCTCGGAGAGCACGGTGCGCAGGTCGATGACCATGATCGAGTCGAGTCCCATGACGGCGAACTCGAGCTCGTCGTCGATCTCCGCGCCTTCGCCGAGCACGCCGGCGGCCGCGGCGCGGACGGTCTCCCTGAGCAGCCCGTCCCGCGACGCGGGGTCGAGGGTGGCGAGTTCGTCCCGGAGCCAGCCACGCGGACGGCGCCGGGAGACCACCGGACCGGCGGGCGGGGGGACGGGACGAGGCGACGCGCCGGGGAGGAGCGCCGCGGCCGGATGCCCGTCCAGGTGGGAGGCGTGGCGCTCCTCGTCCAGGCGTACGGCGACCAGCCGGGCGGGACGGTCGGCCAGGGCCTCCAGGAGCAGGTCCTCCGCCTCACGGTCGCTGAGCGGGCTCACCCCGCTTCTCGCGGAGGCCCGCTCCGTCGCAGCCGAGGCGGCGAGCCCACCGGCGTCCTCCGGGATCCAGGGTCCCCAGCCGATGCTCGTGGCGGGGACGCCGCGGGCGCGCAGCGACTCGGCGAGGCCGTCGAGGTAACCGTTGGCCGCCGCGTAGTTGGCCTGACCGGCGGAGCCGAGCACGGCCGAGGCGGAGGAGAACAGCACGAAGGACCTGAGGGTACGCGGGTCCAGGACCGCCGCCAGGGTGTCGGCGCCCCGGGCCTTGGCCGCGAAGACCTCGCCGAAGGAGGAGCCGGTCAGCCGGTCGAAGGCCCGGTCGTCCGTCGTGCCCGCGAGGTGGAGCACGATCCCCAGCGGGGCGTCCCGTCCCGCCTCGGCGACGGCCCGGCGGCAGGCCGCGGGATCGGTGACGTCGCCCTGGACGACGCGGACCCGGACGCCTTCGGCGGTCAGGCGGGCGATGACCGCGCGGGCGGCGGCGCCGGGGGCCGAGCGTGCCATGAGCGTGACGGCGGGGACGCCGTGGCGGGCCAGGATCGCGGCGGCGCTCAGGCCCAGCGCGCCGAGTCCTCCGGTGATCAGGGCCGCGACGCCGGCCGGCGGAGAGTCGGTCCGCTCGCGCCGCCGGGGCGTCAGCCGCGCCGCCCGGACGCCCGCCGGCCCGACGGCGAGCCTCGTCTCCGGGACGCCCTCGTCCAGCAGTCGCGTGAGGGCGGCGGCGACGTGGGCGGGCTCCCAGCCGGCGTCGAGCGTCACCCTGATCAGCCGCCGATCCCGCTGCTCGGCCTCCAGGGACGAGAGCATGCCCCACAGCGCCTCGCGGACCGGTGCCACGCGGTGGTCCGCCGCCGCCACGACCACGTAGGGAACGTGGGGCGGGGCGGCCTTGAGGGAGTCCGCGAGGGCCTGGACGGCGGTCAGCGCGTCGTCCGACGTGGCGGGCTCCGGGGGCGGGGTGAGGAACCGGGCGTCCAGGATCAGATCGGTTGCCAGGCCGGGTGGCAGGTCGGAGGAAAGATGGAGAAGCGCGGCGTCGCGGCCGAGCGCCCGCGTCCGGTGCCCGAGCCGCTCGCACGCCTCGCCGATCCCGCCGCCGGCGCCCAGGACGGCGATGTGTCGGACCCGGCCGCCGGGCGCGGCCGTCGCCGTCCAGCCGGTCCAGGTCAGCTCGTAGGCGTTGGCCGCGCCGGCCCGCAGCGACCGGCGCAGCAGCGCGCGCGGCGCCATGCGGAAGCGGAAGCCGTCCACGGTGAGGATGGTCGCGCCGTGCTCGTCGAACATGTGGAGGTCGGCGGAGGCGATCCGCCGGAAGTCGCCGTCCGGGCCCGTCTCGCCGTCGATGGTGGCCCTGACGTGTCCCCACAGGTCCCCGACCGGTGCGGGACGGCCGGGGAAGGACAGGGCGGCGGCCGCGAACGGGATCGCGAGGTCCTGCCCCTCCGTCGCGGTGTCCCCGCGGGCGCCGGCGACCGCGAAGACGACGGCGGACTGCAGGCACGAGTCGAGCAGCCCGGGGTGGATCTCGTAGTCCCCGGGGTCCTCGCTCATCGCGGGCGGCCGGGTGAAGCGGATGAGCGCCTCGGCGCCGCGGATCCACACCTGGTCGATCCAGCGGAAGGACGGGCCGAGGTGGTAGCCGAGCCCGCGCAGGTGCCGGTAGAAGTCCTCGCCGGTGAGGTGCGTCCCGGCCCCGGCCATGAACGCGTCCGGGTCGGGCGCGCCGCGCGCGGGAGCGGGGGCGCCGGGGACGAGCCTGGCCGTCAGGTGCTCCTGCCAGCGGTCGGCCTCCACCAGGCTCTGCACGCTGACGGTCCGCCTGCCGTCGCCGGCCTCGGTCTCGACGGTCTGCAGTTCGTAGCGTTCGCCCTCGCGGATCACCAGCGCCCGGGGGAAGTGCAGGTCCTCCAGGGAGACGGGGGCTCCTTGGGGCGCCAGCGCCGACAGGGCCGTCGCGATCTGGGAGGCGCCCGGCACCGAGACCGTGCCGTAGAGGCGGTGGTCGTCGAGGTGCGGCGGGTAGTCCGTGGTGCGCTCGGTGCGGAAGACCCGGCCGCGGAAGGCGGGTGAGCGCAGCGGGGTGCCCCAGGGGGGCGCCGCCGTCCTGGCCCGCGCCCAGTGCCGGGTGGGCGCGAACGGATAGAGCGGCGCGCCGGAGCGGGGGACGCCGCCCGGTCCCCGGGCCGCCCGCCAGCGGACGTCCTGGCCCAGCAGGTAGAGCGAGGCGAGGGCGGCGCGCAGGGAGGCGTGGTCGCGCGCTCCCCTGCGCAGGGAGGAGACCGCGCCCGGGGCGAAGCCCCCGGCACGGACCAGGTTCACCAGGGTCCGGTCGGGGCCGATCTCCAGGCAGACGTCGACGTCGAGCGCGGTCAGCCATCGCAGGCCGTCGTGGAACCGGACGGGCTCGCGGGCGTGCCGGCACCAGTACTCCGCGTCGTACGTCCCGGGACCGGCGGGCGACCCGGTGAGGTTCGAGATGATCGGCACCTCGGGGTCGTGGAACTCCATCCCGGCGAGCAGCCCGGCGAACTCCTCGACGGCGGGGTCGAGCAGGCGGGAGTGGAACGCGTGCGAGACGTTCAACCGGCGATGGCGTACGCCCTCGGCGCGCAGGGCGGCCTCGAGCGCGTCCACGCACTCCGGAGCGCCGGACAGCACGCTCGCCCGCGGGCCGTTGCGGGCGGCGAGGTCGAGACCGAAGTCGTCGGCCCAGGCGGCGGCCCGGTCGGCGGGGGCCTCGACGGACAGCATCGCGCCACGCGGGGTCGCCTGCATCAGCCGGGCGCGGTCGGCGACGAGCAGCAGGCCCGCAGAGCGCTCCAGCACGCCCGCGTGGACGGCGGCCGCGATCTCCCCGACGCTGTGTCCCATGACCACGGCGGGGGTGACGCCGAAGGACTCCCACAGCGCCGCGAGGGCGAGCTCCAGGGTGACGAGGGCGGGCTGGGTGATCCTGGTCTCGTCGAGCAGCCGCCGGTCGTCACCGTGGAACATCGCCTCGGCGAGGGAGACGCCGAGGACCGGCCGCAGGGTGCGGTCGCAGGAGTCGAAGACGCGCCGGAAGACCGGCTCGGTCTCGTAGAGGTCGCGGCCCATGCCGAAGTACTGGCTGCCCTGCCCCGAGAAGAGGAACGCGACACGGGGCGGCCGGGTGGCCGGCGCGGCGGGCGGGTCCTCCCGGAGCGCCGCGAGGAGTTCCTCCGGGCCGCCGCCCAGCAGGACGCGGCGGTGGGGGAAGTGGGCGCGCCCGGCGCCCGCCGCCGCGGCGAGCGCGGGCAGTTCCCCGTCGGCCGCGGCCGACAGGCGGCGCTCCCACAGCGACGACAGCCTCGCGAGGCCCGCCGCGTCCGGCGCGGACAGCGGGATCAGATGGGGGCCGGACGACGGGAGCGGGGCGGGCCCGGCGTCCGGCGGGGCGTCGGAGACGATCACGTGCGCGTTGGTCCCGGTGAAGCCGAAACCCGAGATCCCCGCCACCCTCGGGCGCTCTCCGCGGGGCCACGGGGTCGGGGCCGCGACGACCCGCAGGTCCGTCTCCGACCAGGCGATCTGCGGGTTGGGCGCGCTGAAGTGCAGGTTCGCGGGGATGGTGCCGTGCCGCAGGGCGAGGACGGTCTTGATGACGGCGATCACACCGGCGGCCGACTCGCTGTGGCCGATGTTGCTCTTCACCGAGCCCACGTGGAGCGGACCGGACCGCCGCCGTCCGAGGACCCGCCAGGCCGCGCCCAGCTCGATGGGGTCGCCCAGCGGCGTCCCGGTGCCGTGCGCCTCCAGATAGGACACGTCGGCGCCGTCGGTCCCGGCGTCGGCGAGGGCCGCGGTCAGCAGCGCCTCCTGCGCCGTTCCGTTCGGCGCGGTCAGCCCGGACGACGCTCCGTCCTGGTTCACCGCCGTGCCCCGGATCACGGCGTACACCGGGTCGCCGTCGCGCCGCGCGTCGCTCAGCCGTTTGAGGACGAGGACGCCGCATCCCTCGGCCCGGACGAATCCCTTCCCGTCGGCGGAGAACGACCGGCAGCGGCCGTCCGGCGCGAGCATGTGGGCCTGGCTCACCGCGACCGAGGACATGGGATCGAGCAGCACGTTGACGCCGCCCGCGAGGGCCGTGTCGGACTCTCCGGAGCGCAGGGACCTGACCGCGAGGTGCACGGCCACCAGGGACGAGGAACACGCCGTGTCGACGGCGAGGGCGGGCCCGGTCAGCCCCAGCGTGTAGGCGACGCGCCCGGCCGCGGCGTTCAGCGCCGTGCCGGTGCCGTAGTAGGCGTCCACCGCCTCGGCGCCACCCGCCGCCAGGACGCGCGCGTAGTCGCCGTAGCTGATGCCGACGAACACGCCGGTGCGGGTGTTCCGCAGGGTCCGCGGGTCGATGCCGCCGTCTTCCAGGGCATGCCAGGCCGACTCGAGCAGCAGCCGTTGCTGCGGGTCCAGGTTGTCGGCCTCCCGGGCCGGGATGCCGAAGAACGCCGCGTCGAAGCGGGTGATGTCACGCAGGAAGCCGCCCTGGTCGGTGGTCATCCGGCCGCGCGCGGCCGCGTCCCAGCGGTCCTCGGGTGCGGTGGTGACGCCGTCGCGCCCCTCGCGCAGCAGCTCCCACAGCTCGTCCACCGAGTCGGCCTGCGGGAAGCGTCCCGCCATGCCGACGATGGCGATGGGCTCGGTGACCGGATCCGGCTCGGTGGAGACGGCGGCGGGATGGATGACGGGGTGCGGCCGTACGTCCCGGGGTGCGGGCGCCTGGTCCGCGGCGGACCGGCCGTCGCCGTCACCGTCGCCGAGGATGAAGCCGGACAGTTCGGCGATGGTGGGGTGGTCGAACAGGTCCGCCGGGCGCACCGGCGTCCCGAACACCCGCGACAGCGTGACGGCCAGGTCGGCCGCCATGATCGAGTCGAGCCCGAGGGAGAGGAACCCGGCGTCCTCCCGGAGCGCCGCGGGGTCGTCGTGCCCGAGCTGTACGGCGAGCAGCCGCGCGACGTGGGCCCGGACCACGCTCTCCCGTTCACGCTCCGGCAGGCCGCGCAGGTCCGGCAGGCTCCCCGCCCTCCGCGCCTCCTCCGGTTCCGCTGTCTCGGGTGCCTCCGAAGTCTCCGGCGCCGGTCCGGAGGCCGCCTCCCGCCGGGCGGCGCCCCCGGCCAGCTCCGCGAACAGGCCGCGCGGGCGCAGGCCCGACATGGTGCGCCCGAAGCGGTCCACGTCGAGCGGGCAGGCCACCAGGTGCCCGGCCAGCCCGGAGACCCGGTCGGCCAGCGCCGCGCAGCCCGCCCCCGGGTCCAGCTCGCCGACTCCCACCCGGGCCGAGCGCTCACGCGTGACGTCGTCCGCCAGCCCGGCGCCGTCAAGGGCCCACGGGCCGTACGCGATGCTCACGGCGGGCAGCCCGATGGACAGCCGGTGGGCGGCCAGGGCGTCCAGGCCGCCGTTGGCGGCGGCGTACGCGGCGCAGCCCTTGGTGCCCCACACGGCGGAGACCGACGAGACCAGGACGAAGAAGTCCAGCGGCCAGACGCGGGCGGCCTGGTGCAGCCACCAGGCTCCGCCGTACTTGTGCCGCAGCGCCGCCTCGAAGTCCGCGGCCCGCAGGTCGGCCGCCGGGGCGCGGCCGAGCGTGCCGGCCGCGTGGACCACTCCCCGCACGGCGGGCATGTCGCCCAGCGGCGCGCAGGCCGCGGCCAGGGCCTCGGGGGTGTCGCAACCTCCGCCCCGGTAGACGACGCGCACCCCGTCGCGCCGCAGCCGGGCCAGCAGGGCCGAGCCCTCCCCGGTCAGCTCGCCGGGCGCGCGGCGGCCGACGACGAGGAGATGCCGGGCGCCGCGCCGGACGAGGTCGCCGACCAGTTCCCGGCCCACGGCGCCGAGCCCGCCGGTGACGACGTAGGTGGCGTCGTCCCGGACGGTCAGGTGCGACGGCTGCCGGTCCGCCGGCCGCAGCCGGGCCACCAGGACGCGTCCGTCGCGGACGGCCGCGAGGTCCTCGTCGCCGCCGGCGGCGGCGAACTCGACCAGGGCCCGCGCGTCCTCGGGGGTGGGCTCGCCGGGCAGGTCCACGACGCCGCCCCAGGCGTCGCCGAACTCCAGCCCCAGTACGGGCGCCAGGCCGTGCAGGAGACCGTGGTCCGTGGCCGGGACGTGGTCGCGCTCGCTCGTGCGCAGGGCGGCGCGGGTCACCACGTACACCCGGCGGCCCGGCCGTCGCGCCGCCAGCTCGCGCACCTCGGCGGTGACCGCGGCGCAGAGATCGGCCCCCGCCGGCATCGGCGACGCCCGCATCGCCAGGAGCACGGGTCCGCCGGCGTCGGCGCCGACGGCGTCGGGACACGCCGACTCGATCAGGCCGAGGAGTTCGCGGTCGTCTCCCGTCAGCGTCACGGCGGCGGTGTCGACCGACGCCGTGACCTCCCGGACGGCCCAGCCGATCTCGTACGTGGAGGGGCGGCCGGGGGCGTACCGCTGCCGCTGCCAGGGGTAGGCCGGCAGGTCGGTCACCTGCCGCGGCAGGCCGGCGGCGTTCCGGGCCGGTTCGGCGACCTCCCCGGGCGAGTCCGTCGCCGGGCCCTCGTCGGCCAGGCGGCGCAGGGCCGCGGCCGCCGCCTCCGGATCGGCGGCGTCGATCCAGGCCTGGACGGGGTGCCGGGTCGTCCCGTGCGTGGCCGTGTAGGCGAAGGCCGCGTAGCGCTCGGGACCCAGCGCGACGACTCGTTCCGCGTAGCGGGCGGCGAGTGCCCGCAGCGCCCGGGGCGTCCTGGCCGACACGGTGAAGCCCCTGACGGGGACGCCCTCCGCGGGAGGCGTCACGGGGTCGGGCGGGCCCACGATCACGTGGGCGTTCGTGCCGCTCATCCCGAACGAGCTCACCCCGGCGTACGGCCCGCCGCCCTCGGCCCAGCCGGTGAGCGTGTCCGGCACGACGATGCCGGTGCCGGACAGGTCGATCCTGGGGTTGAGCGTCCGGAAGTGGACCACCGGGGGCACCTGGCGGTGCCGTACGCACAGGAGGGCCTTGATCAGCCCCGCGATGCCCGCGGCGGCCTCCAGGTGCCCGAAGTTGCTCTTGACGGACCCGACGTGCAGCGGCAGGCCGCCGTTGTCCCGGCCGATGACCGCCGCCAGGGCCTCCATCTCGATCGGGTCGCCGAGGGCGGTGCCCGTGCCGTGCGCCTCGACGTGCCCGATGTCGGAGGGCCGGAGGCCGGCGTCCTCCAGGGCCGCCCGCAGGAGGGAGATCTGGGAGAGCGGATTGGGCGCGGTGAAGCCGCCGGACCTGCCGTCCTGGTTGACGGCCGTGCCCCGGATCACCCCGTGGACCCGGTCGCCGTCGCGCAGCGCGTGGTCGAGCCGCTTGAGGACGACCGCCCCGCACCCCTCTCCCCGGGAGAAGCCGTTCGCCCTGGCGTCGAACGGCCGGCACAGGCCGTCCGGCGACAGGGATCGGGTCTCCCGCACCAGCCGCGCCGAGGTGGGCGACAGGATGAGGTTCGTGCCGGCGGCGAAGGCGATCTCGCACTCTCCGCGGCGCAGGGCCTGCACGGCCAGGTGTACGCCGACGAGCGAGGAGGAGCAGGCGGTGTCGACCGCGAGCGTGGGCCCGGTCAGCCCCAGCGCGTACGCGACGCGGCCCGCGGCGAAGTTGTGGCCGTTGCCGGTGGTGGCGTAGGCGTCGGGTTCGTCCCGTAGCCAGTCGCGGTAGTCCTGCCACATGACGCCGAGGTAGAAGCCGGCGCGGGTGCCCGCGACCCGCTCCGCCGGCAGGCCCGCGTTCTCCATCGCCTCCCACACCACCTCCAGCAGCAGCCGGTGCTGGGGATCGAGATGACGGGCCTCGCGGGGGCTGATGCCGAAGAACTCCGCGTCGAAACCGAGCACGTCGTCGAGGAACCCGCCGCGCTGGGGCAGGCCTTCCCACGCGTCGCCGAAGGGGCCCCTGCGCTCGCGCGGCATCGGGCGCACCAGGTCGCGGCCCGCGGCGAGGGCCGCCCAGTAGCCGTCGAGGTCGGTGATGCCTCCGGGCAGCCTGAGCCCGGCGCCCACGATCGCGATCGGCTGGTTTCCCCCCTGCTCGTCGAGCTGCCGCCGCAACGTGCGGATGGTGGCGAGGGCACGGGTGAGCGGGGTCGGCTTGGTGGCCTCTTCCATGGCGGATCCCTCGGGGTGGGTGGACGGGTCAGGCGCTGTTCGCGGCCGGGGACAGCTGGTGGCAGAGGGCCCGCGACAGCGCCTTCGAATTGGTGTGCGCCCACAGCAGCGTGGGCGAGAGCCTGAGACCGAACGCCGATTCCAGGCGGTTGCGCAGCTCCAGGCTCATCAGCGAGTCGAGCCCGAGCCCCTTGAAGGGGACCTCGCTCTCGATGTGCTCGGGCGCCAGGCGCAGGACGCGTCCGGCGAGCTCCCGGATCTTGGTCTCCACCAGGGCCAGCCGGGCCTGCTCGGGCAGCTCCGAGAGACGGGCGCGGAACTCGCCGCCCTGCCCGGCGCCCGGGTCCCGGGCCGCCTCCCGCAGGTGGCGCCAGCTTCCCAGCGCCGCCGTCGCCGGGTACGCGTCGAACCACCGGCGTGGTTCGAGCTCCACGTAGCCCTGCACGGCCGCGCCGCCGTCCAGCATGCGGACCAGCGCCGGCCAGGCCTCGGACGTGGGGAAGCCTCCCATGCCCAGGTCGGCGAGCCTGGCGCCGCGCCTGGCGTCCCCGGCGGCCAGGCCCACCTCGGTGAAGGGACCCCACTGCACGCTCAGCCCCGGCAGGCCGCGCCGCCTCCGGGACTCGGCGAGCGCGTCCAGGAAGGAGTTCGCCGCCGCGTAGGCCGCCTGTCCCGCGGTGCCGACGAGCGCCGCCGCGGACGAGAAGAGGACGAAGAGGTCCAGCGGGTCGTGCTCGGTGGCCGCGTCGAGGTTGCGGGCGCCGTCCACCTTGGGGCGCGTGGTGTCGGCGAGGTGCCGGGGCGTCATGCGGGTGACCGTGGTGTCGGCGAGCACTCCGGCCGCGTGGAACACCCCGCGCAGCGGCGGCAGGTCCCGCCGTACGTCGTCCAGCGCCGCGCACAGCGCCGCCCGGTCCGCGACGTCGCACACGACCGTGCGCACCCGCGTCCCGCCGTCCCGGAGCGCGGCGACGCGCCGGGCCGGCCCGGGGCCGGGCTCCGAGCGCCCCAGCAGGACCAGGCAGCCCGCGCCGTTCTCGGCGAGGAACTCCGCGAGCGAGAGGCCGAGCGCCCCCATGCCGCCGGTGACGAGGTAGGTGCCGTCCGCGCGGAAACGCCCGCCGGGCAGCGGCACACAGGCGACCCGGCCGACCGTCTCCGGGGCGGTGAGCACGGCCTCGTCGCCGTCCTCCGGCGGATGGGCGAAGGGGCGGGTGCCGATCGGCAGGGGGCCGAGTTCGTCCGCCGTGACCAGGTCCCAGACCCGGGCGAGCGTCTCCGGCGCGCGCCCGGCGAGCTCGGCGGGGTCGACGACAGCGTAGATCACGCCCTCGCGGAACAGGCCCAGGTCCACCCGCTGGTACGGCTCACCCCCGGGGCCTCTTACGTCGACGAACCGGCCGCCCCGGGCGAGCGCGCCGAGGCCGGCGGGCAGCGTCGATCCGCCGAGACAGTCCACGACGACGTCGGCTCCCCTGCCGCCGGTGACCCGCCGTACCGCGTCGGGCCAGGACGGGTCGCGCAGGTCGATCCGCTGCGGGTCGGCCGGATGTGGGTCGGTCGGATGTGGGTCGGTCGGGAGCGGGTCGATCCGAGGTGCTTCGATTTGAGGTGCTTCGGCCGGATGCGAGTCGGTCGGATGCGGGTCGATCCGGTCATGCTCGTGCGGTGCCGGGCCGGGCGCCGCGGTGACGACCCGCGCGCCCAGGCGCAGTGCCAGCCGTACGGCGGCCTGTCCGAGAGCGCCGTCCCCGGACAGGACCAGCACGGTCTGGCCCGGCTGGACGCGGCCGATCTCGGTGAGGGCGTGCCAGGCGACGGCCGCCGGGAGCGCGATCCCGGCCGCCTCGGCGTCGGTGAGCGCGTCCGGGATCGTCCGGGCGTGCTCCGCCCGGACGACGACGTGGCTGGCCGGGGGACCCGCGGCGAGGGCCACCACCCGGTCCCCCCAGTCTCCCGGGTCCACCCAGTCTCCTCGGTTCACCTGGTCCCCCCGGTTTACCCGGTCCGCCCGGTCCTCTCCGTCAGGCCGGTCCTCCCCGTCCATCCGGGCCCCTCGGGCCGGCCCGGTCGCGACGACTCTGCCCGCGACGGCGTTCCCCGTGGACGGCGCCGCCGTGACCTCGATCTCGATCTCGCCGTCCTCCGGCGGGCGCCGCTCCAGGGGGACGTGGTCCCGCCCCTCGGCCCGGAAGGGCTGCGGTCGGGTGCGAGGGGCGGGAAGCGTGGGGTCCGGCTCGGGTTCGCCTCGGGTGATCCTGGCCGCCAGCCGGGTGGAGCCGCGCAGCACGATCTGGTCCTCGGCGTCCGGGCCGAGCAGTTCGGCCGCGCACCGGGCGGCCCAGCCGGAGCCGGTCCAGTCGGAGCCTGCGGAGTCGGCCGGGTCGGTGTGGGCGGAGTCGATGTCGGCGGGGTCGACGTCCACCAACCGTGGTTCGAGCTCCGGGTGTTCGCGCCGCAGCACCCTGGTGTAGCCCCAGTAGAGCGCGGCCCCGGGGTCGGGGGGTGCGGTGGTGCCGATGCCCTGGGCCAGGGTGGTGACGACGGTCAGGCGCGGCGACGCGCCCGCCGTGACGCACTCCCTCACGATGCCGGTGAGCCGGTTCAGGCCCTCGATCTGCGCCTCGTGCCCGGCGTCCGCCCCCGGTGCGACGAACAGCACGGCGTCGGCCGCGGCCGCCTCGTCCGTCACCCGCGCGCCGGCCGCCGTGAGGGCTGCGGTGAGGGCCGCGACGAGCCGGTCGGTGGCCGGCGTCGCGCCGCCGTACACGGCCCAGCGGCCCGGCTCGGCGGGCGTCCCGGCGGGGGGAGGCACCTCGGTCCAGCCGACGTGGTGCAGCCGGGCCGTGTCGGCGGTCACGGCCGCGGTGCCCGGCAGCGGCCGCATTTCGAGGCCCTCCACGGTCAGCAGCGGCTCGTGCCGCTCGCCGAACACGAACACGTCCACCCGGTCGTCGCCGTCGCGTACGGCGTGCGACCAGCAGGCGGCGACGGGCTGGTCCGGATCGGCCAGGACCCGGACGCGCCGGACCGCGGTGGGCACCAGCGCGTCGGCTCCGCCGTACAGGGTGAGGGCGACCTGTAGGCAGCCGTCCCAGAGGGCGGGGTGCAGGGGGGAGCCGGCGCGGCTGCTCCCGCTCAGGCGCTCGGCGAGGACCACCCGCCCGAGGGCGCGCCCGCCCGCCGGGTCCAGGTACAGCGTCCGCACCCCCTGGAAGGCCGGGCCGTAGTCGAGGCCCCGGTCCCCGCACTCCTGGTAGAAGGAGCTCACGCCGGTGGGCTCCACACCCGCGTGCCACTCGGGGAACCCGGGCACGGGGAGCGGCCCCGGATCCGCGGCGGCCTCGGCGACGGCGTTGACGGTCCACTCGTCCGCCCCCTCGGGCAGCGACAGCAGACGGAAGGCGCCGCCCCGCGGGTGGTCTCGCCACTCGGCGGTCAGGCGCGCGGGCCGTTCGTCGTCGAGGGCCACCTCCTTGTGGAAGACGACGTTCTCCAAGGTCAGGGAGCTCTCGGTGGCCGCCGCGTTCCGGGCGGCCAGCGGCGGCCGGCCGGCGCGGGCCCGCGCGGTGGCGACGGCGGCGCCGAGTATCGCGGCGCCCGGCAGCACGGCCGTGCCGTACACCTTGTGGTCGCCCAGCCAGGGGACGGCCCGCGCCGACAGTTCCAGGGCGCCGTGCCAGGCGCCGCGCTCACCGGGGGCGGGGCCGAGGCGGACGTCGAGGCCGCGGGCGGCCGGCCCGGACGCGGTCCCGCCCGCGACCCAGTGGCGGTCCGCGCGCAGGGGGTGGCCGGGCAGCGGGCGGAAGCCGTTCCTCGGCAGCTCGGCGAATGGTTCGAGCCCCGCCACGTACGCCCTGGCCAGGGCTGCCGCGAAGTCCCCGGTGCCGCCCGCGTCCCGGCGCAGCGTGGTCAGGACGGCGATCGGCCGGTCGCCTGCTCCGGTCCCGGTGGCGGTCTCAGGGGCGATCACAGGGTTGATCACGGGGGCGAGCACGGGGTGCGGGCTGATCTCGACGACGTGGGTGACGCCGTCCTCCAGGAGCGCGTTCATCGCGTCGGCGAACAGGACCGGGTCGCGCAGGTTGTCCGTCCAGTAGGCGGCGTCCAGTTCGGCGCCCTCGACCCGCCGGCCCCGGACCGTCGACAGCATCGCGACGCGGCCCTCGCGCGGCCTCACCGGGGCGAGCGCGGTGAGCAGGTCCTCCCGCAGGGGGTCCATCTGGGGGCTGTGTGAGGCGTAGTCGACGTTGACCAGCCTGCAGTACGTGCCCTCGGCCTCCAGGATCTCCTTCAGCGTCAGCACGGCCTCCTGCTCGCCGGAGAGCACACAGGAGCGCGGCCCGTTGTGGACGGCCAGGGAGACGCTGTCCTCGAAGCCCGCGAGCGCCTCCACCGCCTCCTCCCGGGACAGGTCGACGGCGAGCATCCGGCCCCGGCCCGAGGCCCGGCGGGCGATGGCGCTGCGCCGCGCCATGACCAGGGCGGCGTCCTCGTAGGAGAGGATGCCCGCGACGGTCGCCGCGGTGATCTCGCCCTGGCTGTGGCCGAGGACGACGTCGGGTTCGACCCCGCAGGCACGCCAGAGCTCGGCCAGCCCCAGCGACATGGCCCACAGCGTGGGCTGCAGCATGTCGATGCGGGTCGTCCACTCCTCGCCGCCGGAGCCGGAGAAGACGCCGCGCGGGTCCCAGGAGACGTGGGGACGGAGGGCCTCGGCGCACCGGTCGACGACCGCGGCGAACAGCGGGCTCTCGCGGTACAGCGACCGCCCCATGCCGCTCCACTGCGAGCCCTGTCCCGGGAAGACGAAGGCGACGCGTCCCCTTTCGACGGCCCTTCCCGTCACCCCGCTCTCCGGGTCGGCGGCGAGCGTCTCCAGGGCGGCGCGGAGCCGCCCGGCGTCGGGGGCGACACACGCGGCGCGGACCGGGAAGTGGTCGCGGCGATGGGCGAGCCGGCCGGCGAGTTCGGCGATCCCGGTGACCTCCTCGCTTTCGGTGACCCCCTCGGGGACGAAGGACGTCATCCGGCCGGCCAGTTCGGCGAGGGCCCCGCTGTCCTTGGCGGAGAGGGGGACGACGGCGGGCAGACCGGTCGGAACCGCGCCTGCGGGGGTGGCTTCGGGGTGCGTGCCCGGGGGAGGCGGGGAGGACACGACGACATGGGCGTTCGTACCGCCCCAGCCGAACGAGCTGACCCCCAGGTGGACCGGGCCGTCCGGCGCGAGTGCGAGCGGCTCACGCGCGACGCGCACCCCCAGCCCCTCGAAGTCGATGCCGGGGTTGAGCGTCCCGGCGTGCAGGCTCGGCGGGACGACCCGGTGCCGCAGCGCGAGCAGCAGCTTGAACAGGCCCGCCATGCCCGCGCACGCCTCAAGGTGGCCGATGTTGGTCTTCACCGAGCCGATGTGGACCGGGTCGCCGGTGCGGCCGGCGCCGAGGACCCGCCCGATGGCGGTCGCCTCGATCGGGTCGCCGCGCCCGGTCCCGGTGCCGTGCGCCTCGATGTAGGCGGGGACGACGCCCTGCCGGTAGGCCTGCCGCAGCAGGTCCTCCTGACCTTCGGGACTGGGGGTGACCAGGCTGTCGCCGCCGCCGTCGTTGTTGACCACGGTGCGGACGACCACGCCGTGGACGCGGTCGCCGTCCGCCAGCGCCCGGTCGAGCGTCTTCACGTAGAGCGCGGCGACGCCCTCCCCGCGGACGAAGCCGTCCGCGCCGGCCGCGAAGGCCGCGCAGCGCCCCTGTGGGGAGAGCGCGCCGAAATGGGTGAGCCCGACGGTGACATGCGGGTCGAGCATGAGGTTCACCCCGCCGACGATCGCGGCGTCGATCTCGCCCTGACGCAGGGCCTGCGCGGCGAGGTGGAGCGCCACCAGCGAGGAGGAACACCCGGTCTCCACGGTCATGCTGGGGCCGCGGAGCCTGAGGAAGTACGACAGGCGCGCGGCGATGACGTCCAGGGCGTTGCCCACCAGGCTGTGCGGGGTCGCATGGGCGCCCCAACGGCCGCGGAGGAGTTCGTAGTCGTGCCAGGAGGCTCCGACGTAGACCCCGGTCCTGCTGCCCGCGAGGTCGCTCGCGCGGACGCCCGCGTCCTCCAGGGTCCGCCAGCCCGTCTCCAGCAGGAGCCGCTGCTGGGGATCGATGTCGGCGGCCTCGCGCGGCGACACGCCGAAGAACGCCGCGTCGAAGCGGTCCACCCCGTCGATGAAGCCGCCCACCGCCTGGATCCGCCTGTCGGGATCGAGCGGCTGCGCGGCGTCCCAGCGGTCGGCGGGGACGGGTCCGATCGCGCTGTCCCCGTTCATCAGCAGCCGCCACAGGCTCTCGGCGTCGGGGGCCCCCGGGAAGCGGCCGGCCATTCCCACGATGGCGATCGGGCAGGTGAGGTCGTGGACCGTGTCGGCGTCCATGCGCTGCCTTTTCTGTTCCGAAGCTTCCGCTGACCTTTCCGGGCCGAAGCTGTTTCGGTGGCGCCTGCTCGCGGCGGTTCTTCCGCAGCCTAGGATCGTGAATTCGGGCGTCACAACCCTTGTTGAATTCGGGCCACCCCCTACCCGGCCCCTAAGGGGGTTGTCCGTCGCGCCGGGCCGTTCCTAGGCTCCGTTTCCGGGAGTAACGGTCAACACCGCCACACCGTTTCTGGAGGTGCTGTGATCCCCTCCGCGCGATTACCCCTGACGCCATATCAGCGGGACGTCTGGGCGGCCGCCGCGGCCGCCGCGGACTCTCCGCAGTTCAACTGCCTCGTCCAGGAACGACTGACCGGCCCGGTCGACCTCGCGCTCCTGAGGTCCTGCCTGGCGCGCGCCGTGGCCGCCCACGCCGCTTTCCGGCTGCGGGTCGGCGAGCGGGACGGAACGGCCCACCAGTGGACCGAGGAGGGCATCCCCCCGATCGGCGTGGTCGACCTCTCCGCCGAGCCCGACCCCCGCGCCGCCTGCGACGCCTGGGCGGAGCGCTCGCTCGGCGTGGCCCTCCCGCTGACCGGCGGACCCCTCGCCGAGATCACCGTGCTCAGGGAGGCCGCCGACGCGGTGCACGTCGTGGTCAAGGCGCATCACATCGTCGCCGACGGCTTCGGACTGAACCTCTTCGTCACCGGCGCCCTCGACGACTACGCCACCGGCGCGTCCGCCGGAATCAGCACGCCCTCCTATCTCGATTTCGCCCGCACGGCGGCCGGATATACCGGTTCGGCGGAGCACCGGAACGATCTCGAATTCTTCCGACAGGCCCTCCGGGACGTTTCTCCCGCGCTTTTCACCAGGAAATCGACCGGCGGCAGGGCGCGTTTCGTTTTCGCCGTGGAAAAGGACGTCGTCGAGCGGCTCCGGCGGCGCGGGCAGCCCATGTTCCCGTTCCTGGCGGGCGTCTTCGCCGCCTACCTCGGCCGGGTTCACCGCGCCGGCGAGGTCGTTCTGGGCATTCCGCTGCTCAACCGCCGTACCGGCGACGAGATGCGGACCGTCGGGCAGTTCGCCAACACCCTGCCGCTTCGCGTGCCGGTCCACGCCGGGCAGACGATGCGCGCACTCTGCGCCGACGTCCAGGCCGCCGCCCGGGACCTGCAGCGGCACGAGCGGGCGCCGCTCGGCGACGTGCTGCGCGACCTGCGGAAGACCGGCCAGGAGCACCGGCGGCTCTTCGACGTCACCCTGTCCTACCTGACGCTGCCGAGGCGGACGAGCGTCGCCGGGCTGTCCCGTGAGACCACCGGTCTCGTGCCCGTACACGACGAGGACGCGCTCGCCGTCAGCGTCGTCCACTTCCGGGGCTCCGACGACGTCCAGGTCGCCCTCGACCACGCCACGGACGTGTTCGACGAGGACCTGCCGATCACGGCGGTGGCGGCCCACCTCCAGGCGCTGCTGCGCCAGGCGGCCGACCGGCCCGACGACCCTCTGGCGGAGCTGTCCCTGCTCGGACCCGGCGAGCGGAACTCCTGGCTGCGGGCGGCGAGCGGCCCCGACGTCCCCTACGCGAGTGACCGCCCGCTGCACGCGCTCGTCGAGGAGCGGGCCGCCCGCACTCCGGACCGGATCGCCGTCCTCACCGCCGACGGCGGACCCCCGCTGACCTATCGTGACCTGGACGACCGGGCCGGCCGGGTGGCCCGGCGCCTGCGCGCCGCCGGGGTGGGCCCCGGCGACCGGGTGGCCGTCCTGCTCGAACGCGGCCCGGCGATGCTCGTGGCGATCCTCGGCGTGCTCAAGGCGGGCGGCGCCTACGTTCCCGTCGATCCCGGCCATCCGCGCGAGCGCATCGAGTTCCTGCTGGCCGACTGCGGCGCCGTCGTCGTCCTGGCCGCGCCCGGGACGACCGGCCTGCCCGCCCCCGTGCTGCACGTGGACGACGCGGAGGACGCAGGGGAGGATCCCACCGGTCCGCCGGTCGCCGGGCACGACCTCGCGTACGTCATCTACACCTCGGGGTCCACCGGTAGGCCCAAGGGGGTCATGGTCGAGCATCACTCGGTGGTGAACAGGCTCGCCTGGATGCAGCGCGCCTACCCCATCGGCGCGGGCGACGTCATCCTGCAGAAGACGCCGATCTCGTTCGACGTGTCGGTGTGGGAGCTGTTCTGGTGGGCGATCGAGGGCGCGACGGTGGCGCTGCTCCCGCCGGGCGGCGAGAAGGACCCGCGGGCCATCCTGCACGCCATCGCTCGGCAGAAGGTCACGGTGCTGCACTTCGTCCCCTCGATGCTCGGGCCCTTCCTCGACCTCCTGGAGTCGCCGGGGGCCGTGGAGGAGACCGCGTCGCTGCGGTACGTCTTCTGCAGCGGCGAGGCCCTGCCGCCCTCACGGGTGACGCAGTTCAACCGGGTCTTCGCCGCACGGCCCGGCGGGGCGCCCAGGCTCGTCAACCTCTACGGGCCCACCGAGGCCACCGTCGACGTCTCCTTCCACGACTGCCCGGCGGACCCGGGACGACCCGTGGACCGGGTCCCCATCGGCCGTCCGATCGACAACACCCGGCTGTACGTCCTGGGAGAGCGGGACGAGCCGCAGCCGGACGGGGTGGCGGGCGAGCTGTGCGTCGGCGGGGTGGGCGTGGCGCGCGGCTACCTCGACCGCCCGGAGCTGACCGCGGAGAGGTTCGCCGACGACCCCTTCGGACCGGGACGGATGTACCGCACCGGCGACCTCGCGCGCAGGCTCGCCGACGGGTCGCTCGAATACCTCGGCCGGATCGACGACCAGGTGAAGATCCGTGGGAACCGCGTGGAGCTGGGCGAGGTGCGCGACCGGCTGTCGACGGCGCCGGGGGTCCGCGACGCGGTCGTCGTCGACCACACCTCGGAGGCGCGCGGGACGTTCCTCGTCGGCTACTACGCCGCCGACGCCGAGATCGAGCACACCGTGCTCCGCGACCATCTGGCGCGGGCTCTGCCGGACTACATGATCCCCGCCCACCTGGTCCGCATCGACCGCGTGCCGCTCACGCCCAACGGGAAGACGGACCGCCGCGCCCTGCCCGCTCCGCCCTCTCCCGGACAGGCGGCGCGCACCGCCCCGCGCACCCCGGTCGAGGCCGCCCTCGCCTCGATCTGGGCGCGGTTCCTCGGCGTGGACGACGTGGGGGTGGACGACGACTACTTCGCGCTGGGCGGCGACTCCCTGGTCAGCCTGCGGATCCGCGCCGCGGCCGAACGACTCGGCATCCGTTTCTCGGTCACGGACCTGCTCAGGAACCCGACCGTCGCCGCGCTCGCCGCCCTCACGACCACGAGCGAGCCCGCCGACCCCGAGCCGGAGCCGTTCGCCCTCCTCGCGGAGCCGTACCGGAGGGGCGACGTCGTCGACGCCTATCCCCTCACCCGGTTGCAGCTCGGCCTGATCTACCACAGCACCACCGAGGAGCGCTCGGCCGTCTACCACGACGTGTTCCGCTACACCTTCCGCCTGGACTGGGACGAGGCCGCGTTCCGGCGGGCGTTCGACCGGCTCGTCGCCCGCCACCCGGTGCTCCGCTCGGCGTTCGACCTGGCGGGTGGGGACCGGCCCCTCCAGATCGTGCACCCCGTCGTCACCGGGGGCCTGGAGATCGCCGACCTGCGGGGGCTCCCGGACGAGGCCGCCGAGGCCGAGGTGAGCGCGCACGTCGAGGAACGGCGCTACCACCCGTACGACCTCACCCGGGCGCCGCTGTACCTCTTCCGGGTCCACGTCCGCGAGACCACCGTCGAGCTGGTTCTCAGCTTCCACCACGCCCTCCTGGACGGCGGCAGCATGGCGGGGCTGCTCGGCGAGCTCCTCCAGGACTATCTCGACGCGCGGGGCGTCGGCTGGGGGCCGGTGGCCGACGGCCCCCTTCCCTCGCCCGCGACCCACGTCCGCGACGAGCTGCGCGCGCTCTCCTCGGCCGAGGACCGGGCGTACTGGCGGCGGACGCTGGACGGCGCGGAGCCCGTCGACCTGGAGACGCTCCGCCCGAGCGGCCGCGGCCCGGCGGAGCCCTTCGTCCACCGCGTGGACCTGCCGGACGACATCGGGCGGCGGCTCGCGGACTTCGCCGCGGCGCACGCCGTGCCGGTGAAGTCCGTCCTGTTCGCCGCGCACTGCCTGACGCTGCGGCTGTTCTCCGGCGCCGGCGACGTCACCACCGGCCTGATCGCGAACGGACGCCCGGAGCTGCCGGGCGGGGACCGCACGGCGGGCCTCTTCGTCAACACGCTGCCCCTCCGCGTCGACTGCGGCCTCGGGTCCGGCCCCGAGTCCGGCCCCGAGTCCGGTTCAGACTCCGGCTGTGGCCCGCGCACCTGGCTCGACACGGTCCGCGAGGCGTTCCGGGCGGAGCGGGACGGCCACCGGCACCGCCACTATCCCCTCAGCGCGATCCAGGAGGACAACGGGGGCGGAGCCGTCGTGGAGACCGCCTTCAACTACATCCACTTCCACGTCCTGGCGCCGGTGCTCGGGCATCCCGCCGTCGACCTGCTCGCGGTGCGGACCTGGGAGGAGACCAACTTCAAACTCCTCGTCAACGCGGTGACGGAGCCGCTGGACGGGCGCGTGTGGCTCCGGCTGGACTGCGCCGGCGAGAGCGTGGGCCCCGAATGGGCCCCGATCTTCGGCCGGGCCTACGCCGGCATCCTCGGGCGCATCCTCGACCACCCCGGCGAGGAGGCGGACCTCGCCTTCCTCGCCCCGCCGTGCCCTCCCGTCCGTACGGCGGGCCGCGAGGAGGGCTCCACGGTGGTGGCGCGCTTCGCCGCGCAGGCCGCCCGGACCCCCGACGCCCCGGCCGTGGTCCACAGCGATCGGGGGGACGGCGAGCGGTGCTGGTCCTACCGGGATCTCGACCGGACGGCGGACGTCGCGGCCCGGCGGCTGCTGGGCCTGGGGCTCCCGCCGGGCGCCCGGATCGGCATCGCGATGGACAGGTCCGCGGAGATGATCGCGGTGATCCTCGGGACCACCCGGTCGGGCGCCGCGTGCGTTCCGCTCGACCCGGGCTACCCGGCGGAGCGGCTGGCCGCGATGGTGCGGCAGGCGAGTCCCTTCCTGGTCGTCGCCCACGAGGCCCACGCGCACCTGGTGCCCGACGGCACACGGGTGATCACCGTGGACGACCTTCTCACGGACGACGGCGGCCGTGGCGTCCCGCCTGCCGTCGGCCCCGCGGACACCGCCTACGTCCTGTTCACCTCCGGCTCCACCGGCCGGCCCAAGGGCGTCGCCATGCCCCACCGCGCCCTGGACAACCTGGTGGACTGGCAGAACCGCCGGGCCAGCGGCGCCTGCGGGGGCAGGACGTTGCAGTACGCGCCGACGAGCTTCGACGTCTCCTTCCAGGAGATCTTCTCCACGCTCTGCTCGGGCGGCACCCTCCACCTCGTCTCGGAGGCCCGGCGCCACGACATGCCCGGGCTGCTCCGGCTGCTCGACCGGGAGGGCATCGAACGGATCTTCATGCCGTACGTCGCCCTGCAGCAGCTGGCCCACGCCTCCGACGCCCTGGGGCTCGTTCCGAGGTCCCTGAAGGTCGTGGTCTCCTCCGGCGAGCAGCTGCGGGTCACGCCGGAGATCCGCCGGTTCTGCGCGCGGCTGCCCGGCGTCGTCCTGGAGAACCAGTACGGGCCGACCGAGTCGCACGTCGTGACCAGCTTCACCATGTCGGGCGACCCGGAGTCCTTCCCCACGCTGCCCCCGATCGGCACCGCGATCGACGGGGCGACGGCGCGGGTCCTCGACGCCCGGCTGCGCCCCGTCCCGGTGGGCGTGAAGGGGGAGATCTACCTCGGCGGGGTGGTCCTCGCGGACGGCTACATCGGCTCCCCCGAGCTCACCGCGGAAAGGTTCGTCCGGGACGCTTCGGGCACCCGCCTGTACCGAACCGGCGATCTCGGCCACCTCCTCCCGTCCGGCGACATCGCCGGCACGGGCCGCGCCGACGACCAGGTGAAGGTGCGGGGCTTCCGGGTCGAACCCGCCGAGGTCGAGCACGCCCTCGCCGGGCTGGCGCTGCCGGGCGTGCGCGAGGTGGCGGTCGTCGCCAGGAGGAGGGACGCCGACGCCTTCCTCGCCGCCTTCCTGGTGGGCGACGGCGAGCGGAGCGATCCCCGTGAGGTCAGGCGACGGCTGCGCGCGGTGCTGCCCGGCTACATGGTGCCCACGCACGTCACCTGGCTGGACGCGCTGCCGCTGACCGCCAGCGGCAAGCGGGACGACGCGGCGCTGCGCCGGATGCCGCTCGACGGCCCCGCGCTCGCGGACACCGCCACGCCGCCGCGTGACGCCCTGGAACGCGATCTCGCCGGCCTGGTCGCCGAGACGCTGGCCACGCCGGACCTGGGCGTCCACGACGACATCTTCGACGTGGGGGCCACGTCGCTCACCGCGATGCGGCTGATGGTGCTCATCGAGCAGCGGTACGGCACGGCCGTGCCGATGTCCGATCTCATCGCGGCCCCCACGGTCGCCGGGCTCGCCGAACGGCTGCGCGCCGGGGAGCGCGGCGGCTTCGATCCGCTGGTGCCGCTCCGCACCGGCGGGCGCCGCCCGCCGATCTACTTCGTGCACCCCATCGGCGGCAACGTCCTCTGTTACCGGCCGCTCGCCGGGCATCTGCCGGACGACCAGCCCTTCCACGCCCTGCAGGCGCCGGGAAGCACGCCCGGCACCGAGCCCCTGACCACGATCCCCGACCTGGCCCGCATCTACGTCGAGGCGATCAGGCGGCGGCAGCCCCGCGGGCCGTACGTCATCGGCGGCTGGTCGTTCGGCGGGTTCGTCGCCGTGGAGATGGCCCGGCAGCTGCGCGCGGCGGGCGAGCGCGTCGAGCGTCTGGTGCTCCTCGACACGATCGCGCTGCGTCCCGACGCTCCCCGCGACGTCGGCGACGGCACCCTGCTGACGTTCTTCTTCTGGGAGCTGCTCTGGCTCGACAGCGGAAGCGACACCCCGGTCGAGGCCATCGCGGAGCGGTGCGGCACGCAGGAGGAGATCTTCGCGCGCGTCGGGGAACTCGCCGAGCGCAACGGCATCCTGCCGCCCGGGAGCTCCGCGGCCGCCGTCCGCCGCCTCTATCGGGTCTTCCAGGCGAACTACCAGGCGATGCTCGACTATCGCCCGGGGCTCCTGGACGTGGACCTGACCCTGCTCCACGCCGCCGAACCCCTGCCCGACGTGCTCAAGCCGCTGCACGCGGCCGTGGACAGCATGTACGACGACCCGACGAACGGGTGGCGGGCGCTGACCACGGGACGGGTCGAGGTGGTCGCCGTCCCCGGTGATCACCTCCAGGTGGTCGAGGAACCGTACGTCAAGCACGTCGCGGCCGCGCTCGCGGCGCTGACCCGACCTGACCAGGAGCGATGATCATGGGTGGTTCTCCGCGGCCGAAGGCCGTCGTCGTCGGGGCGGGAATCGGTGGTCTGGCCGCCGCCGTCACGTTGCGCAGGATCGGGATGGAGGTCGAGGTCTACGAACGCGCGGGCGAGCTGCGCGCCGTCGGGTCCGGGCTCTCCATCATGTCCAACGCGATCAGGGCCCTGGGCACGCTCGGCATCGATCTCGGCCTGGAGGATCGCGGCCAGGTGATCGAGCACGTCGAGATGATGACCACGGCCGGGCGCACCCTCCGGGTCCTGCCGTACAAGGAGAACTGCGCGAAGCTGGGAGCGCCCAGTGTCTGCATCTCCCGGAGCGAGTTGCAGGCGGCGCTGCTCGAAGCGGCCGGGGACTGTCCCATCAGCCTCGGCGCCGTCGCGACCGGCTTCAGCGCCGGGCCGGACGGCGTACGCGTCCGCTTCGCGGACGGCCGTGAGGCACACGGAGACCTGCTGATCGGGGCCGACGGGATCCACTCGGCGATCAGGCGGCAGCTGACGGGCCCCGAACCGGTCCGGGAGGCCGGTTACGTCTGCTGGCTGGCCGTCACCCGGTTCGCCCATCCCCGGCTGACCAGGGGATTCAACGGGCACTACTGGGGCAAAGGTCAGCGCTTCGGCCTCCACGACATCGGCCACGGCAACGCCTACTGGTGGGGCACCAGGAACATGACGCCCGAGGCGGCCCGGGAGTGGAACGGCACCAAGGCCGACATCCTGCGGGCCTACCAGGGGTGGGCGGAGGAGGTCACGGCGGCCATCGAGGCCACCGAGCCCGAGGCCGTCATCCCCGTCCCCGCCCAGGACCGCCCGTTCCTTGAGCGCTGGGGCGAGGGCCCGGTCACCCTGCTCGGCGACGCGGCGCACCCGATGATGACCAGCCTGGTGCAGGGCGGGAGCTCCGCCGTGGAGGACGCGGTGGTTCTCGCCCAGGCGTGTGCCGGCTCCGGCGACCCGGTCCGGGCCCTGCGCGCCTACGAGGACCGGCGCCGCGCCCACATCAGGTGGCTGGTCGAGAGGTCGCACGCGATGAGCGCGATCGAGCAGGAGGAGCGGCCCGTGCCGCGCCTGATCCGCGACGCTTTCATGCGGTTCGCCCCGAAGTCCGTGCTCTTCAAGCCCTTCGAGACGTCGATGTCCGCCGATCTCCCGACGCGGGCGTCCGTGCCCGCCGGGGCCGGCCGATGACCCAGGTGTCCGACAGCACGGTGTCATACAGCCTGGTGCCGCGTGAGCTCGCTCCCGAGGGGCCCGGGCCGCTTCCCGCGCCGGACGAGGAGCCCCGTCTCTGGCTCGTGCGCGCCGCCGCGCATCGTCACGCGGCCCTGGACGCGGCTCCCCTCGTGCTGGACGCGGAGGAGCGGAGGCGGACGGCCGAGTTCCGCCACAAAGGGAACCGCGAGTGCTACGTCGTCGCGCACGTGGCGCTGCGCCGCCTCCTCGGCGCCTGTCTCGGCAGGGCCCCGGGGGAGATCGAGCTG
Source organism: Microbispora sp. H10670 (assembly GCF_014161385.1). Classification (NCBI taxonomy): domain Bacteria; kingdom Bacillati; phylum Actinomycetota; class Actinomycetes; order Streptosporangiales; family Streptosporangiaceae; genus Microbispora; species Microbispora sp. H10670. The sequence goes on along the minus strand of NZ_JABBWW010000014.1, from coordinate 61,139 downwards.
ACGCGGGCGCCCTGCCCGTTGTGCGGCGGCCCGCACGGCCGGCCCGTCGTGACGGACGCGGCGCTCCACTTCTCCCTCTCCCACAGCGACGGGCTGGTGCTGCTCGCCGTCGCCGGGGTGCCGGTCGGCGTGGACGTCGAGCGGCTCCCCGAGCTTCGCGTGGCCGACGGGATCGTGCCCAGGCTGCACCCCGCCGAGGCCGCCGAGCTCTCGGTCCTTCCGCCCGGTGAGAGGCGCGCCGCGTTCGGCCGCCTCTGGACCCGCAAGGAGGCCTACCTCAAAGGACTCGGCACGGGCCTCGCCAGGGACCTGTCCGCCGACTACGTCGGGGTCGGACTCCATCCCCGGCGAGAGCCGCCCGGGTGGCGCGTCGACGACGTGGAGGTCCCCGACGGCTACACGGCGGCGGTCGCTCTCGCCCAGCGCTGATCGCCGCCGAGCCTTGACCGTTCCTCCTGCGAAACCGAAGATCAGGGCGTGGCCGTCTCCCGGCGATCTCCCCACGCGTTCCTCAAACTGATCGTTCTCGTCCTCGTGCTGGGTGTCGCGATCGGCGCGGGCGTCTTCTGGCTGCTGGCGGCGCTGTGGCATTCGTTCTGGGGCGAGGGGCCGCAGTTCTTCCCCGGCTGACGCGGGAGGTCTCAGGAACGAGGCGGCTCTCGGAGATCGACCTGGGGTCGCTCGTTCGCCGGGGTCTGTGCGTCCGGGGTCTGGGCGTCGATGAAGCGGAGAATGTGCTGGTTCACCAGGTCGGGGAACTCCAGTGGGAGTCCGTGCCCGGCTTTGGGCAGGATGTCGACCTGCGCGGCGGGGATGAGGTTCTGGATCCTGCGCCGGGCGGCGGAGACGTCCAGCAGTGCGCTGCGTCCGGCCAGCAGCGCGAATGTGGGTACGGACACCGCGCGCAGCTCCTCGTCGGTGAACGGCCGGGCCGGCGGGCGGGTGGGTCCGAACGTGCGATACCCCATCATGATCGGCTTCATCAGCTCGGGGGGTGACATGAGCGCGGCGTTGGCCAGCAGCCGTCCGAGCCGCGGACGGAACCGGCGCGGGGCAAGCATCGCCAGGGCTCCGGCGATCATGTTGAGGAAGAACTTCGCGGGCACCCTGCTCACGCCGCCCGGGTCCAGCAGGATGACGGAGGCGAGCCGTTCGGGTCCGTGGACGGCCTGGTTGAGGGCCAGCCAGCCGCCGTAGGAGAGTCCGACCAGGTGCACGCGGCGCAGGTCGAGCCCGGCCAGCACCTCGTTCACCCACCGGGCGTTGCCGGCCGAGCCGGCCACCACCGTGTGCTGCACGCTCCGCCCGGGGTCGTCGATGGTGTCGACCGCGATCACCGGGTGGCGCTCGCCCAGCGCGGCGACCTGCGGGTACCAGGTGGCGGCGTTGGCACCGGCGCCGTGCAGCAGAACGACGGGATCGCCCTCGCCGGTTCCGTAGCGGTGCACGTGGACGATGCCGAAGCTGGTTTCGACATCGGCTTCCCGACGGGGCCGGGGCCACAGCTCCATGGCCTGCTCGTACGCCCGCAGAAACTCCTCCTTCGCCTCCTCGCCGGTGAACCGCCCCACCTTGGTTCTGGTCACGCCGCCTCCCCAATCTTTGATACCGGCGTATCAAAGAGATAATACACATGTACCAAACTTTTCCGGGATCACAGAGGACGGGCGATGCCGAAACTGGCCGACCGCGATACACGGCACACCCAGATCCTGGAGGCGCTGCTCCGCATCGCCGGCAGCCAGGGCCTGCACGCGGTCACCATGCGGTCGGTCGCGGCCGAGGCGGACGTCTCCCTGCGCCTGGTGCAGTACTACTTCGAAACCAAGGAGAAACTCCTGCTCGCCGCGCTCGACTACCTGGCCGGGCGCCAACGCGAACGGATCCAGACCCGGGTGCGCGACGCCGACGCCCCCGACGACCCCCGGACGATCATCGAGGCCGTGCTGACCGAGGCGCTCCCGGCCGACCAGGACAGCCGCACCTTCCACCTCGTGTACACCGCCTACGCGGTCCACGCGGCCACCGACCCCGCCCTGGCCGACCAGCCCTTCCTTCGCGCCCCCGACGCCGTGGAGCACTTCCTCGCCGACCAGCTCCGCCGCGCCCAGCGCGACGGAACCCTGCCCCCGCACCGCGACCCCCGCACCGAGGCCGCCATCCTGCTCGCCCTCTCCGCAGGACTCGGCACCGGAGTTCTGCTCGGTCAACGCACCGCCGAGAACGCGACGACCGCGATCTCCTACCACCTCGACCATCTCGGCCTCGTACGCCGACCGGCGTGACGCTCCGGGCCCGTACCCCCAGGACCCGCCCGGCGGTCAGGGGGTGAAGCGGTAGCCCATGCCGGGCTCGGTGATGAGGTGGACCGGGCGGGCGGGGTCGCGTTCGAGCTTCTTGCGCAACTGCGCCAGGTACTGCCGCAGATAGTGGGTCTCCCTGACGTGGGTGCTCCCCCACACCTCGGTCAGCAGCTGGCGCTGGCTGATCAGCTTTCCGGGGTTGCGCAGCATGATCTGCAGGATGCGCCACTCCGTCGGGGTGAGGCGCACGTCTCCCGAGACCGTCTTGGCGGCCAGGTCGACGACGTGGTCGCCGACGCTGACCCGCGCCGTCTCGGCCTCGGGTACGGAGGTCCGGCGGGTGACGGCGCGGATGCGGGCCAGCAGTTCCTCGATGTGGAAGGGCTTGGTGACGTAGTCGTCGGCGCCGGCGTCCAGCGCGTCGACCTTGTCCTGGTTTCCGGCCCTGCCGGACAGCACCACGATCGGCACGGCACTCCAGCCGCGCAGGCCGTGGATCACCTCCACGCCGTCGAGGTCGGGCAGGCCGAGATCGAGCAGCACCAGATCGGGATTGAACTCGGCGGCCTGGCGCAGGGCGGTGCCGCCGTCGGCGGCCGTCGCCACCTCGTAGTGGCGGGCGACCAAGTTGATCCGCAGCGCCCGGAGGATCTGCGGCTCGTCGTCGACGACCAGGACACGGGTCAAGCGAGCTCCTCGGGACGTGCGGCCGGCGCCGGCGCGGAGACGGGCAGGGTGAGGATCATGGTGAGACCTCCCCCGGGTGTCTCCTCCGGGACCAGCGTGCCACCCATGGCCTCGGCGAGCCCGCGCGACAGGGCCAGGCCCAGCCCGACGCCGGTGTGGCTGTCCCGGTCGCCCAGCCGCTGGAACGGCAGGAAGACCCGGTCGTGGGCCTCACGGGGGATGCCGGGGCCGCGGTCGACGACCCGGACCTCCACCTGGTCGCCGTACGCGCTGGCGGTGACGAGGACGCGCTCCTCGGGCGGGCTGTGCCGGACCGCGTTGGACAGCAGGTTGACCAGGACCCGTTCGAGCAGGGCGGCGTCGGCGACGACCTCGGGGAGCTCGACGGAGACGTCCGCGTCGACGCGGACGCCGGGCGGCCCGAGGTCGTCGATCGCCCGGGGCACCACCTCCTCCAGGGCGACCGGCTGACGCGCCAGCCCCAGCACGCCGGCCTGCAGGCGGCTCATGTCGAGCAGGTTGTCCACCAGCCGGTTCAGTTTGATCAGCGATTCGTCGGCGGTCGCGAGAAGCTCCTCCCGGTCCTGCGGTGACCAGTCGACGCCGGTGGTGCGCAGGCTCTCGACCGCGGCCCTGGCCGACGCCAGCGGCGTGCGCAGGTCATGGCCGACGGCGGCGAGCAGCGCCGTGCGCATCCGGTCGGCCTCGGCCAGCGGCCTGGCCTGGTCGGCCTCCTCCCGCAGCCGCCGCTGGCGCAGCGCGACGGCGGCCTCCGCGGCGAACGCCTCCAGCACCCGGCGGTCGGCGGCGTCCAGCAGGCGTCCGCGCACCGCGAGCGTCAGTTCCTCGTCCACGACGACGTCGGTGTCGGCCGCGGCCGGGCTGGTGCAGGGCGTGCCGCCCGCGGTGGCCGCGATCCGCCACGCCCGCGGGTCGCCGCGGTCGTCCGGGACCGGTGTGCCGACGCGTTCGAGCAACGTGACCGAGGTGAGGCCGAAGGTCTCCCGCAGCCGGGCGAGCAGGGACGGCAGCGCGGCGTCGCCCCGGAGCACGTGCCCGGCCAGGGTGGACAGCAGCGCGGCGTCCGCGCCCGCCCGCGCGGCCTCACGGGTACGGCGGGCCGCCAGATCCACCACGGCGCTGACCGTGGCGGCGACGAGCACGAAGACGACCAGCGAGAAGACGTTCTCCGGGTCGGAGATCGTCCAGGTGTGCACGGGCGCGGTGAAGAACCAGTTGAGCAGCAGGAACCCGCCGACGGCGGCGGTGAGGGCCGGCCGCAGGCCCCCGGCCAGGGCAACCGCGATGATCATGAGAAGATACAGCAGCATCTCACTGGGCAGCCGCAGCCCGTCGCGGAACGGGAGCAGCACGGCGGTCAGCGCGCCCATCCCCAGGACGGCGAGCGCCCAGCCGGCCAGCCGCCGGATGGGCGTGAGGGCGGCCTCCCGGCGCGGCGCCCGGCGCCGTCCCCTGCTCATCTCCTCGTGCGTGACCATGTGCACGTCGATCGAGCCGGAGTCGGCGGTGGCGATCACCGAGACGCCGGGGGAGAACAGCCGGGCCGTCCGGCCCCGCCGGGACGCGCCGAGCACCAGCTGGGTGGCGTTGACCCCGCGGGCGAAGTCGAGCAGCGCGTGCGCGATGTCGGCGCCGGCGACCTGGTGGTAGGTGCCGCCCATGCTCTCCACCAGCGCCCGCTGACGTGCCAGGTGCGCCGGGTGCGCGCCGGTGAGCCCCTCGCCGGTGGTCACGTGTACGGCCAGCAGGTCGGCGCCCTTGGTCCGGTCGGCGATGCGGGCCGCCCGCCTGAGCAGGGTGTCTCCCTCCGGCCCGCCACTGAGGGCCACCACCACCCGCTCGCGCGCCTCCCAGGTGCCCGCGATGCCGTGCTCGGCGCGGTAGCGGTCGAGCTGCTCGTCGACCTTGTCGGCGACCCACAGCAGTGCCAGCTCCCGCAGGGCGGTGAGGTTGCCCACCCGGAAGTAGTTGGAGAGGGCGGCGTCGATCTTCTCCGGCCGGTAGACGTTCCCGTGCGCCATGCGGCGGCGCAGCGCCTCGGGCGACATGTCGACCAGCTCGACCTGGTCGGCCCGCCGCACCACCTCGTCCGGCACGGTCTCGCGCTGCGGGATGCCGGTGATCTGGAAGACGACGTCGTTGACCGACTCCAGATGCTGGATGTTCACCGTGGAGATCACGTCGATGCCGGCGTCGAGGATCTCCTCGATGTCCTGCCACCGCTTGGCGTGCCCGGAGCCGGGAGTGTTGGTGTGCGCCAGCTCGTCGATCAGCGCGATCTTCGGATGGCGGGCGACGACGGCCTTGACGTCCAGCTCGCCGAAGACGGCCCCCCGGTAGACCACCTGCCTGCGGGGGATCACCTCCATGCCGGCGAGCAGCGCGGCGGTCCGGGGGCGGTCGTGCGTCTCGACGAGCCCGACGACGACGTCCCGGCCGCGTTCCAGGCCCCGGCGGCCCTCGTCGAGCATGGCGTACGTCTTGCCGACGCCCGGCGCCGCGCCCAGGTAGATCCGCAGCCGTCCGCGTGCCACCGCGGCCTCCTACTCCTCGTCCAGGGCGAGGTTGAGTTCGAGCACGTTCACGGCCGGGCGGCCGACGTAGCCGAGCCACGGGCTCACGGTGTGCCGCCGGACGAGATCCATCACCCTCTCCACTGTGCGGCCCCGGGCCCTGGCGACGCGCGGCGCCTGCAGCACGGCGTACGCCACGGAGATGTGCGGGTCGAGGCCCGACGCCCCGGCGGTGACCGCGTCGGGGGGAACGGCGACCCGGGCGACGGCGCCCCGGACGGGCACGGTGCGGCCCGCGGAGTAGTCCTCGCCCGGCCGGGCGCACTCGACCCGTACGCCCTGGTAGCGGGGGACGAACGGGGTGGCCGGGCAGGCCTGGTTGACCGAGACGACCCTGGTCGCGGCGCCGGTCGCGGGGAAGACCTTGAGCACGGCGCCGACCCCGCCGGGGGTGCAGAACGGGCGGGCGCCGCTGACGCCCTCCAGCCGGCCCACCGCCAGCGAGCGCGCGCAGACCTGGGTGAGCAGGGATGTCCGGCCGTTCCGGCCCGGAGCGGGGAGGGCGTCGACGACGTCCTCCGGCCCGAGGTTGCCCGCACCGCTGGAGGTGGTGTCGTAGACGTGACCCGGCGCGGCCGGCCGGCTCTGGAAGTAGCGGGGGATCGGGGCGCCGGCGGCGTCGGTGAACGACTGGCCGATGAGCGAACTGCCGACGATCCGGCCGTTCCGCTCGATCAGGCTGCCGTTCGCCTGGTGCCGGAACAGGACCTGGGCCACCCCGGTGACGGCCAGTGGGTAGACGATCCCCGTCACCACGGTGAGCACCAGCACCGCGCGGACGGCGGCCAGGTGCCGGCGGATCGGACTGGGCAGGTGTTTCATTCAGGACATCCCCGGAAGGAGGCGGACGACGAGGTCGATCAGCTTGATGCCGGCGAAGGGGACCACGATCCCGCCCACGCCGTACACGCACAGGTTGCGCCGCAGCAGGGTGGAGGCGCTGCTCGGCCGGTAGCGGACGCCTTTGAGGGCCAGCGGGATCAGCGCGACGATCACCAGCGCGTTGAAGACGACGGCCGACAGGATCGCCGACTGCGGGCTGGCCAGGCGCATGACGTTGAGCGCGCCCAGGCCCGGGTAGACGGCCGCGAACATCGCCGGGATGATCGCGAAGTACTTCGCGACGTCGTTGGCGATCGAGAACGTGGTCAGCGCGCCGCGGGTGATCAGCAGCTGCTTGCCGATCTCGACGATCTCGATGAGCTTGGTCGGGTTGGAGTCGAGGTCGACCATGTTGCCGGCCTCCTTGGCGGCGCTGGTGCCGGTGTTCATGGCGACGCCGACGTCCGACTGGGCCAGCGCGGGCGCGTCGTTGGTGCCGTCCCCGGTCATCGCGACCAGCCGACCGCCCTCCTGCTCCCGCCTGATCAGGGCCAGCTTGTCCTCGGGGGTGGCCTCGGCGAGGAAGTCGTCGACCCCGGCCTCCTCCGCGATGGCCCTGGCGGTCAGCGCGTTGTCCCCGGTGATCATCACGGTCCTGATGCCCATCCGGCGCATCGCGTCGAACCGTTCGCGCATCCCCTCCTTGACCACGTCCTTGAGGTGGATGACCCCGAGCACCCGGGCCGCGCCGCCGCTCACCTCGCCCACCACGAGCGGGGTGCCGCCGGAGGCGGAGATGCCGTCGACGAGGTGACCCGCGTCGGCGGTCGGATGGCCGCCGTTGTCGCGCACCCACTTCATGACCGCGGTGGCGGCCCCCTTGCGGATCCGCCGGCCGTCCATGTCCACGCCGGACATGCGGGTCTGGGCCGTGAAGGGGACCCACCCGGCGTGGGCGAGCTCGCCCGGCTCCCGTTCGCGCAGCCCGTACGCGTTCTTCGCGTAGACCACGATGGAACGGCCCTCGGGGGTGGCGTCGGTGAGACTCGACAGCTGCGCCGCCCTGGCCAGTTCGAGCGCGGGCACACCCGGCACGGGCAGGAACGCCGCCGCCTGCCGGTTGCCCAGGGTGATCGTGCCGGTCTTGTCGAGCAGGAGCGTGGACACGTCGCCCGCGGCCTCGACCGCCCGGCCCGACATGGCGAGCACGTTGCGCTGGACCAGGCGGTCCATCCCGGCGATGCCGATGGCCGACAGCAGCGCGCCGATCGTGGTGGGGATGAGGCAGACGACCAGCGCCGCCAGCACGACGCCGGTGACCCCGTCGGAGGTGAGGGCGATCGAGTCGGCCACGCCGGGGTTGACCGATCGGGAGAAGACGGCCAGCGGCTGCATGGTCGCGGTGGCGACCAGGAAGATGATCGTCAGAGCGGCCAGCAGGATGTTGAGGGCGATCTCGTTGGGCGTCTTCCTGCGGTCGGCCCCCTCGACCAGGGAGATCATCCGGTCGAGGAAGCTCTCGCCCGGCCGCTGGGTGACCCGTACGACGATCCGGTCCGACAGGACCCGGGTGCCGCCGGTGACGGCGGAGCGGTCGCCGCCGGACTCGCGGATGACCGGCGCCGACTCCCCCGTGATGGCCGACTCGTCCACCGAGGCGATGCCGTCGACCACGTCGCCGTCGCCGGGGATGGTCTCACCCGCCTCCACGATCACGTGGTCTCCCTGGCGCAGGTCCGGCGCGCCGACCTCCTCCCACTTGGCGAGGTCGGCCGGGTCGACGAGGCGGCGGGCGACCGTGTCGCGTCTCGCGGCGCGCAGCGCCGCCGCCTGCGCCCTGCCGCGGCCCTCCGCCACCGCCTCGGCCAGGTTGGCGAACAGCACGGTCAGCCACAGCCATCCGGTGATCGCCCAGGCGAAGAAGGACGGGGTCGCGGCCGCGAGGACGGTCGTGAAGAGCGCGCCGATCTCGACGATGAACATGACCGGGTTGCGCCACATGGTGGCGGGGTTCAGCTTCCGCACCGCCCCGGGCAGCGCGTGGGCCGCCTGCCGGAGGCCGGTCATGCCCCCGCCGGCGCGCCCGGGCGAGCCGCCGCGTGTCGTCCGGAGGCTCATCTGGGGGCTCATCGGGACAGGCCTTCCGCGAGCGGCCCGAGCGCGAGCGCGGGGAGGAAGGTGAGGGCGACGAGGACGACCGTCACCCCCGCGAGCAGGCCGGCGAACTGCGGGCGGTGAGTAGGCAGCGTGCCCGCCGAGACGGGGACCGGCGCCTGCCGGGCCAGGGACCCCGCCAGCGCCAGGACCAGCACCATCGGCAGGAACCGGCCGAGCAGCATGCACAGACCGAGGGCCGTGTTGTAGAAGGGCGTGTTCGCCGACAGCCCGGCGAAGGCCGAGCCGTTGTTGTTGCCCGTGGAGGCGAAGGCGTAGAGGACCTCCGACAGGCCGTGGGCGCCCCCGTTCCCGATGCCCGCGCGGCCCGCTCCCGTGCCCATCGCGACCGCCGTGCCCAGCAGCACCACGACCGGGGTCGCCAGGAAGTACAGCGAGGCCAGCTTGATCTCCCGGGAGCCGATCTTCTTGCCCAGGTACTCGGGGGTGCGGCCCACCATCAGACCCGCGACGAAGACGGTGATCACCGCGAGGACGAGGATGCCGTACAGCCCGGAGCCGGCGCCGCCGGGCGCGACCTCTCCGAGCAGCATGTTGACGATCAGCATGCCGCCGCCGAACGCCGTGTAGGAGTCGTGGGCGGAGTCGACCGAGCCGGTGGAGGTCAGGGTCGCCGCACTGGCGAACAGCGCGGAGTCCGGCACGCCGAAGCGGGCCTCGCGGCCCTCCGCCGCCTGACCGGCCCACTGCGGCGCCGTACCCGCCGTCGCCTGCGGCACGGTCCCTGCCGCCTGCAGTTCGGCCGTCTGGGTCACCCCGATACTGATCAGCGCGAGCACGGCCATCACCGAGACGATGACGTAGCCCTGCCGGTTGTCGCCGACCATCCGCCCGAAGGTCCGGGGCAGTGACGTCGCGATCACCAGGAGCAGGAAGATCTCCAGCAGGTTCGTCCAGGCGGTGGGGTTCTCCCAGGGATGGGCGGAGTTGGCGTTGAAGACGCCGCCGCCGTTGGTGCCCAGGTCCTTGATCGCCTCCTGGCCGGCCGCGCCGGCCGGGGTGAGGGTCTGCCCGCCGCCCGCGAGGGTGGTCCAGCCGTGGTGGCCGCCGAAGCTCTGCAGCGCTCCCCCGGCCACCAGCAGGATCGCGGCGGCGAACGCGATCGGCAGCAGGATCCGGATCGTGCCGCGCACCAGGTCGACCCAGAAGTTGCCCAGCGTGTCGCTCCTCGCGCGGGCGAACCCGCGCACCAGCGCGACCGCCACGGCGAGGCCGGCCGCCGCGGACACGAAGTTCTGCACGGCCAGGCCCGCGGTCTGCACGACGTGGCCCATGGCCGACTCGCCGGAGTACGCCTGCCAGTCCGTGTTGGTGACGAACGCGACCGCGGTGTTCCACGCCAGGTCCGGCGGCACGGCGGGCATCCCGAGGCTGAGGAACAGGTGGTCCTGCAGCCGTTGCAGGGCGTAGAGGGCGAGCACGGAGACGACCGAGAACGCGAGCAGGGCGCGGGCGTACGCCGGCCACCCCTGCTCGGCGTCGGCGTCCACGCCGACCAGGCGGTAGACCATCCGCTCGACCCGCCAGTGCCGGGTGCCGGTGTAGACCCGGAACATGTGGTCGCCGAGTGGCCGGTAGCAGAGCGCCAGGGCGACGAGGACGGTCCCGGTGACCAGGACGGCGCTGACGGCGGGGTTCGTCGGAAAGGTCATCAGAACCGTTCCGGGAACAGCAGGGCCACGACCATGAAGACCAACAGGATGGCGACCACGGCCAGACCGGCGGCGTTGACGGCGCTCACAACCGCTCCACCGCGCTCACGACCAGGCCCAGGATCACGAAACTCGCGATCGTCAGGGCGGCGAAGACGACGTCGGTCATCCTCACTCCTCGATTCGCATCATGCCGCCCTCAGATGGGCGATTCCCAGTCAGCGAATCACGAAAAATGCGGGGTTCTGCGCCCGTTGACGCTTTATATACGCCTATGGCGGGATTATTGACGTCGCCACTACGAAGATCGCTGTATCGCGCGATACGGGTGGCCGCGGCCGTGCCGGGCGCGCGCCGCCTCGGGGCCGAGGAGGGAGCCGCGGGCACGGGCGGCGGTGAACGACTCCTCGCCGAGGGCGTCGCGGCAGGCGGCGGTGACGCGGTCGAGGTCGGCCCGTTCGGCCGGAGCGGGGGGCAGCCGGTTCGCGTCGCGGGCCGCTTCCGCGGCGCCGAGCACCTCGGCCGCCCCGGCGTGGTCGCCTGTCAGGGCGAGTGCCCCGGCCAGTCCCTCCAGCGCGCCCACCTGGTCGCGCGGCGCGTCCAGCCGCGCCGCGAGGTCGAACGCCTCCAGGTGCAGGCGCAGCGCGGCGCGGGCGTCGCCACGCAGTTCCGCGGCGAAACCCAGCTCCACCAGGAGCATCGGGACGTGTACGGACGGCGGGTCGTCCTCGTGCGCCGGGGGGTACGGCGCGGCCTCCAGCAGCCGCCGCAGGTGTGTCTCGGCCGTGTCGAGGTCGCCGCCGCGCCGGGAGGCGTAGGCGAGCACGGTCCCGGCGAAGACCTCGCCGGGCCGGTATCCCTGCTCACCGGCCAGGCGCAGCGCCCTCGCGCCGTCGTCGAGGGCCGCCGCGTGGTCGCCCTGCTGGGTGTGGATCCAGCCGAGCCAGCACAGTCTGGTCGCGACCTCCGGCCACAGCCCGAGCTCCTCGGCCATGCCGAGGGCCTCCCGGTGCAGGCGGGTGGCGTGCGCGTGGTCGCCGGTGGCCTCGGCCAGGGCGGCCAGCCAGCCCGTGGCGCCCATCCGGCCAAAGCGGTCGCCGATCTCGGCGAACATCCGGGCGCTCCGTGCCGCGTCGCGTTCCAGTGCCGCCAGGTCGCCGCGTACGTGGGCGAGCTGGGCACGGGTCATGAGGGCGGCGGCCTCCGCCCACCGGTCGCCCTCGGCTGCGGCCGCGTCGAGGGCGCGGGCCAGCAGCTTCTCGCTGTCGGCGAGGTCCAGGTAGCCGAGCGAGGTGTGGGCGAGGAACCACACGGCCCTGCTCCGGCCGGCGTCCAGCCGGTCCGCGACCGCCGCGCCGCCGGCGGCGTCGCCCTGCAGGGCCGCGAAACCGGCCAGCCATATCCGGACCTCGTCGGCGAGACGCGCGAGGTCCTCCCCGCCGTCCTCCCCGACGTGCCCCGTGCTGACCGCCGAGCCGTCCTCGGCGAGGGAGAGGGCGGCCTGGAGGGAGCGCCGGGCCTCGGTCAGCCGCCCGCGCAGGAACCAGTGCCAGGCGAGGGCGCCGGTCAGCCGCAGCGCGGCGGCGGCGTCCCGGTCCGCCAGGCAGTGGTCCAGCGCGGCGCGCAGGTTGGCGGCCTCGGCGTCGAGGAGCCGCAGCGTCCGGCGCTGCTCGGGGCCGCGGAGCAGGGGCGCCGCCCGCTCCGCGAGGGCGAGGTAGTGGTCACGGTGCCGGCGCCGGATCCGCTCCCGTTCCCCGGCCTCCGCCAGGCGGTCCGCGCAGTAGGCGGCCACCGACTCCAGCAACCGGTAACGCGGTCCCTCCGGGGTCGGCAGCATCACGACCAGCGAGCGGTCGACCAGCCGTACGAGCAGGGTGAGCACGTCGAGGTCGTCTCCGCCGCACACGGACTCGGCGGCCTCCACCGTGCATCCGTCGGCGTGTACGGCCAGCCTGCGCAGCACCGTCCGCTCGGGGACGGTCAGCAGCTCCCAGCTCCAGTCGATCATCGCCATGAGCGTCCGCTGCCGGGGCGGGGCGCCGCGGTGGCCGGTGGCCAGCAGGCGGAACCGGTCGTCCAGCCGGTCCACCACCCCCTGCACGCCCAGCGCGCGGACCCGTGTCGCGGCCAGTTCCAGGGCGAGCGGGATGCCGTCCAGGCGGCGGCACAGCAGGCCGACGGCCGCGGCGTTGCCGTCGTCGAGCGTGAAGCCCCGCACGGCGGCGGCCGTACGCGCGACGAACAGCCGCACGGCGCTGGACTCCGCCAGCGCGCCCGGTCCGGCGTCGCGTCCCGGGACGTCGAGCGGCGGCACGTCCCACACGACCTCCCCCGCCAGGGCGAGCGGTTCCCGGCTGGTGGCGAGGATCCGCAGGCCGGGGGAGGTCCGCAGCAGGCGCTCCGCCAGGGCCGCCACCTCGTCGATCACGTGTTCGCAGTTGTCCAGGACGAGCAGGAGGTCTCTGGACCGCAGCGCCGCGGACAGGTCGGCGTGGTCGCCCTCCCTGATGTCGAGAGCCGCGGTGACCGCGTCGGCCACCGCACCGGCCCGCAGGCCGTTCCGCACCCCGTTCCCCGCTCCGTTTCTCACCCCGGCCAGCTCGACGAGCCACACACCGTCGGGCAGGTCCCGCCGGCCGCCGGCGACCTCGGTCGCGAGCCGGGTCTTCCCCACGCCGCCCGGGCCGGTCAGCGTCACCAGCCGCTCGTCCCGCAGCAGCGCGCCGATCTCGGCGACCGCGCTCTCCCGCCCGACCAGCTCGGTGTGCGGGGCGGGCAGGTTCGAGCGGGGCCGCCGGTCCGGTGCGGGCGGCGCCTGCAGGTCCTGGGTGAGGATCGCCCGCTGCAGCGCGGCGAGCTCGGGGCCGGGGTCCAGCCCCAGCTCGTCGCCGAGCAGGCGGCGTAGTTCCTCGTAGCTCTCCAGCGCCTCGCTCTGGCGTCCGGCGCCGTACAGGGCCCGCATGTACGCGGCCCGCAGCCGTTCGCGCAGGGGATGGGCGGCGACCAGGTCGCCGAGCTCGGCGGCGAGCACCGCGTGCTCGCCGAGCGCCAGCCGGGCCTCGGCCGCGTCCTCCAGCGTGGTCAGCCGCTGCTCGGCCAGCCTCGCGATCACGGCCTGGGCGAACGGCTCGTCGGCGAAGTCGGCGAACGCGGGGCCGCGCCACAGGGCCAGCGCCTCGGCGAACAGGGCCGCCCCGGCCCTCGGGTCGCCGGCCTGCCGCGCCCGCGTGGTGAGCGCGTGGAAGCGCCGGACGTCCACCGCCTCGTCGTCCAGGAGCAGCCGGTAGGCCGGCGGGCGGGAGACGACGAGCTCACGTGCCCCGGGTTGCGCGTCCTCCAGCGCCCTGCGGAGCTGGGAGACCTTGGCCGACAGCGCGCCGAGGGGATTGCGCCGCGGCGGGTCGTCCCCCCACAGGTCGTCGATCAGCCGGTCGGCGGAGACCGGCCGCCCGTCGTTGAGCAGCAGCACGGCGAGCAGGGCGCGCACCTTCGCGCCGGGCACCGCCACCGGCTCGCCCCCCGCCGTCCACACCGCGAGCGGACCCAGGACTCCGAAACGCATGCTGCGCACCCTAACGCCGGGGGCGAGAGGACACCGTAAACGAACCGTAAACGCCCCCTGCGAGAGTCGGGGACATCAGCCGGACGGCGAAGCGGGAAAAGGGAGGCCGAGGATGCCGGACACCACGAGACCAGTGCTGGCGGTCATCATCGGCAGCACCCGCAGCGGCAGGTTCGGCCCCACGGTGGCGCAGTGGTTCACCACCCGGGCGCGGCGGCGCGGCGACTTCGAGATCGACCTGATCGACCTCGCGGAGACCCGCGTCCCGGCGACCCTCGGCGACCACGACGACCTCGTCCCGCCGGAGGTGGCGGAGCTGGGCGCACGCCTGGCCGCCGCCGACGCCTTCGCCGTCGTCACCCCGGAGTACAACCAGAGCTTCCCCGCGTCGCTCAAGACCGCGATCGACTGGTACTACCAGGAGTGGCACGCCAAGCCGGTCGCCTTCATCTCCTATGGCCGGGAGTCCGGCGGCCTGCACGCCGTCGCGCAGTTGCGGCAGATCTTCGCCGAACTGCACGCGGTGACGCTCCAGGGCACCATCAGCCTTCCGTGCTACTGGGACCTGTTCGCCGCGGACGGAAGCTGGCCCAAGGACGGCGCCGCCTGCAACACCAGCGTCACGACGATGCTCGACCAGCTCGCCTGGTGGGCCGCCGCGCTCAGCGAGGCCCGCGCCAGGACTCCGTACGTCGCCTGACCTCTCACCCAGCGAAGAAGAAGGAACGAATCATGCGCAAGCTCAAGCTTCAGGTCCAGACCACCATCGACGGCTACATGGGCGGCCCGCACGGCGAGATGGACTGGATGACCTTCCCGTGGACCGACGACCTCGGCGCCTACATCACCGGGCTCATGGAGAACGTCGACCACATCGTCCTCGGCCGCCGGCTCGCCGAGGGGTTCATCCCGGCCTGGGCGTCCGGTCCCGAGGGGGAGACCCAGGAGGCCATCGACTTCATGAACAACACGCCCAAGACCGTCATCTCCAACGACCTCGCGGAGTCGCCCTGGGACAACGCCGTCGTGGCCGGCGGCGACCTCTCGGAGACCATCGGCAAGCTCAAGGCCCAGCCGGGCGGCGACCTGATCACGTACGGCGGCAGCACGCTGGTGACGAGCCTGATCGCCGCCGACCTGATCGACGAGCTCAACCTGTTCGTCAACCCGACCGCGATCGGGGCGGGCCTGCCGGTGTTCCCCGGCGGCGGCGACAAGAAGCGCTTCCGCGTCGTCTCCGTGACGCCGTTCGACTGCGGAGTCACCGCCGTGCGCCTGGAGCCCAGGCGCGGCTGACGGCTCGGCGGGCCCTCAGGCAGGACGGGCAGGACGGGCAGGAGCGCCTTCCGGGAGCTCCTGCCCGTCCGGCACCGCCTCCGCGCCGCCCTTCCGCCGCACAGTTTCGTTGCGCAGTACATACGTTCCCTTTGCCGGGGTAGCGCGCCGGTTCAGGAGTGGTGGACGGCTGTGGGGGCGCGCGGTGGCCTTGCGGATCGAGGACTACGGACTGCTCGGTGATCTGCAGACGGCGGCGCTGGTCGGCCGGGACGGGTCGGTCGACTGGCTGTGCCTGCCCCGGTTCGACGCCCCGGCGTGCTTCGCGGCCCTGCTCGGCGACGAACGGGCCGGCTTCTGGCGGGTGGCCCCCGCCGCCGGTGGGCTCTGCACGCGCCGCCGCTACCGGGGCGACTCCCTCGTGCTCGAAACGGAGTGGGACACCCCCGAGGGCTCCGTACGGGTGATCGACGCGATGCCGCCGCGCGGTGAGGCGGCCGACGTCGTACGCGTGGTCGAGGGCCTGAGCGGACGGGTGCCGATGCGGATGGCGCTCCGGCTGCGGTTCGACTACGGCCACATCGTGCCCTGGGTGCGGAGCCGGGACGGCGAACTGGTCGCGGTCGCCGGGCCGGACGCCGCCTGGCTGAGCACCCCGGTGCCGCTGCGCGGCGAGGACATGACCACCTACGCCGACTTCACCGTCGCCGCCGGGCAGCGGGTGCCGTTCGTGCTGACCTACCGGCGCTCGCACGAACGCACGCCCAAGCCGGTGGACGCCGAGCGGGCCATCACCGACACCGAGGCGTTCTGGACGTCGTGGCTGCGCGGCTTCCGCTACGAGGGCCGGTGGGAGGACGCGGTGCGCCGCTCGCTGGTCGTCCTCAAGGCGCTGACCTACAAGCCGACCGGCGGCATCGTCGCCGCGGTCACCACCTCGCTGCCGGAACAGCTCGGCGGCCCGCGCAACTGGGACTACCGGTTCTGCTGGCTGCGCGACGCGACGTTCACGCTGCAGGCGCTGCTCGGCACCGGTTTCGTCGCGGAGGCCAAGGCGTGGCGGGAGTGGCTGCTGCGGGCCGCGGCCGGCGATCCGGCCGACCTGCAGATCATGTACGGCATCGACGGCACCCGCCGGCTGCCCGAATACACGATCGACTGGCTACCCGGCTACGAGGGGTCGGCTCCGGTGCGGGTGGGCAACGCGGCGTCGGGCCAGTTCCAGCTCGACGTGTGGGGCGAGGTCCTCGACGGGCTGCACCTGACCCGGATGGCGGGCATCGAGTCCGAGGAACAGGCCTGGGACCTGCAACGCGCGCTGCTGGACTTCCTGGAGGGCCACTGGGACGACCCGGACAACGGGCTGTGGGAGGTGCGCGGCGACCGCCGCCACTTCGTGCACTCCAAGGTCATGGCCTGGGCGGGCATGGACCGGGCCGTGCGGGCCGTCGAACGGTTCGGCCTGGAGGGGCCGGTGGACCGGTGGCGGGCCACCCGGGACAAGATCCACGCCGAGGTGTGCGACCGCGGCTACGACCCGGGGCGGAACACGTTCACCCAGTTCTACGGGTCGCAGGGCCTCGACGCCGCTCTGCTGCTGATCCCCCGGGCGGGGTTCCTGCCCTGGGACGACCCGCGCGTGCGGGGTACCGTGGAGGCGGTTCGGCGTGAGCTGTGCTCCGACGGCTTCCTGCTGCGTTACCGGCCCGGCGCCGACGGCGACGTCGACGGCCTGCCCGGCGCGGAGGGCGCGTTCGTCACCTGCACGTTCTGGCTCGCCGACGCCCTGTACGGCATCGGGCGGCACCGCGAGGCGTACGAGCTCTTCGAACGGCTGCTGGATCTGCGCAACGACCTCGGGCTGCTCAGCGAGGAGTACGACCCCGTCGCCCGGCGGCAGCTCGGCAACACGCCGCAGGCGTTCAGCCACGTCGGGCTGGTCAACGCGGCCCGTCACCTGTCCGGAGCGGACCCGGCCGAGCACCTTGGAGGTGGGCGTTGATGCGCGCTCTCACCGTCGTCCCGCTGCGAAAGGACTCCCTCGCGGCCGTCGACGTCCCCGACCCGGAGCCGGGAGACGGCGACCTGCTCGTCGACGGCCTCGCCGTCGGAGTGTGCGGCACGGACAAGGAGATCGCCGCGGGCGACTACGGCTCGGCCCCACCCGGCCGCGAGCGGCTGGTCATCGGCCACGAGTCGCTGGGCAGGGTGCGGCGGGCGCCCGAGGGCAGCGGCTTCGCCCCGGGCGACCTGGTGGTCGGAGTGGTCCGGCGGCCCGACCCGGTGCCGTGCGGCGCGTGCGCGCACGGGCAGTTCGACATGTGCCGCAACGGCCGATACACCGAGCGTGGCATCAAGGACCTGGACGGGTACGCGAGCCAGGCCTGGGTGGTCGAGCCCGGCTATGCCGTGAAGCTGGATCCCGCGCTGGCGGACGTCGGGGTGCTGCTCGAACCCACCAGCGTCGTCGCCAAGGCCTGGGACGAGGTCGAGAAGGTCGGCGCCCGGGCCTGGTTCCATCCGAAGACGGCGCTGGTCACCGGCGCCGGGCCGATCGGCCTGCTGGCCGCGCTGCTCGGCGTGCGACGCGGCCTGGAGGTGCACGTCCTCGACCGGGTCACCGACGGCCCCAAACCGGAACTCGTGCGCGACCTCGGCGCCGACTACCACACGGGCGACGCGGGCGAGGTCTCCGCGAAGATCCGGCCCGACGTCGTCATCGAGGCCACCGGCGCCGGACCGGTCATCTTCGGGGTGGCCTTCAACACCGCGCCGTACGGCATCGTCTGCCTCACCGGGGTCTCCTCCGCCGGGCGCCGGCTCACGATCGACGCCGGGAGCCTCAACCGCGACATCGTGCTGGAGAACGACGTCCTCATCGGGTCGGTGAACGCCAATCTCCGTCACTACGCCGCCGCGGCCGACGCCCTCGCGCAGGCCGACCACGCCTGGCTGAACCGGCTGATCACCCGCCGGGTGCCGCTGGAGTCGTTCGCCGACGCGTTCACCGCGCAACCCGAGGACGTCAAGGTCGTCATCACCCTGGAAGACGCCACGCGGTCCTAACCCGCCCGCCCGGGGGAACAGCGGATGGAACGTGCGTGTGGCGCCGCGCGAACGCGCGCCCACGGCTGCGACCAGCGCATGCGGCTGCTCACAAGTGACTTCCAAGTGCGGGGAGTCAGCCTGCGCCCATGCACTACACAACGATCACACGGTCCGGGCTTCTGCTCTCCCTGACCGCGCTTCTCGCCGTCTTCGCCGGCGACCTGGTGAATGCGGACGCCGCCCACGCCATACCGGCAAGTCCCAGCCCAAGCCCCGTCCTCACCATCAATCCCCGGCCGGAGCCGCTCCCCACCTTGAGCCCCATCGACGACCCGACCCCCACAGCCAGCGGCACTCCGACTTACAACCCGAGCCCCACACCCAGCAGTAATCCGACCCCCACAGCCAGCGGCACTCCGACTTACAACCCGAGCCCCACACCCAGCAGTAATCCGACCCCCACAGCCAGCGGCACTCCGACCTACAACCCGAGCCCCACACCCAGCAGTAATCCGACCCCCACAGCCAGCGGCACTCCGACCTACAACCCGAGCCCCACACCCAGCAGGAACCCCACCCCCACAGCCAGCGGCACTCCGACCTACAACCCGAGCCCCACACCCAGCAGTAATCCGACCCCCACAGCCAGCGGCACTCCGACCTACAACCCCACCCCCACACCCAGCCGCGGCTGATCAGGGCTCGGGCTCATTCCGGGGCCAGCTTCCGGCGCAGGTGAGCGCGTTCGGGTTCGGTGCCGGCGAGGTCGAGGGCCCGCCGGTACGCTACGGCGGCCTCACCCTTCCGGCCCAGCCGGGACAGCAGGTCGGCGCATGCCACGTGATAGGGGTGATGATCCCGCAGCAGGGGCTCTTCCGCGAGCTGCTCCAGGAGCGCCAGCCCGGCCTGCGGCCCGTCGCGCATGGCGACCGCGACCGCGCGGTTCAGCGCCACGATCGGCGACGGAGTAAGCGTGAACAGGACGTCGTACAGAGCTACGATCTGCGGCCAGTCGGTCGTGGTGACGTCGGCCGCCTCGTCGTGCAGGGCGGCGATCGCGGCCTGCACGCCGTACGGCCCCACCGGGCCGCCGGTCAGCGCCACGGGCACCAGGGCCAGCCCTTCCTCGATCATCGTACGGTCCCAGCGGCCGCGGTCCTGGTCGGCGAGGAGCACCAGCCCGCCGCCGGGCCCGGTCCGGGCGTCACGGCGGGCGTGGACCAGCAGCATCAGCGCCAGCAGGCCGCAGACCTCCCGTTCGGCCGGCAGCAGCCGGCGCAGGATGCGCGCCAGGCGGATGGCCTCCTCGGCGAGGTCGGGGCGCTGCAGGTCGCACCCCGAACTGGCGACGTACCCCTCCGTGAAGATGGAGTAGACGACCTGGAGCACCCCTGCCAGCCGCTCCGGCCGTTCGTCCGGACCGGGCACACGGAACGGGATCCGGGCCTCGCGGATCTTCTTCTTCGCCCGGACGATCCGCTTCGCCATCGTGGCGACCGGGACGAGGAAGGCCCGGGCGACCTCGGGGGTGGTCAGCCCGGCGAGGCACCGCAGGCTCAGCGCGACGCGGTCCTCGGCGGGCAGGGCCGGGTGGCCGCAGGTGAAGAACAGCAGGAGCCGTTCGTCGGGCAGGTCGTCGCCGGCGCCGATCTCCGGAGCGGGCGGCGCGGCCTGCTCCGCCTCCACCTGCAGGATGGCCAGCCGGGCGGCGTACGCCGTGTCCCGCCGCAGGCGGTCGACCGCCTTACGCCGCGCGGTGGTCGCGAGCCACGCCCCCGGGTTCGGCGGCACGCCGTCCACCGGCCAGTGCACCAGGGCCGCCTCCATCGCCTCGGCGGTGACCTCCTCGGCGAGATCGAGGTCGCCGAAGCGGCGCACCAGCGCGGCCAGCAGTCGGCCGCGCTCCTCCCGGAACACGGCCTCCACCGCCGTCGCCGCCCGGCCGTCCGTCATCGTCGGATCGTCACTCGTCGGATGCCGAACGCGTCAGATGTCGAACTCGGCCACCGGCCGCACCACGACCGACCCGCCGCCGCGCGACCCGGGGCAGCGGGCGGCCCAGTCCAGGGCGGCGTCGAGGTCGGGCACGTCGAGCACGTAGTAGCCGCCGAGCACCTCACGGGTCTCGGCGAACGGTCCGTCGGTGGTGATGGTCCGCTGCCCGTCGGGGGCGACCCGGACGGTCGTCGCGGTGGTCAGGTCGGCGAGGGAGTGCCCCGACACGTGGATGCCGGCGTCCCGCACCATCTTGTCGTAGGCGAGCCAGTCGTCGAACGACGCGCCCTCGACCTCCTCGGCCGGGCCTTCGGAGCTGCTGTTGATCAAAAGCATGTATTTCATGCCGAGCTTTCCTTCCCTGGGGGTGTCACGTACGGGCGTCGCCGCACACCACCTCTACGGATGAGACCCCGCCGGATGGACACGATCGCCGGAAATTCTTTCCCGGCCGGAATCTAGGGTGTCCGCGCGGCCGGCACGCAGCAGGTGGAGCAGGGGTCGGCGTCCGGCAGTGTGATCCACAGGCAGCAGGTGCGGCGGCGGTACCCGTCGCCGTCGGGCGCGAGCAGCCCGGCGACCGGCGGTCCGATCTCCTCCAGCAGCCGGGCCGCCTCGGCGTACGGCCCGAGCGCGAGCAGCGGGTGGGCGACCGCCTCCGCGGTCGAGCCCCACAGGGTGCGCTCACCCACCCGCGCCACCGCGCTCAGCGCCTGCACGAACGGACGCTGCCCGTCGAGGATCGCCGCCCTGATGACCGCCGCCAGGTCCTCGACGACGACCGTGCCGGACGGCCCCGAGACCGGTGCCGCCAGGGTCGCGGCCATGGTTCCAGCGGTGGTTCCGCCGACGGCCATGGCGGTGGCCGTGGTTCCGGTGGGGATTCCGGTGACGGTTCCGGCCGCGGGGTCGTCGGGGAGCACGGCCACGGTCAGCCGGGACGCCGCCACCGTGATCCCCGCCGCCGACGGCTTGACCAGCGTGTCCTCCAGGCGCATCACGGGCACCCGCCGGTGGAGGGCCCAGCCGAGGACCATCGGCATCGTGTGCCAGTAGCCGTAGGTCTTCCACAGCAGCGCCGCCGCCACGTGACGCGGCGCGTTCCAGCGTGCCGCGGTCTCGTCCACGAACGTGAGCAGGATCTCGTACGGCTCCCGCACGAGGTCGGCCGCGGGGATCCAGCCGGGGGAGTCGTCGGCGACCAGCCCGGGCAGCACCCCCAGCACGCCGCCGCGCTCGGCCGCGAGGCCTTCCAGGTGCCGGGAAAGGGCGTCGAGCAGCACTGCGTACTCCTTGGTTCTCAGCGGTCGTCTCGGGTCAGGAAGAGCAGCCGGGCGCGCTTGTCCGGCAGGTCGATCTCGGGCCCGAGCGTGAAACCGGTCCGCAGCATGCGGCCGATCACCTTCTCGTTGCGGGCGTCCGGCTCGGCGACGATCCGGGTGTGGGCGGGATCGGAGAACGCGTACGCCAGGAGGGCGGACAGCAGCGCGCCGGTGAAGCCGCGCTCGCCCTCCCCGGCGGCCGGGCCGACCAGCAGGTGGACACCGAAGTCGCCCGGCCGGACGTCGTAGCACTCACCGACGGGGTCCGCCTCCGGCTCGTAGGTCTGGAGGAGCGCCACCGGCCGGTCGTCGCGGTGGACGAGGTAGGCGTGGTGGGTGGTCAGCCCGTCCAGGTAGTCGTAGATCTCCAGGACCCGCTCGGGGCTCGCGTCGAGCATTCCCCAGAACCTCGCCCGCTCCTGGGTGACCCACGAGTGGATCAAAGCGGCGTCGGCCGCCGGGTCCACCGGGACGATGCGGACGGTGCCAAACCCGGCCACCACCTGCTCGTACACGGCCCGGGCGGAAGCCTCAGAGATCATGTCGTTCCTCCGTCAGCAGGGTCCAGTCGGTGACCAGGGGCACGAGCTGGCCGCGCACCCACAGCGGCTGCTGGTCACGGTGGTGGGGGTCGCCCGGCACGCCGCTCGCGCCGAACGGGACGACCCAGAGACTCGCGTCGCGCCGTGCGAGGTCCCAGACGTAGCGGGCGGCCGGGCCGCGGGCGCAGTGATGGGTGACACCCGGCACGCTGGACGTGCACAGCACACAGCCGTGGTCACCCGAGATCCCCGGCTCCGCCTGCGCGGCGCCGGAGGGGTCCGACGGAGTGGCCGCCGGGGCGGGCAGCGCCCGCCAGGGGACGAGCCGGTGCAGGTCACCCCACCGGACGCCGGTCTCGCCGCGAGCCGCCACGTCCTCCAGCGCGGCCCGCGCGATCTCGGCCAGATCGTCAGGGCCGAGCCCGGGGAGCCGGTCGGTCGTCAGCAGGGTCTCCAGGGCGTGCGCGATCCGGGGAGCCGCCACCAGCCACGGCCGGAACACCTCCGGACACGCGACACCTTCACCCGGCGCCTCCCGATCACCGCCGACGGGCGGCCCGCCGCCGGCCTGCGTGGGGCGAGCGGCCGGCATGGGGCGGGCCTTCGCGGCGCCGGCCTGTGCGGGACGAGCTTCCACGGGAGTGCCCGTATCCGGGCTGTGCGCCTGTTCGGGCTGGAGCGGGTGCGACAGATCGGCCAGCGGCGCGAGCGCGGGATGGGCCGCCAGGCGCCACACCACCTCGGCACGCACATCCGCGTACGCCGCAGCGCCGGCGCTGTCCGCGTCCATCCGCCGGTCCCAGCCGGTGAGCCGGTCCCGGAGGCGTACGGCGCCGGGACCGAGCCCGGTCAGCCCGGCCAGCAGCCCCAGCAGCGGCCGCGCGCCGGGCAGGAGCGTGTCGGTGTGGATCGCCGCCATGTCCCCGGCGGACCAGACGGGGGCGGCCTCCAGGAGGGCCCGGATCCGGTCGGCCCGGTACGGCGGGGCGAACTCGACGCCGAACGGAGCCGAGATTCCTCGTTCGTTGGCCATCACCGTGATCCCGGTGACCTCCCGGCGGGGCATCGGCGCGTGCCTGCCGCGCCACTCGTGGCCGGGCTCCCAGGCGGGCACGACCCGCTGCGAGTTGCCCGGGTGGCGGACGGGCACCAGACCGGCGACGCGGTGCAGCAGGCCGCCGCCGGTGTCCGCGGCGAGCACGACGTTGACGGGCTCCACCCACCGGTCGAACGCCCGGTCGACGTCGGCCACGGTCCTGGCCCGCAGCAGGGCGGGAAGCGTCGCGAATCCCAGGTCGTGGAACACCCGCGGCGGATACCGCAGGCTCACTCCCTCCCACTCGCCCGCGCGCTCGTCCTCGCGTCCGGCATCCGGCTCGTCCTCGCGCCCGGTGTCCTGCCCGGTGTCCTGGCCGTCCTCCCACTCGCCCGCGTGGCCGGCAGGCGACCCGCCTTCCCGCCCGGCGCCCCGGTCGCGAGGAGCGCGTCCCTTCGTCTCCTGTCGCGCGGGCCCGTACGGCCGCGGTGGCTCGCCCATGACGACCGGGCCGCGTTCGGTCTCGATCACCTCCACCTCGACCGGCTCGCCTCCGGCGACCTCGACGACCTCGGTATGGGCGGTGGCGGGCCGCCAGCCGGCCGGGCCGAGCGCCTCGACGCGGCCGTCCCGGCGCCGGAGACGTTCGCGGAAGAGGTCCTGGTAGTCGGCCATGGCGTTGGTGATCGCCCAGGCGACCGTCCCCGCGTGCCCGAAGTGGGCGATGCCCGGAACTCCCGGCACGGCCAGCCCGGCCACGTCGAACTCCGGGCAGGCCAGGCGGATCTGCTGATAGAAGCCGGGGTCCTCGATGATCCGGTGCGGGTCTCCGGCGATGATCGGCGCCCCCGTGCGGGTGCGGTCGCCGGGGACCAGCCAGCCGTTGCTTCCGGAGGTGCCCGGCCCGTCGGTGGCGAACAGCGCCACGGCCTCCGCGCCGAGCCGGGCGGTGACCGCCTCACGCCACAGTTTCGCCGGGACGTGCGCGAACAGGACGTGGTGCGACAGCCAGACCGCCAGCGGCGTCCACGGCTCCCACCGGCCCGGCACGAGCGCGGCCGCGCCGTCTCCTGCCGCGCCGTCGTCCCCGGCGGGGCCGGGCTCTGTCTCGTCGTGACCGGCCGCGTTCCCCGCCTGCCCTGCCGCCCGGAACTCCGGGGCGCGGCGGGCTCCCTCGGGCAGGCCCGCGTTGACGCCGTCCACGTACGCGCCCACCCATGCCGCGGTGTCCGCGTCGAGCGCCCGGAGGCAGCGCCGGGCGGTGTCGTCCAGCCGGACCTGCCGTACGAACCGGTCCCACGGGACGGCGTCCGCGCCGAGGACGGCCGCCGAGGTGCCGGCCCCGCGGAGCCGCTCGACCTCGAGCTGCCAGGCCCGGTCCACCGCGGTGACGAACCCCTGGGCGTAGGCCAGTTCGCGGGCGTCGCCCGCGCGCAGGTGGGGGATGCCCCACCGATCGCGGAAGATCTGCACGCTCACGCCTCCTTCTCCCCCGTACGGCGGCGGGCGGCGGGGACGACCAGCGGGGTGCCGGTCTCCGGGTCGTCGATCACCCGGCAGGGGAGGCCGAAGACCTCCTCCACCAGGCCGGCGGTCATCACCTCGGCGGGAGCGCCGGAGGCCACGACGCGCCCGCCGCGCATCGCGATCAGATGGGTGGCGTAGCGCGCGGCGTGGTTGAGGTCGTGGAGCACGGCCACGAGCGTGCGCCCCCGCTCCTCGTGCAGCCGGGCGCACAGGTCGAGGATCTCGATCTGGTGGGCGATGTCGAGGTAGGTCGTCGGCTCGTCCAGCAGCAGCAGCGGCGTCTCCTGCGCCAGCGCCATCGCGATCCACACCCGTTGCCGCTGGCCGCCGGACAACTCGTCGACCAGGCGGCCGGCGAGGTCGGCGACCCCGGTGGCCGCCATCGACTCCCCCACGACCCGTTCGTCGTCCGCCGACCACTGGCGCAGCAGCCGTTGGTGGGGATACCGGCCGCGGCCGACCAGCTCGGCGACCGTGATCCCGTCCGGCGCGACCGACGTCTGCGGCAGAAGGCCGAGGGTGCGCGCGACCTTCCTCGCGGGCAGCGAGGTGACGTCCCGTCCGTCGAGCAGCACCGCCCCGGCGGACGGCCTGAGCGTGCGTGCCAGCGCCCGCAGCAGGGTGGACTTGCCGCAGGCGTTGGGCCCCACGACGACCGTGAAGGACCGGTCCGGGATGGCGACGTCCAGCCCTTCCACCACGACCCGCCCGTCGTACGCGAGGGTCAGCGCGTCGCCGCGCAACCGGGGCCCGTCGCCCCGCACGGCCTCCAGCGCGCCGCTCACCACGTCATCACTCCGTTTCCGTTCGTCCTGGTCATATCCGGCCCGCCTTCCGCTGGGCGGCGAGCAGCCAGACGAGGTAGCCGCCGCCGAGCACGCCCGTCACCACTCCCACCGGCAACTGGTGGTCTCCGAACAGTCGTTGGGCCGCGAGGTCGGCGCCGGTCAGCAGCGCGGCGCCCACGCAGGCCGCGGTGAGCAGGTTGGGCCCGGGGGTCCGGGTCATCCGCCGGGCCAGATGCGGCGCGGTGAGCGCCACGAACGACACCGGTCCGGCGGCCGCCGCCGCGAGGGAGGCGAGCAGCACGGCCGCCGCCGTCAGGACGAGGCGCAGGCCCTGCACCCGCACACCGAGGCCGCGGGCCAGGTCGTCGCCCATCTCGGTGATCGCCAGGGGTCGCGCGCAGCCGAGCAACACCACCGGAACCAGCACCGCCGTCGCGGCGAGCAGGGGGAGGGCGTCCTCCCAGCCGCGGCCGTCCAGGCTGCCGGTGAGCCACAGCATGGCGCGGGCCGCCTCCATGAGCCGGCCGCGGGTCAGCAGATAGCCGTTGACTCCCGTGAGGACCGCGGTGGCGCCGATGCCCACCAGCACGAGGCGGTGCCCGTGCAGGCCCCCGCGCCAGGCCAGGAGGTAGATCACCACTCCGGTGACGACGCCGCCGAGCACCGCGCCGCCCGCGAGGGCCGCGCTGCCGCCGCCCGCGACCACCACCAGGAGCGCGCCCGTCGCCGCGCCCTGGGTGAAGCCGAGCAGGTCGGGGCTGCCGAGCGGATTGCGCACGAGCGACTGGAAGATCGCGCCGGCCAGCGCGAGGGCGGCGCCCACGACCAGCGCGGTCACCACCCGGGGCAGCCGGAGTTCGCGTACGACGAAGTCCTCGGCCGGGCCGCCGCCGCCCGCGAGGGTGCGCAGCACGTCCGCCGGGCTCATCGGGTAGTCGCCGCCGCCGACCGTGAGCACGCCGAAGGCGAGCGCCAGCAGCAGGCAGCCGATCCCCACGGCCACGGCCCGGGGACGTACGGCGACGATCCCGGCCATGACGGGCCGCCCGGCGGCGGCGCGGACCACGCTCACCGGCCGCACCTCTCCCACGCCGCCCGCCCGCACGCGGATTCCGGCCTCACGCCCGCACCTTCCTTCGCACGAAGTACAGGAACAGCGGGCCGCCGAGCACCGCCGTGACGATGCCCGCCTGCAACTCGCCGGGCCGGGCCACGATGCGCCCGAGCACGTCCGCGCCGAGCAGCAGCGCGGGCGCGAGCACCGCGCAGCAGGGCAGCAGCCGGCGCAGGTCGGGGCCGGTCAGCGTCTTCACGAGGTGCGGCACCATGAGCCCGACGAAGACGATCGGCCCGCAGGCGGCCGTCGCCGCCCCGCACAGCAGCGTCACGGCCACGATGGCGGCCGTACGAATCACGGCGGGACGCGCGCCGAGCGACCGGGCGGAGTCGTCGCCGAGGGCGAGCGCGTTGAGCGGCCGGGCCAGGACCAGGGCCAGCAGCAGCCCCGCCGCGACGAACGGCGCGACCATGGCCACCGTCCCGCTCTGCGCGCCCGCCAGCGAGCCGACCGTCCAGAAGCGCATCGTCTCCAGCGAGGCCGCGTCGAGCAGCATCGTCCCGTTCACGTACGAGTAGAGCGCGGCGTTGATCGCGGCTCCCGCGAGCGCCAGCCGCGCCGGGGTGGCCGCCCGCCCGCCGCCCACGCCGTACACGAGCACGGACACAGCCGCAGCGCCGGCCAGCGCGAACCAGACGTAGCCCTGGAACGTCGCCACGCCCAGCAGTCCGGCGGCCGTCGCCACCGCCGCGGCGGCCCCCGCGTTGATGCCCAGCAGGCCGGGGTCGGCGAGCGGGTTGCGGGTCAGCGCCTGCATGACCCCGCCCGCCACGCCCAGCGCCGCGCCCGCGAGCAGCCCGAGCAGGGTGCGGGGCAGCCGCATCTCGTGCACCACCGTGTACGCGCCCGATCCGGTGTCCACGAGCCCCTGCCAGACCTCGGCCGGGGACATCGGCCGGGCGCCGAGCCCGAGGCTCAGCACGAGGACGGCGAGCAGCGCGAGCGCCGGCCCGACCACTGTGCCGAGCACCGTGGCCACCGGACGGGCCCTCGCCGGATGTTTTCGCGGCACCCGCGCGGGCCCGCTGATCTGCGAGGACTCGGTGACGACCACGGCCGGCTCCATCGGGGCGGGGGACGAATTCCGATCGCCCCTCTGGACAAGAACTTAGGTAAGGGTAACCTAACAATCGATCTGTCCCAAGAGGATGACTGTGCGAGAGAAAGACGAACCGTGCGAAACCTGAACACCACCATGTCCCGTCGCGGGCTCTTCGCCGCGGGCGGAGCCGCCGCTCTCACGCTGGCGCTGGCGGCCTGCGCATCGGGCGGTTCCGCCCCTTCCTCCGCAGGTCAGAGCGCCGGCGCGAGCCAGGGCGCCGCCGCCGCCGGTGCGAGCGCCGGGGCGTGGTCCTTCACCGACGACAGGAAGGAGACGGCCACGGCGGCGGGGGTCCCGGCGCGGGTGGTGGCGTTCACCGGCACGGCGGCGGCCCTCGCCGACTACGGGTTGCAGGACAAGCTCGTCGGCGTGTTCGGCGAGACCAAGCGTGCCGACGGCTCGCCGGAGCCGCAGGCGGGCGACCTGGACGTGGACAAGGTGACGATCCTCGGCAACGTCTGGGGCGAGTTCAACATCGAGAAGTACGCGGCGCTGCGCCCCGACCTGCTCGTCACCCACATGTACGACCCCGGCGCGCTGTGGTACGTGCCGGACGAGAGCAAGGACAAGATCGTCAAGCTCGCCCCCACGGTCGCCGTCAGCGCCGCCCGGGTGCCGATGACCGAGACGATCGAGCGTTACGCCGCCCTCGCCGAGACCCTCGGCGCCGACCTGAAGTCCCCCGGCGTCGCCCAGGCCAAGGCGAGGTTCGAGGCCGCGGCCGACAGCGTGCGCAAGGCGGTCGCCGAGAACCCCGGGATCAAGGTGATGGCCGCCTCCGGCAGCCCCGACGTGCTGTACGTCTCCAATCCGGAGGTCAACACCGACCTCATGTACTTCGCCGAGCTGGGGGTCGAGGTCGTCCGGCCCGAGAAGCCCGGCGACGGCGGCTACTACGAGAACCTCAGCTGGGAGAACGCCGGCAAGTACGACGCCGACCTGATCCTGCTCGACAACCGGCCCACCGCGCTGCAGCCCAAGGACCTTGAGGCCAAGCCCGCCTGGCCCAAGCTTCCGGCGGTCAAGGCCGGCCAGGTCGCCGCCTGGGACCCCGTGCCGCGCTTCTCGTACGCGGGCGCCGCGCCGATCCTGGAGAACCTGGCGACGGCGATCCGGAACGCCAAGAAGCTCGGCTGACCCGTACCTCACCGGAAATCACCCGGGCCCCCGTCTGCGCTCCACCGACTTAGGTTTGCCTAGCCTAACTAACTAAGGATGACCATGACCCATCCCCGCGCCGGAGACGCGCGGTCGTATCTGCTCAACGACCACACCGTGGAGGGATACCGGAGCGCGATGGCCGCCGGGACCACCCGCGTGGCCGGCCGGGTCGGCCGGACCGAACGGCCGTTCAGCGGCGTCGCCCCGGCGCGGCTCGCGCCGGAGATCGCCGCGATCGACCTCGAACGGCCGTTGCACGACCACGCCGCCGCGCTCGACGAGCTCGAACGGGTCTATCTGCGCGACGCCGTCTACTTCCACCACCCCCGCTATCTCGCCCACCTCAACTGCCCGGTGGTGCTCCCCGCGCTGCTGGGCGAGGTGGTCCTGTCGGCGGTCAACTCCTCGCTCGACACCTGGGACCAGAGCGCGGGGGGCACGCTCATCGAGCGCCGCCTGGTGGAGTGGACGGCCGGCCGCGTCGGCTTCGGCCCCGCCGCCGACGGCGTCTTCACCAGCGGCGGCACCCAGTCGAACCTTCAGGCGCTGTTCCTCGCCCGCGAGGAGGCCCGCGCCGCCGGGGTGCCGCTGTCCCGGCTGCGGGTGATCACGTCGGAGGCGGGCCACTTCAGCGTGCGCAAGGCGGCGACCCTGCTGGGCCTCGGGCCGGAGGCGGTCGTCGCCGTGGAGACCGACGCGGAGCGGCGCATGCGGCCCGGCGGGCTCGCCCGCGAACTCGACCGCTGCCGCCGCGCCGGGCTGACGGTCATGGCCGTCGCCGCCACCGCGGGCACCACCGACTTCGGCTCGATCGACCCGCTGCCGGAGATCTCCCGGCTGTGCGCGGCGGCCGGGGTGTGGCTGCACGTGGACGCGGCGTACGGCTGCGGGCTGCTGGTCTCCCGCAGACGGCGGCACCTGCTCGACGGGATCGAGCGGGCCGACTCGGTCACGGTCGACTTCCACAAGTCCTTCTTCCAGCCGGTCAGCTCGAGCGCGCTGCTGGTGCGGGACGGCGCGGTGCTGCGGCACGCGGCCCACCACGCCGACTACCTCAACCCGCTGCGGATGGCCGAACGGGGGATCCCCAACCAGGTGGACAAGAGCCTGCAGACCACCCGCCGTTTCGACGCGCTGAAGCTCTGGCTGACCCTGCGCGTGATGGGCGCGGACGCGGTCGGCGAGCTGTTCGACCAGGTGGTGGACCTCGCGGGCGAGGCGTACGACATGGTCGCCGCGGACCCGCGCTTCGAGGTCGTCACGCGGTCGCCGCTCAGCACGCTGGTCTTCCGCTACCTGCCGCCGGAGGGCCCGGGCCGCGAACTGGCCGACGACGCCAACCTGTACGCCCGGGAGGCGCTGGCCGCCTCCGGCGAGGCCGTCGTCGCGGGGACGACCGTCGACGGTCGCCACTACCTGAAGTTCACCCTGCTCAACCCGGAGACCACGCGGGACGACGTCGCGTACGTCCTCGATCTCCTCGCCGGTCACGCCCAGCGCCACGTGGACGACCTCGTGCCGCTCGCCGCCCCGTCCAGTAGCTGACCACCAGGGAGAAACGCATGTCCGCCCATGATTTCGTCGCCATCGGGCTGGGGCCGTTCAACCTGGGCCTCGCCTGCCTGGCCGAGCCGGTCGCCGGGCTCGACGGGCTGTTCCTGGAGGCGAGGCCCGGCTTCGCCTGGCATCCGGGGATGATGCTCGACTCGGTCACGCTGCAGACGCCGTTCATCGCCGACCTCGTCACGCTGGCCGACCCGACCTCGCCGTACTCCTTCCTGAACTACCTCAAGGAGACCGGCAGGCTCTACCCCTTCTACATCCGGGAGAACTTCTACCAGCTCCGCGCCGAGTACGACGCGTACTGCAGGTGGGCCGCCGGGCGGCTGCGGAGCGTCCGCTTCGGCCACCGGGTGACCTCCGTGACGTACGACGAGGCGGACGGGTGCTACGTCGTCCACGCGCTGACGGACACCGGCGAGCGGACCGAGCACCGCGCCCCGCACCTCGTGCTCGGCACCGGCACCCCGCCGTACGTGCCCGAGCCCTGCCGCGGCCTCGGCGGCGGCGTCGTCCACAACAGCGAGTACCTCGCCCGCAAGGAGGACCTGCTCGCCAAGGAGAGCATCACGGTCGTCGGCAGCGGGCAGAGCGCCGCCGAGATCTACCGCGACCTGCTGGCCGGCATCGACACCCACGGCTACCGGCTGAACTGGGTGACGAGGTCGCCGCGGTTCTTCCCGCTGGAGTACACCAAGCTGACCCTGGAGATGACCTCCCCGGACTACGTGGACTACTTCCACGCGCTGCCCGAGGACACCCGCTACCGCCTCGAAGCCGAGCAGAAGTGCCTGCACAAGGGCATCGACGCGGCGCTGATCAACGAGATCTACGACCTGCTGTACGCCAAGACCGCCGGCGGGCCGGTCCCGGCGCGGCTGCTGACCTGCACCGAGCTGCGCGAGGCGGGCTACGACGCGGCCCGGGGGGAGTACACGCTCGGCCTGCGCCACCTGGAGCAGGAGCGCGACTTCACGCTCGTCACCCAGGGCCTCGTGCTGGCCACCGGCTACCGCTACGAGCCGCCCGCCTTCCTCGATCCCGTACGGGACCGCATCCGGTGGGACCGGCGCGGCCGGTTCGACGTGGCCAGGAACTACAGCGTCGACGTCACCGGGCGGGGGATCTTCGTGCAGAACGGCGCGACCCACGCGCACAGCGTCACCTCTCCCGACCTGGGCATGGGCCCGTACCGCAACTCGTGGATCATCGCCCAGATCCTCGGCCGCGAGCACTACCCCATCGAGAAGGCGATCGCCTTCCAGGAGTTCGGCGCCCCCGAGGGGGTGGTCGCGTGAGCGGGATCGTCTTCCGCGGCGTTTACGACGGGGTCGGCGAACTGGCTCTGCGCCGGCTCGACCCCGACGCCGACGCGGAGATCGTGCACGCCTGGGTGACCCACCCCAAGGCCGTGTTCTGGATGATGGGGGACGCGGACGTCGCCGAGGTCGCCGAGGAGTACCGCCGGATCGTGGCGCACCCGCACCGCGACGCCTACCTCGGGCTGGTGAACGGGCGTCCGGCCTTCCTGGCCGAGCGGTACGACCCCGCCCGGGTCGAGCTGGCGGGCCGGTACGACGAGCGGGACGGCGACGTGGGTATGCACTTCCTCTGTGCGCCCACCGGCACCCCGGTGCACGGCTTCTCCCGCGCCGTGATCACCACCGTGCTGGAGATGCTGTTCGCCGACCCGGCGGTGCGGCGGGTGGTCGTCGAGCCCGACGTGCGCAACACCGCCGTCCACGCGCTGAACGCGGCCGTCGGCTTCGAGGTCGTCGGCGTGATCGCCAAACCCGAGAAGGAGGCCCTGCTGAGCGTGTGCACGCGCGAGCGATTCCACGCCGCGAGCGTCGCGGCCGGTGTGCGGGGGGAGGGGATCCACCGGTGACCGGCCCCGGAAACCGCGCCGCCGATCCGGCCGGAACCCCCACCGGAGACGCCGCCGAGAACTCCGCCGAAAACGCCGCCGGGAGCCTCGCCGGAGATCCTGCCGGCGATCCTGTCGCGGCGGTCGCCCACCTCACCCCGGCGACCTGGGAGAAGGCCAACCGGCGGCTGGTCCGCAAGGCGCTCGCCGAGTTCGCCCACGAGCGGCTGCTCGTTCCGCGCCCGCTCGGCGACGGCTGGTACGCCGTGCGGTCCGACGACGACACCGTGGAGTATCGCTTCACCGCCACGGTGCTGTCGCTCGACCACTGGCACATCGGCGAGATCACCCGGCACCGCACTACGGGCGAGGCCCTGCCTCTCGACGCACTGGATCTCGTCGTGGAGATGCGCGGCTCCCTCGGGCTGACCGACGAGATCCTCCCCGTCTACCTGGAGGAGATCTCCTCCACGCTGGCGAGCCTCGCGTACAAGCTGACCAGGCGTGCGGCCGGCGCGGACGAACTGGCGAAGGCCGGCTTCCAGGAGATCGAGGCCGCGATGACCGAGGGGCATCCGTGCTTCGTGGCCAACAGCGGCCGGATCGGCTACGGGATCGACGACCACCACCGGTACGCCCCCGAGGCCGCCGCCCCCGTACGCCTGATCTGGCTGGCCGCCCACCGCGACCACTGCGTGTTCTCCTGCTCCGGCGACATCGACTACGAGCGGCTGACGCGCGGCGAACTCGGCGAGGAGACCCTCGCCCGCTTCGCGGGCACACTCACCGGTCTCGGCCTCGACATGACCGACTACCTGCTCCTTCCGGTGCACCCGTGGCAGTGGTGGAACAAGCTGTCGGTCACCTTCGCCGCGGCGGTCGCCACACGGCGCCTGGTCTGCCTGGGCCCCGGCGACGACGACTACCTCCCCCAGCAGTCGGTGCGCACGTTCTTCAACGCCGGCGCGCCGTCGAAGCACTACGTGAAGACCGCGTTGTCGGTGCTCAACATGGGCTTCATGCGCGGCCTGTCCGCGGCGTACATGGAGGCCACCCCGGCGATCAACGACTGGCTCGCCGGCCTGCTGCGGGACGACGAGATCTTCCGCGCGACCCGCCTGACGATCATCCGCGAGCGGGCCGCCGCCGGCTACCGCGACCGCCTGTACGAGTCGGCCACCCGTCCCCACTCGCCGTACCGGAAGATGCTCGCGGCGCTGTGGCGGGAGAGCCCGGTGGCGGGCCTGGAGCCGGGCAGGCGCCTGGCCACCATGGCCTCCCTCCTGCACGTCGACGAGGAGGGCCGGTCGTTCGCGGCGGCGCTGATCGAGCAGTCGGGCCTGCCGCCCGAGGTGTGGCTGCGGCGCTACCTCGACGCCTATCTCACCCCGCTGCTGCACGCCTTCTACGCGTACGGCCTCGCGTTCATGCCGCACGGCGAGAACGTGATCCTGGTGCTCGACGGCGGCGCGGTGGAGCGGGTGATCTTCAAGGACATCGCCGAGGAGATCGTGGTGATGGACCCGGACACGGACCTGCCTCCCGGCGTGCGGCGGATCCGCGCCGAGGTGCCCGAGGACATGCGCCTACTGTCGATCTTCACCGACGTGTTCGACTGCTTCCTGCGCTTCCTCAACGCGATCCTGGCCACGGGCGGCGTGCTCGGCGAGGATGTGTTCTGGCGGACGGTCGCCGAGTGCGCGGCGGACTACCGGCGGTCGGCGCCCCATCTCGCCGAGCGGTTCCGGCGCCACGACCTGTTCGCGGAGACGTTCGCGCTCTCGTGCCTCAACCGCCTGCAACTGCGCGACAACCGGCAGATGGTGGACCTCGCCGACCCGTCGGCCGCGCTCCAGACGGCCGGCGACCTGGTCAACCCGATCGCCCGGTACGCCCCGCCCGCCTGAGCGCCGTCCGCCCGAGCCCCGCCCGCCCGAGCCCCGCCCGCCTGAGCACCGTCCGCCTGAGCATCGTCCGGCTCAGGCGGGCGCGTACGTCATGCAGTCGGCCTCGTCCTGCACGTAACCGATGTCGATGCCGGGCGCCTGGCACTCCAGCGCCACGTTGTGCCGGCAGTCGTACATCTTGCACGCGCCCACGCGGCCCACGGTCTGCTGGTCGCCACCCGGCCCCGCGGTGGTGAAGAAGGTGTCACAGTGCGCGTGGGACAGGTCGCCGACCGTGATGGCGGTCGCGTGGCACCTGCGGTCACGGTTGTACACGCACGAGGTGGCCTCGCAACGGTTGACAACGGGCATCTCCATGAGCGGCGTCCCCCCTGGCAGTCACGGCTTTCGCCCGGCTCATACCGCTGTTGACCAGGTCGGCAATCTCCCCGACGCCACCAGACTCGGCCAAGCCATGTCAGGGGAGCAGCACTAGTGCAGCAGTTCCTCGGCGACGGCGAGGAGCTTCAGGGCGGTGGGGTCGGCGGCCCCGGCGCCCCTGGGCACCCGATCGGAGATCCGCTGCAGCAGGAGGTGCACGTCGTCCCCGCCGGCCGCGGCCGGGAGCGCCGCCTCCGACCGCCGCAGCCGCAGCAGCAGCTCCAGGCCGTACGCGGCCTGGGCGGCGAGCATCGCGAGGAGGTCCACGTCGGCGAGCTCGCCCCGCCAGTCGGAGGACCTGTCGAGCACCTCCAGAACGCCGATGCAGCTCTCCTCCCGGATGACCGGCGCCGCCATGATGCTGTGCGGGACGTATCCCGTGGACTCGGCGGCGTCGTGGGCGAACTGCGGCACGGCGGTCACCTCGTCGGCGATCATGGGCTGGCCGCTCGCCGCCACCCAGCCCGCGATGCCCGTGCCGGACGGGAAACGCGTGCCGATGAGGTGCTTCTCCCCCTCACCCGACACGGCCTCGAAGACCAGCTCGCCGGTCTCCTGGTCCACCAGGAAGACCGACGCCGCGGCGGAGGCGAACACGTGCCGGGCGACCTCGACGGTCGACTGCAGCAGCCTGCGCTCGGTGATTTCGCTGTCGGAGCGCCGTTCAGGCACGGACATGCGCGTCTCCCTTGGATACGACGACGTTGCTGGCGGCCAGGTAGAGCACGGACTTGAGCTGGAAGGGGGTCATCCACCGGTGCCTGCTCAGGGCGAGCGCGCACATCCCGGTGATGTGCGGCGCGGCGAAGCTGTTCCCGGTGCTGCGGATCTCCCTGCCGCCGCGCCAGGCCACCCGGACCCGGACGCCCCTCGCGTAGAACTCGGCCGGCGGCGCGGGGTTGTAGTAGTAGGTCATCGGGTCGGGTTCGTCGTGGCTGGCCACGGAGATGACCGAGGAGAACGTCCAGGGGAAGCTGACCACCGGCATGTTGTGCGCCGCGGCCACGAGCAGACAGCGCCGGAAGTACGCGCGGTCGGCCAGCTCGTGCAGCTCGGGCAGGAACTGGCTCCTGGTGGTGGACAGGCTGAGGTTGACGAGGTCGAACCCCTCCTCGACGGCCCAGCGCAGACCGGCCAGGAGGGCGGCGCCGCTGCCGGACCGGCCGTCGGTCAGCACCCGCACCGAGGTCAGCGAGACGGCCGGGGCGATCGAGCGGATCACACCGGCGCACGCGGTCCCGTGCCCCACCGGGTCGGCCGGGTCGCAGTCGACGACCGTGAGGTCCCCACCGTCGTCGGCGACCACCAGCGAACGGTCCAGGTGGCCGACCCGCGGGTGGGAGGCGTCCACCCCGGTGTCGAGCACGCAGACGCGCACCCCCGCCCCGTCGGCGGGCCCCGTGCCGTCGTCGCCCCACGCCCATTCCCTGGTGACCTCCTCCAGGCGGCTCACGCCGAACTCCTCCGGCGCCAGCCGTGAGGTCGCCAGGCTCCAGGCCGGCACGCCGGGGAACTGCTCACGCCGCTCGCGGCGCCAGGGGGGCTGTGTCACGGTAGCCTCTCCTCCTCGATCCACCGGCGTACCCGCCGGGCGGGCAGCTCCGCGCCCTTGGCCGCGTACCCCCGCAGCGCGCGGGCCGCGGCCTCGGCCGCCGGGCCGGTGCGCCCGGCCGCGTGGTGGACCTTCGCCAGGTCGGCCAGCACGTCCCCGCGCAGGCAGGGGTCGTCGGTCCGGGCGAGCAGCTCCTCCGCGCGGGCGGCGAGGGCGCCCGCCGCGCCGTGGTCGCCGTCGAGGGACGCGACCCAGGCGCTCAGCGCGAGAAGGGTCAGCTCACCGCGGGCCTGCAGCCGCGCGCCCGTCGCGCGCAGCCGCGCCAGCTCTCCCGCGGCCTCGGCGTGACGGCCCAGCCGCAGCAGCTCGCGCGCCGCGTACAGCTCCAGCGTCCTGGCCGGCTCGGACTGGCCCACCCGGTGGAGGTCGGCCGCCGCCCGGCGGAACAGCGCCTCGGCCTCGGCATGCCGGTCGATGAGCGACTCCACCAGCCCGCGCACCTGGAGGACCGCGGCCGCGGCCAGGTCGAGGTGGAGGTCCCGGGCGTGCCGGTCGGCGGCGTGGAGGACGGCCCACGCCTCGGCGACGTCACCGGCCAGCGCGAGCAGGCGCGCCTCGGTGACCAGGACGGGCAGGAGCATCGCCCGGTCGGCGCAGAACCTGGCCGACAGACCGGCGCACAGGGAAAGCCCCTCCGCCAGCGGGGTGGGGGACCACTGCGCCAGCTCGCACAACCCGCTGAGCAGGCGGTTCTCCTCGTACCTGTCGCCGAGGGAGCGGGCCCGGGCCAGAGCCTCGCGCAGCGCGGCCTCGGCCGCCCCGAAGTGGCCCTCGCCGATGCGCAGCAGCGCCTCCAGGTGGTGGAACCGGCACCAGCCGAGATCGTCGCCGGGGTCGGCGGCCAGCAGGTCCCGGAACGGCTTGGCCGAGGCGGGCCTGGTGCCGAAGCGCACCGCCAGCGTCTCGCGCTGGACCGCGCACGTGAGGCGGGTGCGCGGGTCGCCCGGCAGCATCCGCTCGGCCATGTCCAGCGCGGCGTACGGCCGGTCGGCCTCGCCCCGGGCCAGGCCGGCGTCGCAGATGCGTACGGCGAGCGGCCGGTGCTCGGGGTGCCCGGCCGGCAGCAGGTCGCGCCCCCGCTCCAGCAGGGCGATGGCCGCGGGCAGGTCCTTGCGGTGCAGGGCCCGGGTGCCCTCGCCGACGAGGGCGCGGGCGGCCCGCTCGGTCAGCGCCGGCAGCAGCGGGTCGTCCGGCCGCACCTCGCGCTTGAGCAGGCAGGCGGTCTCCAGATGGTGGGTCAGGTCGCCGTGCGACGACTCCTCCCCGGACGAGGACGAGACGGCGGCCTCAGCCCGCCCCGAGCGCCCGGAGATCCGGTCGGCGAGGGCCAGATGCCACGTGGCCCGCAGGTCCTTGCGGGTCATGGCGTAGACCGTGTCGCGGGTCAGCGTCTGGGTGAAGTGGAACGACCCCGCCGCCTCCCCGCGCCGGACCAGGCGCCTGCGGATCAGGAGCCCGACCGTCTCGTCGACGTCGAACCGGGTCTCCGGCTGCGCCGCGCAGAGGACGCCGAGCTGGTCGAGGGTGAAGACGTGGCCGATCGTCGCGGCCCGTTCGAGCACGTCCCGTTCCCCGTCGTCGAGCAGGTCGAGCCGCGCGCCGAGCAGCGCCTGGATGGTGCGCGGCAGCGGGGCGTCCTCCCCCTCCTCGGCCAGCGTCTCCAGCAGCAGTTCGGCGAACAGCGGGTTGCCGTCGGAGCTCTCCGCGACCCGCCGGAACAGGGCCGGGCCGGTGGCCACGGCGTGGGCGACCACCTCGCCCTCCGGCGGCCGGAGCTCGGCGAGCCCGGCGACCAGCCGCTCCATCTGCGCCATGTCCAGCGCGCCGAGCTCGAACGCGACGGCGCGGCCGACGTCGATCCCCCAGGAGGGCCGCGCCTCCAGCAGCTCGGGGCGGGCCACCCGTACGACCAGGACCGGCACGTCGACCAGCCACGTCGTGAGGTCGTCGATCAGGTCGAGGAGGGTCGGCTCGGCCCAGTGGAGGTCCTCCCAGACCACCACCAGCGGCTCGCGCCGGGCCAGCGCCTCGAACAACGCGCACACCGCCCGTGCGATCTCCTCGACGCCCGCGTCCTCTCCCGTACGCGGCGGGCGGGCGGCGTGCGCGGTCACCAGGCCGCGAAGGGCGGCGCCGCTCGCCGCCTCCAGCGTGTCCGGCCAGTCGTCGCCGAGGGACTCGATCATCTCCGCGATGGGGCGATAGGTGATCCCGGCGCCGTACGAGCGGCACCTCCCGGTGAGCACGGTGACCTCGGCGGGAAGTTCGTGGACGAAGTCGCGTACGAGCCGGGACTTGCCGATGCCCGGCACGCCGAACACGGTCACCACCCGGCACCGGTGGTCCCGCACCGCCTCCCGGTACGCCGTGCGGAGCCGCGCGGTCTCCGCGGCGCGGCCGATGAGCGGGACCTGGTCGTCGTCGTCCCCGGTGTCCGGCTCCAGCGAGGTCACCCGCCAGGCCCGCACGGGGTTGCTCTTGCCCTTCAGGGTGAGCGGCGGCACGGGCTCCAGCCGCGCCTGGGCGCGGACCAGGCGCGCGACCTCGTCCCCGACGAGGATCTCGCCGACGCCCGCGGCCGACTGCAGGCGGGCGGCCGTGTTGACGGTGTCGCCGATGACGCGCAGGTCCGCTCCCGGGGTGGGGATGACCACCGCCTCTCCGGCGCTGACGCCGCAGTGCACGTCGAGCCGGATGCCGTGCGTGGGAGCGAGGCCGTCGCTCAGCTCCCGCACCCCCTGCAACGCGGCGTGGGCGGCGCGGACCGCCCGCAGCGCGTCGTCCTCACGGCCGGCGGGGATGCCGAAGACCGCCATGATCGCATCCCCGATGTACTTCTCCACCACGCCGCCGTGCTCGCTGATCCCGGAGGTGCACGCCTGGTAGTAGCGGTCGAGGACGTCCCGGAGAAGCTCGGGATCGAGCCGTTCGGCCAGCTCCGTCGAGCCCACCAGGTCGATGAAGACGACCACGACGTTCCGGCGCGCAGGGCGGGCCGCCCCGGCAGTCATCAAGATCCTCCGTGGAGACCCCCGCCTTCGGGCGGGGGAGGGATCGGGCTCGCCGCGGAGCGGGGCAGGGGTCGGCGGTTCACTGCCAGTTGGAGTTCCATGCGAACAAACATGCGATTCTCAACCGATCGGGTGGCATGATGTGCGGCATGGCGCAGACGGTGAAGCGGGCCTACAAGTACCGCTTCTACCCGACCCCCGAGCAGGCGTGTGAGCTTGCCCGGACGTTCGGGTGTGTGCGCCTGGTCTACAACAAGGCCCTTGAAGAACGCACCCGCGCCTACGCCCTGGAAGGCCGCCGGGTCTCCTACACGGATTCCTCGGCCATGCTCACTGCCTGGAAGCGTAGCGAGGAGCCGGCGTTCCTGGCTGAGGTGTCCTGTGTGCCATTGCAGCAGGCGCTGCGCCACCTGCAGGCCGCGTTCGCGAATTTCTTCGCCAAGCGGGCCAGATATCCGGTGTTCAAGTCGCGCAAGAGGTCGCGGGCGTCGGCCGAATACACCCGCTCGGCGTTCCGCTGGCGGGACGGCCGGCTCACGCTGGCGAAGATGGACGGTCCGCTGGACATCGTGTGGTCGCGTCCGCTCCCGCAGGGGGCGGAGCCGTCCACGGTGACCGTGAGCAGGGACCCGGCCGGGCGGTGGTTCGTGTCCCTCTTGGTCGAGGAGACGATCAGCCCCCTCGCCCCCACGGGGGACGTGGTCGGGGTGGACGCGGGGATCACCAGCCTGGTGACCCTGTCCCGCCCGATCGGCGATCTGACCGACGAGAACGGAAAGGTCGCCAACCCCGGGCATGAGCGGGCCGGCCGCAGGCGCCTGGTCAAGGCCCAGCGCTCGCTGGCGCGCAAGGCGGCGGGCAGTGCGAACCGGGCCAGGGCTCGGCTCAAGGTCGCCCGCGCCCACGCCCGCATCAGCGACCGGCGCCGGGACTTCCTGCACAAGTTGTCGACTCGGCTCGTCCGCGATAACCAAGTGGTCGTGATCGAGGACCTGGCCGTCCGCGCCATGGTCAAGAACCACTCGCTGGCCCGCGCCATCTCCGATGCCGGCTGGTGGCAACTGCGGTCGATGCTGGAGTACAAGGCCGGGTGGTACGGGCGGGAACTGGTCGTGATCGACCGGTGGTTCCCCTCCTCCAAGCTGTGCTCGGCCTGCGGGGCACTGCAGAAGTCGATGCCGCTGAACGTCCGGGTCTGGGAGTGCGCCTGCGGCGCGGTCCATGACCGGGACGTCAACGCCGCCAGGAACATCCTCGCCGCCGGGCTGGCGGAGAGGTGAAACGCCTGTGGAGCTGGTGTAAGACCTCAACGAGAGCCCTCTCGGACGAGGCGACCGGCGGTGAAGCAGGAAACCCGACCGGCGACGGTCGGAATCCCCTCCCTTCAGGAAGGGGAGGATGTCAAACGAGCTTTAACTCCTGGCCCTCGACCTCGCCCGCGGCCTCGTCCAGGCGGGTCTTGATCGAGTTCAGCAGCTCGACCTCCGGCCTGCTCAGCTCGGCGAACACCTGCCGCTGCCGCTCGTTGAGCAGGTCCACCGGGTGCCCCGCCTCGCGCAGGGCCGTCAGCGGGTCGAACGGCGCCGGCCCGGTCTGAACATCGTGGCTGTTCAACGGCCCACCTCCTGGTCGTGCCTGTGGTACGCCGCCAACGGTAGGGACGAGGGGTTCAGGGCCAGTATGGCGACGCCATGCCGCCGCCATACTGGCCGCGCGTTCGCCTCGCTCGGCCCCGCCCTGAGAAGCCTCGGCGTGCCCACCGGTCCCGGTCCGGATGATCCCGGTCCGTCAGGGCTCCCGGTTTCCGTGCAGTTCGGCCGCGAACCGGTGGGCGAGCGGTGACATCGCGTACGCCAGGGAGTGGGCGACCACCTCGGCGTCGGCCGGGGTCTGCGAGATCGACAGGACGCCGGCCTCCAGGAGGGACTCGACGACCCGCTCGCCCGGTTCGCCGGCGCGGTCCAGGGCCTCGACGAGTTCCTCGTGCCCGAAGACCGGGCCGCCGAGCGCGCCCAGGGCGAGGAACGCGGTGCGGTGCGGCCACGACGGGTGGGCGTAGGACTCCTCGAACCGCCGGCGCAGCGACACGTCCCCGGCGACGAACTCGTCCAGCACGTTCGCGGTCCGGTCCAGCCGCTCGGCCAGCAGACTGAGCGGCAGGTGCCACAGCCCGGCGAGCCGGGCCCCCAGCAGGCGCAGGACCAGGGGCGACAGCCCGTACCTCCGGAAGATCCGCAGGACGGCGGGCAGGTCCCCGGCCACCCGGTCGCGGCCGATCACCCGGCTCAGGAACTCGACGCCCTCGCTCGCGGACAGTTCTCCTAGACCGATCCGGGCCACCGACTCCAGCCCGCTGAGCCTGCTCCGGCTCGTCACCAGGACCCGGCTCGACGTGGTGCCGGGAAGCAGCACGCGTACGCTCGCCTCGTCCGGCGCGTCGTCGAGGACCAGCAGGATCTTCCGGTCGGCGAGCCAGGACCGCCAGACGGACGCCAGCGCGTCGTCCTCGCACACGCCGGTGACGTCCAGGCCCACGCTCTCCAGGATCTCCCGCTGGACGCCGGCGGCCGGCCGGGGGGCGCCGTCGCGCCGCAGCGGGATCACCACGGCGCCGTCCGGATAGCGGAGGGCCAGCAGGTGCGCGACGTGTACGGCGAGGGCGGTCTTGCCGGCGCCCAGCCCGCCCGTGATCACCGTCACGTGGGCGGGCTCCTCGATGACGCGCCGCACCTCCGTCTCCCGGCCGACGAAGTCGTCGACGTCGCGGGGCAGCCGGTTCGCCAGGGCCCGTACGGGCCGGGGGCGGGCGGCGGCGCCGGCCAGGCCGGGAAGCCGCGGGGGCGGAGGCCCGTCACCGCGGAGGATGGTCTGGTAGAGCTGCCTGATCAGCGGGCTGGGGTCGATGCCCATCTCGGCGGCGAGGTGCCGCCGCAGGCCCTCGAAATGGGACAATGCCTCGGCGGCCCGCCCGCACCGCGACAGCGCCGTCATCCTCGCCGCGGCGACGCGCTCGCGGGCGGGGAACCGCGCGGCGACGACGTCGAGGGAGCCCAGGGCCTCGACGTGGCGGCCGAGCTCGATCTCCAGTTCCACCCAGTCCTCGTAGACCGACAGGAAGAGCTCGGTGAAGCGGCCCACCTCGGCGGCGACGAGCGGGACGTGGCGGAACTCGACCAGCGGCCGTTCGTGCCACATGCTGACGGCGTCGCCCAGCAGCGTGGCGGCGGACGGGAGGTCTCCGCTCCGGACGGCGGCGCGGCCCGACCTGCTCAGTTCCAGGAAGCGCAGCAGGTCGAGTTCCTCGCGGTCGGCGCGCATCCGGTAGCCCCACCCCTGGAAGCTGATCCGGTCGCCCACGATCTTGCGCAGCGCGGACACGTAGACCTGCAGGTTCTTGCGCGCCGTGCGTGGCGGGGTCTCGCCCCACAGACAGTCGATCAACTGCTCCGACGGGATGACCGCGTTCGCGTGGCACAGCAGGATCGCCAGGAGCAGTCGTTGTTTCGGAGCGCCGATGACCGCGCGGTGATCCGCCACGTGGACCTCCAGCGGACCGAGAATCGAGCAGTGCAGTCGCGGTGAGATCGTGTCACCCATGGTGCGTTCCTTGGTCCCGGTCTCCGCGGCGACCCCGGTCACCGGACGGAACCGGCTGTCCTGGCGCCCAGCAGGAGGAAGTCGACGAGGTCGAGCGGCGGCGGGGGCACGGCGTTGCCCAGGGCCGCCAGATGGAGCGTTCGTGTCGCGAGCGCGGCCGCCGTGGAGACCGCGTGTCCCCCGGCCTTCGCCTCGAACCAGCGCCAGTCGCCGTCCGCGTTCACTTCCAGGAACACCACCTCGTCCTTCCTGAGCAGCAGGTCGAAGGCGCCGTACGTCATCCCCCACAGGCCCGCGAGCCGCCGTACGGCGTCGGCGGCCGCGGGCGAAACGGCGACCGGGGTGACCGTCACCTCACCCTCCTCGCGCCACGGCGAGTCGGGGGAACGCTTACCGACGGCGTACGCGTGCAGGGCGCCGGCGACGTGGTAGACCCGCAGCTCCGCGTCGTGCTCGACGTACTCCTGCACGATGACGGGGTAGTCGAGGGCGGGCCGGCGCAGCACCTCCTCGCGGGCCGCGACCTCGGGGAGGACCCCGGTCAGGAGCCCGGGCTCGGTCTCGACGAAGTGCTCCTCGACGACCTTGACGACGACCCTGGGCCCGTCCATGGCGGCCGCCGCCTCCGCCGGGCTGGTGGTGACGACCGTACGGGGGACGCGGACACCGGCCCTCGCCGCACCGGCGAGCTGTTCCAGCCGGCCGGGCCGGTTGCCGGGCAGGCTCGCCGGGGCCAGCGAGCAGAGCTGGCGGACCAGCGCGTGCCAGGACTCCGCGCGGAGGAGGGTCTCCACGGCGTCCGCCGTCGCGGGCATGGCCCGGGGCGAGAAGTGGCGCGCCCACACGACGGTCGGCGCGATGCGGCGGCCGTCCAGGTCGAGCACACCGCACATCCCGCCGTCGGTCGTCCCGCCGGTCGTGCCGCCCGCGACACCGCCCGCGACACCGTTCGCCTCGCCGGCGCCGACCGTGGCGGACAGCCGCAGCGAGGCGATGGTCTCGGCGTCGACACGCACGCTCGGCACGCCGAGGTGGTGCAGGGCGTCCTGCAGGACGGCGAACTCGGCGCAGCCCGCGCGGTCGGCCAGCACGACGCAGGGCAGGGCCTCCGCGTCCGGCTCGGTGTCCGGCTGAACGTCCACCGGCCGCCACGACACCGATCCCGGCGTTCCGCGCAGGTCGACGGTG
Organism: Microbispora sp. H10670; assembly: GCF_014161385.1. Lineage (NCBI taxonomy): Bacteria > Bacillati > Actinomycetota > Actinomycetes > Streptosporangiales > Streptosporangiaceae > Microbispora > Microbispora sp. H10670. Next base: position 17,269 of record NZ_JABBWW010000014.1, on the reverse strand, counting down.
AGGGGAGGGCCGTACGACCGGCCGGGGCCGACCGTGCCGGAGACGCCGGAGACGCCGGAGACGCCGGAGACGCCGGCGGCGCTCAGCAAGGCGTGACCGTAGTCGTGCGCGGGCCGGATCCGGCGGATCGTCCCGGCGACACCTCCGCCGGTCTCATCTTCATGATCACGCCCATACTTAACAAGTCAACGGCGACCGCGGTTTAATGTCAATAGAACCATATATGGCCGATTGTTTAAGTAATTGCCATATGTCGGTTTTCTGGGTTTGGCCAGGTCGGAGGGGATTGACTTCCGGAAAGTGGCGGCTTTCGGATGTCCCGCTCACCGGCTCTCCGTAACATGATATTTGTGGTCCGAAAAAATTCCCGATTAGGGACAGAGCCGGCTGATCCGCCGCTCGCCTGCGGCCACGGCGGCCGGTGGCCGCTTCGGGCCGGTACGTAGACTGGGACCCACTCGTGTGGACCGGCTCCCTTCGCGCCCCTTCGCGACCGGCGTACGGGATCGACGGATGGGTGACGAGCCCGGAAGGCCGGGTGACCAGGACGAGGAGGACGGCGTGAGCCGGCGCGTACGCGGCGATCGGGAAGAGGCCGGCCTGCCGATCGACCCCGACGTTGACCTCCGGCACGAGCGGGACGTGTTCCGCCCGGCGGCCCCCGCACGCCGCCGCGGCTGGGACGTCCTCGCGGTGATCGCGCTCGGCGGCGGGGCCGGCGCCGTGGCCAGGTTTCTGCTCGGCCGGGCCTTTCCCGCGCCGCCCACCGGATTCCCCTGGGGGACGTTCCTCGCCAACGTCACCGGCTGCTTCGCGCTCGGAGCCCTGATGGTCTTCGTCCTCGACGTCTGGCCGCCGCGCCGCTATGTCCGTCCGTTCCTCGGGGTCGGCGTCCTCGGCGGATTCACGACGTTCTCCACCTTCACGACGGAGATCGTGGAAAGGTCGTCGCACGGCGCGTGGCCGATGGCCGGCGCGTATGCCGCTGCCGGCGTGGTCGCCGGGCTGATCGCGGTGTGGTGCGGCGTCGTCCTCGCCCGCGCCCTGGCGGGCCTCCCCGTACGGCGGCGCGGGAGGAGGGGCGAATGAGACTGCACGGCCCCGCGCAGCGGTTGACGATCCTGATAGGCGAGAGCGATCAGTACCGGCACCGGCCGCTGTACACCGAGATCGTCCATCGGGCGCACGAGATGGGCCTGGCGGGAGCGAGCGTGTTCCGGGGCGTCGAGGGCTTCGGCGCATCCTCGCGCATCCACACCAGCCGCCTGCTGTCGCTCAGCGAGGACCTGCCCATCGCCGTCGTCATCGTGGACGTCCCGGAGAGGATCAGCGCGTTCGTGGCGGAACTGGACGAACTGGTGACCGAGGGCCTGGTGATCGTCGATTCCGTGGAGGTCTACCGCTACGTGGGGCGTGAGCCGGGGCGGGCGGAGCCGTGACCCTGCTGCTCGTCTTCCTCGGAGGCATCGTCGGCGCTCCCGCCCGTTATCTGGCCGACCGCCTGGTGCAGCGCCTGCACGACAGTGTGTTCCCCTGGGGCACGCTGGCGGTCAACGTGTCCGGGTCGCTCGTCCTCGGGCTGCTGCTCGGCGCCCGGGACGATCTCGGGCTGCCCGCCGCGATGGTCACCCTGCTCGGCACCGGCTTCTGCGGCGCGTTCACGACGTTCAGCACGTTCGGTTTCGAGACCGTACGGCTGCTGGAGGAGGGTGCGGTCCTGGAGGCCGGGCTCAACGCGCTCGGCAGCCTGGTTCTCGGCGTCCTCGCCGCCGCCGCCGGGCTCGGCCTCGCCCACCTCCTCGCCTGAGCCGTGCCGGTCACCCGGCGCGGTGCTCCCCGGAAACACGTCCACCCCACCCGGGGGGTGAGGTGGACGCCTCAGGGAGGTCAGTGGTGCCCGTGCCCGTGCCCGTCGTGCTTCTGGGTCCAGGGGCCGGTGATCGCGAAGACATAGCCCGGGGTCTGGATGTTGGCGAACAGGATGCGCCCGTCCGCGCTGAACGTCGGGCCGGTGAACTCGCTGTCGTTGAGTTCGTTGCGGGCCATCGGGTAGGGCGTGCCCTTGTCGGTCACGCCGACCAGGTGCGACAGGCCCTCGCCGTCCTCGGCCAGGATGACCCCGCCGTACGGCGAGACGGTGATGTTGTCCGGCCCGTCGTAGTGGGTGTCCTGCTCCGGGTCGGGGTTGACACCGAAGATCGTCTTGAGCGTGACGGTCTCCGACTCGGGGTCGTAGAACCAGACCTGGCCGTCGTGCTCGTTCCTGCTGCCGTCGTCGTGCCGGGCGTAGCTGGCGACGAAGTACGCGCCGCCGTCACCCCACCAGGCGCCCTCCAGCTTGCGGCTGCGGGTGACCTGGTCGTCGGTGAACTGCTTGCGCACCGAGGTCGTCTTGGCGTCCCGGTCCGGCACGTCGACCCACTCGACCTTGTAGCGGGTGCCCGGCTGGGTCGCCTCGGACAGGTCGGCGATGTGCTTGCCGCCCTTGCGGCACCGCATGGCCTGCAGCTTCCCGGCGGTGTCGCCGCCCGGGCCGAGCGCCAGCGCGCGCAGCGCGCCCTTGCGGGCGTGGAAGTGCTTCGGCGGGACCCACCGGAAGTAGAGCCCGTTCGGACCGCTCGCGTCCTCGGTCAGGTAGATCTCCGAGTTGCGGGGGTTCACGGCGACGGCCTCGTGGGAGTAGCGGCCGAGGAACTTCAGCGGGACCGGGTCGCGGTTGGCCGCCCGGTCGAACGGGTCCACCTCGAAGACGTAGCCGTGGTCCTTCTGGAACGCGCCCCCGGCCCGCTGCTCGGTCTCCTCGCAGGTCAGCCAGGTGTTCCACGGCGTGATGCCGCCCGCGCAGTTGTTGTGCGTGCCCGCGACGCTGACGTACTCGCGCACCCGGTTGCCGTTCCGGTCCACCTCGATGTTCGTGGTGCCGCCCTTGGCGCCGGGGTCGTAGGTCAGGCCGGGCAGGGCGGGCACGCCGTACGGCTCGCTGCCGCCGATCTCGTGGTTGTTCACCAGGACCCAGCCGTCGCGGCCGGCGAAGCACCCGGTGCCGTCGGCGTCGCTCGGGGTCGGCTCGCCGGACTCCAGCTTCGTCGTCCCGGCCTGAGCGACGATCTTGTAGGAGAAGCCCTTCGGCAGGGCGAGCAGACCGGCGGGGTCGGGGACGACGGGCCCGTACCCGGTCGTCTTGCCGACCCCGGCCTGGACGGCCTGGGCGGCCGCGGGACCGGCGATGGCCTCGATGCTGCCCGCGACGGCGATGCCGAGGCCGCCGGCGGCGGCCGAGCGCATGAGATCACGGCGGGAGAGGGAGGAGCTCACAGACGTACCTTTCGTGCATACAGCAGGCGATACGATCAAATTCCGCCAGGCTGAACATTTCCTTTCGTCATCGGTACGCAGGGGTGAGCAGTGCCTGACGATCGCGTCCGGAAGCTGAACGCGGGACGCGGTCAGGAGGGTGGCCGGGCCAGCAGGATTCCGGCGCCGAGGGGAACGGCGACGGCTGGGATGCGGATCGGCACCTTCTTCTCACCGATCTTGAATCCCTCCATCCCCCAGCTCACCGCGACCTCGCAGTCCCCGCCGGGATGGAGGGTCACCAGCCGCCCGTCGCGGATTCCCGCGTACAGCAGCCCGATCGTGAACGTCAGGTCGACGGAGAACGTGATCGTGAGCACCCTGCGCTCGTCGGTGTAGACCTCGACGTACGGGCGGTGCTCCGAGGTGACCGAGTGCGCGGCCAGGAGGACCTGCGCGGTCTTCCCACGGCTGCCGTCCTCGTGACTGCGCACCGCGGCGGCCCGCAGTTCGCGGGACTTCTGCCACCCGGCCGCCAGGACCGTCCCGAGAGTGATCCCGTGGAGCAGGCCGGCGCCGGCCTCGGGCAGCTGAGCGATGACTTGTCCGGCGAGGTCCGGGGCGTCGCGGCAGATCGTGCTCATCACCTGGGGGTCGCGGACGACGCGTGCCGCCGCCACCACCGCGCCGCGCACGCCGTCACAGAGCGCGAGGGCGGCCGTGCCCGGATTCGGGTTGATGGTCAGGTTCATGACAGGCCTTCCCGGATCTCCTGCCGACCCGGGTCCGCGACCGCGTGGAGGCGTACGGCCGGGCGGGAGTCGCGGCTCTCGTGGATGCGCACGTTCGGGGACGGATCGGCGCGGGAGACGAGTCGTACCTCCCGGCGGCGGTCGTGGTCCCGGTCGGGCGCGCGCCGGCCGTCCCGGGCCTTCCATCCGGCGAGGCCGAGGAGCGCGGCGGCGACCACGACGACGGCGAGCCACGGTTGCACACCGAAGTCGGAGCCCGTCTCCTCGCCGGAGAACGGGACCGTCGGCACCGGCTCAGGGCTCGCCTCGGGCGACTCCTCCGGCCGCGGCGACTCCGGGGGGCTCGGTGCGGGACTGTCGTCCGGGCTCGCCGGTGGACTCACAGGCGGGCTCAGCGGTGGACTCACAGGCGGGCTCACCGGGGACACTTCGCTCAGGACGACGTAGACGGCGTCGCCGATGGTCAGCTCGCCTCCGCCGGGCGGGCTCTGGTCCTCGACGATCTGGTCGTCGCGCGCGTCGTCCACCCCTCCGAGCATCAGCCCCAGGTCCGCCGTCATCTGCCGCGCCTCCCCGACCGAACGGCCGATGAGGTACGGCACCTCGATCGAGCCGTCGAGGAGCAGGCTGACGGCCTGCCCGTAGGCGAGCCGCCCGCCGGGCGCGGGAGTCTGCTGGGCGACCTTCCACTCGCCGGTGGCCTCCGGCTGCCCGGTGGTCACGCCGAACCCGGCCTTCTCCGCTTCGGCGGTGGCCGCGGTCAGCGTCATCCCGGTCAGGTCGGGCACCTGCCCTTCCAGGTAGACCCGGACACCCGTGATTTTGAATTCGATGCACGACAACGTCACCGCGCTGCTCACGAAACTCGTCCCGGGAGGCACGGGATCGGGGACGGTCACGACCCCATAGCCGAAATGGCCGTTGAGCGTCGCGTACGCCTGCTCGTACGTCTGACCGATCACGTTGGGCGGGGGTGGGCAGCTCGTGGCCCGCGCCGGCGTGGCCCAGAACGTGGCGGCGGCCACGGCGAGGGCCACGATCAGGCGTACCGGCATGATCGTCTCCGGAACGAGTCGGGGTGATCCGAGGGGAACGGGTCGGGGTCGCCCGGACGGGCTGGGCCGGGTCGTCCGAAGGGAACGGGGGCGGGCTTCCCGAATGACGGGCTCCTCGAAGAAACGTTACGAAGAATCGCGGTCGGCTCGCGTAAGTATCCCCCTACTCATATTCGCGAGCGCAATTCCCCGGTCCGATGAGCGGACCGGGGACGCGGATTCCCGAAATCAGGCCGAAATGCGCATATGGGCGAAATCGCTGGAGCTGTCGGGCGATCGCCCGGCACTCCGGCTTCACTGAGCCGGGCTCAGAGCAGGTAGCGCAGCCAGAGGTACGGCGTGGCCAGGGCCACGGTGACGACGGTGACGATCAGGCCGTACTTGGTGAACTCCCAGAAGCTGATGCGCGCGCCGTTGCGCTCGGCGATGCCGAGGATGACGACGTTGGCGGAGGCGCCGACGGCGGTGGCGTTCCCGCCGAGGTCCGCGCCCAGCGCGAGGGCCCACCACAGGACGTCGTGGTCGCCCGGCACGTGCTGGGCGAGGTCGGCCACGATCGGGCTCATCGTGGCGACGTAGGGGATGTTGTCCACGATCGCCGACAGCCCGGCCGAGGCCCAGAGCAGGACCATGGCCGTCACGCCCGGCCGCCCGGCGGTCGCCTCCGCCGCCGCCGCCACCTGGGCGATCACGCCGGTCTCGACGAGCGCGCCGACCATCACGAACAGCCCGGCGAAGAACACCAGCGTCGGCCACTCCACCTCGCGCAGGGCCTCGTCCGTGGTGATCTTGGTGACCAGCACGAGCAGCCCCGCGCCGAGCAGCGCCACGACGGACGGTTCGTAGTGCAGCACCGGGTGCAGCACGAACGCGGCGACGACCACCCCGAGCACGGACAGGCTCTGCACGAGCATGACCCGGTCCTCGATGGCCGCCTTCTCGTCGAGTTGCATGATCTCGGCGGCCCGTTCCGGGTCATACCGGAAGGCGCGGCGGAACAGCACCCGGCACAGCCCGATGAACACCGCCGTCAGCACGATCACCAGCGGCGCCAGGTGGACGAGGAAGTCGTTGAAGGTCAGCCCGGCGCGGGAGGCGATGATGATGTTCGGCGGGTCGCCGACGAGCGTCGCGGTGCCGCCGATGTTGGACGCCATCGCCTCGGCGATCAGGAACGGCGCGACCGGCAGGGCGAGGCGCTCGCAGACGAGGAACGTCACCGGCGCGATCAGCAGCACGGTCGTGACGTTGTCCAGCAGCGCCGACGCCAGGGCCGTGATCACCAGGAGCAGCACCATGAGCCGGAACGGCCGTCCCCTGGCGCGTTTGGCGGCCCAGATCGCCAGGTATTCGAACACGCCGGTCTGCCGCAGCACGCCGACGATGACCATCATGCCGAGCAGCAGGAAGACGACGTTCCAGTCCACGCCGGACTCCTGCGAGAAGAACGCGGAGCCGGCCGCCGTCGCGTGGACCAGCAGCATGATCGCGGCGCCGCCCAGGGCGGCCTTGACCCGGTGGATCTTCTCGGTCGCGATGAGGACGTACGTGGCGGCGAAGACGATCGCCGCCACCCAGGCGGTCACCGTCATGCGAGCCGCTTGAGCAGCGCGGAGAGCGTGACCGCGCCCAGCAGCCGGCCGCCGTCCAGCACCGCGACCAGGGGACTGCGGGTGCGCGCCATCAGCGCGCCGATCTCCAGGAGGGTGGCGTCCGGGTCGGTGACCGGCAGTTCGCGCGGACGCTCCGGCAACGCCTGCCGGACCGTGCGCCCGCCCAGCGCGCGTACGAACGCGTCGGCGTGCGCCTCGTCGATCACCCGGGCCAGCGCCGGGTCGTCCTGGCAGTAGCGGGGCACGGCCAGGCGCAGCACCTGCGTGCCGGGCAGGATCGACACCGGCGTGCCGTGCTCGTCCAGCACGATCAGCCCCGGCAGTTCGCGTTCGGCCATGAGACGCGCGGCCTCGGCCACGGGGGAGTCGAGCCCTACCGTGGGGAACGGCACTAGGAGATCCCGGGCACGCATGATCTCACCTGCCCAGGACGTACGGCTGTGCTCACGGCTGCCCTCCGGTCGGCGGTCCGGCCTCCCGGGTATGGGAGACCCCTTCGCCGACCAGACTTCCCGGCACGCCCCGGACCAGGCTATCGGCCGGACACGCCGTACAGAAGTCCCGAAGAGCGGACGAACGCCCGCTCGGCGTACGGGAGACGGCCGAGCGACCCCGCCGGCAGCGGCACCACGCCCTCGGGCCTGGTGGTCAGGCGGGCGGCGAAGGCCAGCCGCCGCCCGGGGCGTCCGGCCGGTGAGACGTAGTCGTCCGCGCCCGCGAACCACGTCTCCCCGATCGCCCCGGCCGCCGCGATCCGCGCCAGCGCCGCCTCGGCGTCCTCCCCCGGCCGTACGACCGTCGAGGGCAGGCGGTCGGTCTCCTCGTCGGACCGCACGAGCGGCGTGCCGTCGAGCCAGCCGACGAGACAGACCGTGACCTCCTCGAAGCCGGACCGCGCCGCCTCGGCCGCCGCCTCCGCCGCGCCCGGCGTCTCCCACCCGTGCAGGGAGAAGACCGGCGGGCGGGACCCGTTCGACTCGGCGGCCGTCCGGCCGTGGGCGAGCACGCGGCGCACGGCCTCGACGCCCGCCCGCGTGTACGGCACCGTCCGCTCGGGCAGCCGGTCCATCGGGAACCAGCCCAGCTCCGCGCACTTGTGCGGCTCGGCGTTGACCGGCGTGCCGGTGTATCCCATGGGCACGAGGAACAACCCGACGCGGGCCGTGCCGCCCGGGTTGCGATGGTGCATCACGTGGACCACCTCGCAGCCGTACGGCTCGATGCCCAGCTCCTCGCGCGCCTCGCGGACCGTGGCGTCGACGGCCGTCTCCCCGTCCTCCAGGTGCCCGGACGGCATGATCTGCCACTCCCCGTCGGCGTACCCGGTGCCGTGGCGGCGGCCGAGCAGCACCCTGTCCCCGTCCGTCAGCAGCAGATGCACGTCCACGACCGGCCGGTACCGGCCCGGGGCGTACGTCGCGGCGTCGAGCAGCGCGGGCAGCGTGGCGGCGCTCGCCGAGATGAACTCCCCCAGCTCCGGCGGCACCATGTTCAGCGTGCGCACGTCCGCGGGGCGGACCCGCCGGATCTGGTGCAGGCCGACGTCCGGTTCGAGGAACTCCGGGCCGCTGCGGCGCGACAGGTCGAGCGAGACGAGCCGGCAGGCGAAGACGGTGCTCAGGCGGCCCGGCTCGGCGAGGGTGAACACGTGCAGCGCCGGTCCCGCCGTGGCGCCCAGCTCCTCGTCGAGCTCGCGGCGCAGCGCCGCGTCCAGGGAGACGTCGCCCGGCTCCACCCCGCCGCCCGGCGTGACCCAGTAAGGCTCACGCTCGGGCCGTACCCGGCGGAACAGGACGACGTCGTCCCCGTCGAACAGGATGGCCCGGACAGCGTGCCGCACGGTGGTCATGCCCGGCATCCTCTCGCGGGCGTCCGCCGTGCGCCCCCCGGACGGCCTCTCCTGTGGCGCGAAATACGGTGAGGTGATGCTTCCGCCGCCGGCGAGGCGGACGGTGAGGGGACTGTGAGGGGAACCATGACGGAGATGACCTATCGGCGGCTGGGGGACTCGGGGCTCGTCGTCTCGGCCGTCGGCCTCGGCGGCAACAACTTCGGCCGCAGGATCGACCTCGACGCCACGCGCGCCGTGGTCGACGCCGCGCTCGACGCCGGCGTCACGCTGATCGACACCGCGGACATCTACGGGGAGTCGGAGGCCCTGCTCGGCGAGGTGCTGAAGGGGCGGCGTGACCAGGTCGTCCTCGCGACCAAGTTCGGCGGGGACGTGCACGGCGCCAACGGGCCCGACTGGGGCGCGCGGGCCTCGCGGCGCTACGTCCGCCTGGCGGTCGAACGGTCGCTGCGCCGGCTCGGGACCGACTGGATCGACCTCTACCAGCTGCACTTCCCCGATCCGTCCACACCGGTCGAGGAGACCCTGTCGGTCCTGACGGACCTGGTGCGGGAGGGGAAGGTCCGCTACCTGGGCTCGTCCAACTTCGCCGCCTGGCAGGTCACCGACGCGGACTGGATCGCCCGCACCGGTGGTCTGGAGCGCTTCGTCAGCGCCCAGAACGAGTACAGCCTGCTGGACCGCCGGGTGGAGCAGGAGCTCGTCCCGGCGCTGACGCACCACGGCATCGGCCTGCTGCCGTACTTCCCGCTCGCCAACGGCCTGCTGACCGGCAAGTATCGGCGCGGGGAGCGGCCGCCGGAGGGCAGCCGCCTCGCCGGCCGGCCGCAGTATCTGACCGGCGAGCGGTTCGACGTGGTGGAGAGGCTGCGGGAGTTCGCCGAGCGGCAGGGCGTGACCCTGCTTGACGTGGCCATCGGGGGACTGCTCGCGCGGCCCGCCGTGTCGTCGGTGATAGCGGGCGCGACCCGGCCGGAGCAGGTCGCGGCCAACGCGGCGGCGGCCGGATGGCGGCCGGACGACGTGGCCCTGAAGGAGCTCGACGAGATCCTCAGCTGATTACATAACCTTGCGGGAATATAGCCGAGCGGGTATGTTCGGGGTCGTGCCAGCGACCTTCGACGTACTCGCCGAGCCCGTGCGGCGGCGGATCCTCGACCTGCTGCTCGAACGCCCCCGCCTCGTCGGGGAGCTCACCGAGCGGCTCGGCCTGACCCAGCCCGGCACCTCCAAGCACCTCAAGGTGCTGCGCGAGGCCGGGCTGGTCCGCGTGCGAAGGGACGCCCAGCGCCGGTGGTACGAGCTCCGCCCCGAGCCGCTCGCCGAGATCGACGCGTGGCTCGCGCCGTACCGGAGGCTGTGGTCGGCGAGCTTCGACGCGCTGGAGAGGCATCTGGACGAGACGCCCGGCGACGACCCGGAGGAGATGACGTGAAGGCGACGCTCGACGAGATCGACGGACGGCCGGTGCTGCGGATGGAGCGCAGGCTGTCCCACCCGAGGGAGAAGGTCTGGCGGGCGATCACCGAGCCTGAGCGGCTCGGCCGGTGGTTCCCGTTCACGGTCGCCGAGATGGACCTGCGGGTGGGCGGGAAGATCGTGTTCGGTGGCGGCATGACGCTGGACGCCGAGATCACCGAGCTGGACCCGCCCCGCGTGTTCGCCTTCGTCCAGCGCTCCACCCCCGAGATGCCCCGCGAGGGCGACAACCTGCTGCGCTTCGAGCTGTCGCCGGAGGAGGGCGGCGGCTGCCTGCTCGTCTTCACGCAGGTCTTCGACGACCGCCCGGCCGCGGCGAGCTACGCCTCCGGGTGGGAGGTCTGTCTTGGCGCGTTGGAAGCGGTCGTCGCCGGACGGTCACCCGAGTGGCCGGAGGGGAACTTCCCGGAGCTCCATCAGGCGTACGTGGAGGCGTTCGGGCTCACGGAGGCGGTGGCCGGACGAGCGGACGGGCCGGGCGGCCGGCAGGTGCGGTTCGAACGGCAGCTCACGCGGCCGGTGGAGGAGGTCTGGAACGCCGTGGGGGCCGCCGGGGCGACGATCGGCGCCCCGGTGCCGGACCGCCTCGGCGAGGGGACCGTCACGGCCGTCCGTACGCCGGGGGCTCCGGGCGCGGGGCCCGGCGCGGAGACGCCGGCGTACGTGGAGTTCACGGTCGCACCGGCGGGGCCGGAGCGGCCCGGGGCCATTCATGCCGAAGACGGGCGACGGGTGCGCTGGGAACTGTCCAGGGGCACCGGACACGGCGCGCGGCTGGTCGTCACGGACACCGGCGCTACCGGCCACACCTCCGTGCTGGAGGAGTGGCGGGACCGGATAGAGACGCTGGCGCGCGACCTCGTCGGCTGAGCTCCTCGGCAGTCCTTCGTAGTCCTTGGTGGTCGTCAGTAGTCGAGCATCCGCAGCAGACGGCCCAGGTACGGCGGCACGTTCCGCAGCCGTGGGGCGTCGTGCGTGACGACGGAGGCGGGAGCCAGCAGGGCCCGCAGCCCCGCGAGATCGATGAACCGCAGGTCGCCCGTGTCGATGACGATCTCGCCGCTCGCCTTCCTCGCCACGGCGAGCGCGCTCGCCAGGGCCTCACTGTTGGAGACGTCGACCTCGCCATCGATGATCACCGACGCGTCCGCCGGGGACCACCTGACGCTGAGATAAGTGTCTGTGTAGAGAACTCCGCACTGATCCGCGGCGGAGGTCACGAAGTGCACCGGCTGAGCACGCCGGTGGTCGATCCACCGCTCGCCGCGCACGGGCGGGCGGTCATGGAGCAGGACATGGCGATGACCATCGCTGTCCCACCTCCCTAGGGAAGCTGGATTATTCACTGAGCGTCGTCGTCCGACGCTACTTCTGTCAATGGTTAGGCACGTTGATATTCAACGAAGATCTAACAAGGGCGCCGCGTCAGGATTTGCGGCCGACTCCGCCGACCGACCACACCGCGTTCTTCGGCGGCCGCAGCCTGCCCGGCTCAGGGCGCCAGTCCGGCAGCAGGACGAGGCCGGGTTCCACCAGCTCAAGGTCTCCGAACAGCCGAGGAATCTCCGCCCGTGTGGGCAGGCGCGTGCGGCCGTCGTCCTTGGCGGCCCACTCGTTGGCGAACAGGAGGGACAGCTTGTCCGTCACCTCCGGCCGGATGTCGGAGACCGCGTGGCTGATGACGATGTAGCTGCCGGGGGCGATCACTTGGCGTAACCGCCGGGTGATGGCGAGCGTCAGATCGTCGTCGTTGATGGTGGAGAGAAGGCCGACGAGCAGGACGGCCACGGGCTCGTCGAGATCCACGAGCCCGCGCAGCCGCGGGTGCGCGAACAGCCCGTCGGGGTCGCGCACGTCGCCGTGGATCACCACCACGCGCTCGTCGTCCTCGACCAGCGCCTGCCCGTGGTTCACCACGACGGGGTCGTAGTCCACGTACACCACCCGGGCGTCGGGGGCGTACCGCTGCGCGACCTCGTGGACGTTGCCCTGGGTCGGCAGGCCGCACCCGATGTCGACGAACTGCCGTATTCCTGCCTCGGCCAGGAACCGTACGGCCCTGCGCATGAACTGGCGTCCCTCGCGGCACATCATCGGCAGCTCGGGCGCGATCTGCAGCGCCATCTCCGCGGCTTCGCGGTCCGCGGCGAAGTTGTTCTTCCCGCCGAGCCAGTAGTCGTAGACCCGGGCCTCGTTCGGGATGGACGGGTCGAAACCCACTGGCTCGACCGGGGGGAAACCCGGCATGATCCTCCGTTCAGCCCAGACGGCGATACTACCGAGGAAAATCGGGCTGAAGAGAGGGGAAGGGCCGGGTGGGCGCCTGACGGGGGCGGGGAGGGCCCGGTGGGTCAGCGGTGCGAGCCGGAGCGCTCGGCCGTGAAGCCGGCCCAGACCGCCTTGCCCACGGGACGCAGGGGCGTCCAGCCCCACATGCGGCTGACCCCCGCCACGACCTGGAGGCCGCGTCCCGTCTCCGACACGTAGTCGGGCTCACGCAGCACCGGGGCGGCGCTGCTGGGGTCGGTGACCATGCACAGCAGCGCCCGGGTCGAGCGGAACATCAGCAGGCGTACCGGGACGGGGTGGATCGCCTGGTGGCGCAGACCATGCCGCAGGGCGTTCGTGACCAGTTCGCAGACCGCGAGCGCGGCGTCGTCGGAGACGTCGTCCATCGACCAGGTGCGCAGCACACCCGTCGTGAAGTGGCGCGCGGTGCGTGCGGCGAGACTTTCGCGGTGGAATTCGTGCACCGCCACCTGGGGTGCGCCGTCGGGCTCCGTTCCATTGGTCCACGGCCACCGCACACCGTCCGGAAAGACCTGCTCAAGCGTACCCAGCCAGGGATCACGGGCACCGCTATCGGCTTCTGCGAGTGAAGCGCGGTCTGTCCGATAACCAGTCATTGAGAGCCTTATGAGGTTGATGTCGACCGTGTGGCGGGATGACTCAGTAAGTCATACTGCTCCCATTGGTGCTGCTGTGCAAGTACAGATGCACGTGCAAGCGCTTGAAAGTCCTTGCATGAGCGGGGAATCCGAAACGAGGCCCCACATGTCCGTGATCTACAACGGGATGCCCTCATCTCATCTGGGCCGGGTGGGCTGGCGCAAGAGCCGGCACAGCAATCCGAGCGGCAACTGCGTCGAGATCGCCGCGCTTCCCGATGGTCTGGTGGCGCTGCGCAACTCCCGGCACCCGTCCGGCCCCGCCCTGGTCCTGCCCGTCAAGGACATGGCCGCTTTCGTCCGCTCCGCCAAAGAGGGCGAATTCGACGATCTGCTGCAGAACTGATCGCACCGCTTGCGCGAGACGACGGGGAGAGTATCGTTAACAGGGCGTAAACACCGGTGCACCTCAAAGGACCTCATATGACTGCGGCCCCTGCGGAGGGTGTGCCTCAACTCCCTGACCTGGCGTCACAGTCACGCCGTAGTCCCACCGTTCTGCGTCTCCTCCTCGGCACCCAGCTGCGCCGCCTGCGGGAAAGCAAGCACATCCGGCTGGAGGAGGCCGGGCACGCCATCCGCGCCTCGCATTCGAAGATCAGCCGGATGGAACTCGGGCGCGTCGGTTTCCGCCGCCGCGACGTCGCCGATCTCCTCACCCTGTACGGCGTCAGCGACGAGGCGGAGCGCGAGGCGTTGCTGTCCCTCGTCGCCCAGGCCAACGCGCCGGGCTGGTGGCACAAGTACGACGACGTCCTGCCCTCCTGGTTCGAGGCGTACGTCGGCCTGGAGCAGGCCGCGAGCACCATTCGCTGCTACGAGGTGCAGTTCGTCCCCGGGCTGCTGCAGACTCCCGAGTACGCCGCGGCGGTGGTGCGGCTCGGACATCCGGACGCCCCGGCGGAGGAGATCGAGCGCCGCGTACGGCTGCGGATGGACCGCCAGGAACTGCTGGCCCGGCCGGACGCCCCGAACCTGTGGGCGGTGATCGACGAGGCCGTGCTGCGCCGCCCGGTCGGCGGCCCGGAGGTGATGCGGGCCCAGATCGAGCACCTGCTCGAAATGGTCAACCTGCCCCGTGTGACGCTCCAGGTCATCCCGTTCAGCGCCGGAGGGCACGCGGCCGCGGGCGGGCCGTTCAGCATCCTGCGCTTCGCGGGCGTCGGCCTGCCCGACGTCGTCTATCTCGAACAGCTGACAAGCGCCATCTACCTGGAGAAACGCGAAGACATCGACCGCTATCTCGCGGTCATGGAACGCCTGTGCATCCAGGCCAGACCGCTTGCCGACACCAAGCGGATGCTGAGCCTGCTCCTGACGGAGCTGTGACGATGCGCTAGCGTCACGTGCGCGACCTCCGCTGCCCGCGGTCCGCTGGAACGGTGGCGCAAGCCGTACCGGAAAACACGTGTCAGGTCCGTATGGGCGGTAAGTGGTGTAGTAGCGCGGGGGAAGCAGAAGGGTGGTGGAGAACCGTGGCGGGCAGCCTGCTCAGCCTGGAGTTCGACCGAAGTTCGGTCACCCGGGTACGACATCTGGTCATGGTGTCCGCGCAGGAGGCCGGTCTGGAGGGCATCGTGCTGGAGGACTTCGTCCTCGCGGTGCACGAGGCCGTCGCCAACGCCGTCCGTTACGGCTCACCGCCGCGCGGCATCGCCATGTGGAGCGAGGCCGGCTCCCTCGTATGCGAGATCACGGACAAGGGTCCCGGCATCCCGGCCGAGGTCCTGGAGCGTGAGGAGCCCGCGACGAAATTCGACTTCGGCGGACGGGGGCTGTGGCTGATGAACCGCCTGGCCGACCTCGCCGTGCGCACCGGGGCCGACGGAACGACCATCCGTCTCTGCGTGACCCTTCCCTGAGTGGTTTGAGTGGCTTCCGCTGAGAGCGGAGCGCCCCCCGCCTGTCCGAAACCACGTGTCCTCCAACAGCCCATAGCCCCGGCCGTCAGGGTTAGCGCCGGTGGGAGCTGGGCAGTTCTGATCTCGTCATCCTGTCGTCGCAGTCGTACGACGGACTCGGCAGGAAATCCGAAACCAGTATTCAGGTTCACCGAAATTACCGGCAGGCCGAGCCGGACGCCGAAGCCTTGCTAGGCTGCAGGGAACCGTAGAACCGGGCGTTGTCTCACCCGGCAGGTGAGACCGTCGAAGAAGTGGGGTCACACCGTGAAGAAGCTGCTTGTTCTCGCTCTGGTCGCCGTCGGCGGGCTCCTTGTCTGGCGCAAGGTGCAGGCCGACCGGGCCGAGCTCGATCTGTGGACCGAGGCGACCGGCAGCGAGAACTGACCACCAGGGATGGTGCTTGATCGTGGCAGAGGTGCGGGGAATGACTCCCGTGAAGCTGGCCTGTCTGGACCTGGCCGGGACCACGATCGGTGACACCGACATGGTGGAACGGGCGTTCGCCGAGGCGATCGCCACGCAGGGCATCGTCCCCGGGACCAGCGCCTATGCCCGCGCGATGGTGCATGTGCACAGGTCCCGGGGATGCCCGAAGATCGAAGTCTTCCGCGGCATCTTCCCCGGCAACGAGGCACAGGCGCAGGCCGCCAACCTCACCTTCGAGCGTTCGTACGAGGGAGCCATCGAGCGGGCCGGCCTGGTCCCGATCCCCGGCACCATCGAGGCGATCGAGAAGCTGCGTCAGGCCGGCCTGAAGATCGCTCTGATCACCGGCTTCAGCCGGGCCACCCTGGGACGGGTGCTGAGCTCCCTCAGCTGGGTCGACATGCTGGACCTCGCGCTGTGCCCGGAGGACGCCGGACGTGGCCGTCCGTACCCGGACATGGTGCTCACCGCCGTCCTGCGCTCCGGCGTCGACGACGTACGGCAGGTGGCCGTGGCGGGCGACTCCGAGAGCGACATGCTCTGCGGCCGGCGCGCGGGCGCCTCCATCGTCGCCGGGGTGCTCACCGGGGTCCACACCAGGGAGCGCCTGCTCGGCGGCGGCGCCACCCACATCCTCGACTCCATCGCCGAGTTCCCCGGCCTCGTCCTGGGCAACGAGGTCGGCGCCCCCTCGGTGGTCACCTCCGCCTCCTGACCCCCCGCAGCCATGCCCCGCGCGCTGTCGAGTGGCGCTCGCACACGGGCTGTTGCTACGGTGTACGCACCGGAGGGCTCGAAGATCTGCCTGTCTTCGCAGTTCGCGCCCGCCCAGGGGCCTTAGCTCAGCTGGCAGAGCGCCTGCTTTGCAAGCAGGAAGTCAGGGGTTCGAATCCCCTAGGCTCCACCCACTCAAAAGCCCAGGTCAAGGGCTGTTTTCCCGCCTGGGCTTTGACCGTTATTCGGCCTTCGCGCTCTTGCGTGCCCGATCCGCTCTTGAGTTGTCCCCGCGCGAGGCTGTCGAGCTGCTTGGCCACCTGGTGCCGTCGCTCGTCCACCGCATGCTGGTGGACGTTCATGGAGCACATGTGATCACGTCGCCTGTGTCCTGGGTACGCCAGAGGCGGGACTCGGGCGCGTGGATCGAGGCTGAGGTTCTCGGTCGCCGATCCGCGCTCGGCCTGGCACTATCGGAGATGAGGGGAGACACCATGGACTTCGATCGCATCACTGCTGAGCCGGACAAGCTCGAAGGCAGACCAACAATCAGAGGACTCCGCATCACTGTCGAGACGGTGGTCCGACTCGTTGCCGCCGGATGGTCCTTCGATGACATCGTGTCGGACTACCCAGACCTGGAACGTGCGGATATCAAGCAGGCTCTCGAGTACGCTGCTGCCTCCACAAACGTCCATTACTACCGGCTCCGCGAGACGGCGTGAACTTTCTGGTTGACGAGAACCTCTCCCCTCGCGTCGCTGAGCTGTTGGCCAAAGCCGGCCATGACACGGTGCACGTCCGTGACCTCCAAGCGACGAGCGCACCAGATTCGACGATCATGGCCCTTGCTGCAGCGGACGCACGGGTCATCGTCTCCGCTGACACCGACTTCGGCGCCCTCCTGGCTTACGCCCGCGCAAAGGAGCCCTCGGTTGTCCTCGTACGAGAGATCGTGGAACTTCGGCCACCTGACATGGTGAACGTCATCCTGGGGCACCTCGATGTGCTCGAACCACACTTGCGAGCGGGAGCGATTGCGACGTTCACCGCGACAGGCATCCGTGTACGGGCGCTGCCTCTCCGTTGAGCGCACCGTTGAAGGGCCAGGGTGATTGCGTAGTCGGTGGGCGCTGGCCCTGATCTGGGAATCTGTGGTGTGAGTGGCATCTTCGACGGCAGGTAAAGCGGGTGAGACCACATCGGTGATCATGGAGTTCTCGACGCTTCAT
>NZ_JABBWW010000013.1:0-197582 GCF_014161385.1 Microbispora sp. H10670 | reverse complement strand
TCCGCGCGCTCAACCACATCGGCTACGACGGCCCGATCTCCATCGAGTGGGAGGACGCGGGCATGGACCGGCTGCACGGCGCACCCGAGTCCCTCGCCTACATCCGCGCACTCAACGCCATCACCCCACCCGACGCGGCCTTCGACGCCGCCTTCTCCTCCGAGTGACGTCTCACCCCCAGGCGGCGGCCGCGGTGTCCCCACCGCGGCCGCCGTCTTTTTCTCGAAGACGTCTTTTCGCGGAGACGTCTCATTTCGCGATGAGCACGACCGCCAGCAGGATCAGCACCACGAGCCCGGCGAGCACGACTCCCATCGTCACCAGCACCCGCACCCGCGTACCGGCGTCCGGGCCGGAGGGGCCGCGCATCGCGAACAGGTCCGTGCCCAGGCTGCTCGACCCGGGTACGCCGTCCACCGGTGCGCCATGACCCCCGGCACCCTCCAACGGCCCCCCGGGACTCCCGGGGCCGCCGGGAGGCGCCGAGGGATACGGGCCGAAAGGCGGGCCGGCGTGTTGTGGACCGGACTGTTGTGGACCGGAGGGTGGACCGGGAGGCGCAGGAGGCTGCGCGGCGGGCAGGGGAAGGCTCCCCGCACCGTGCTGTCCCGCGCCGTGCTGCCCCGCGCAGCCCAGGGCGGCGTTGCTCGCGGAGGGATGATCGGGGGCAGGGGCGAAGGCCGGGGACGCCGGGCCCCGGCCCGGCGTCCCCGGCAGCCTGCCGGGGACGGTGGTGTCGTGCCTGCCGACGGGGTCGGGACCGGGTTCGGGGCGCGGCGGGGGAGGAGGGACCCTGGGCACGCCCGTCGGGCGGGGCACGACCATGGTGCGGTTCACGTCCTCCTCGTCGCCCAGCACGCCGCCCGGACCCGCGCTGCCTGGAGTCGCGCCGTGCGGAGCCACGCCGCCTGGAGTCGCGCTGTGTGGACCCGCGCCGTGCGGAGCCACGCCTCCGGGGGCCACGGCTGACGGGACAGCGTCGGGAGAGCCGACGGCGGAGGACGGGGCGATCATCTCGATCTCTTCGGGCCGGGCCTGCTGATCCGCCCTGCCGTTCGCCCCGCCGTCCGTCCTGTTGTGCGCGCTGCCGTCCGTGCTGTCGTCCGCCTGGACGTCCGCCGTCCCGGCCGGACGCGCGGGGGGAGCCGGAGCTGGCGCGGGTGAGGCGCCCGTCGGCGTGTCGGCGATCATCCGCAGCATCGCGGCCGCGCGTTCGGGCGTGAGGCGCGCCCTGTGGTCCTTCTCCAGCAGCCCCTCCAGCACCGGGCGCAGCGGCCCGGCCTGCGCGGGCGGGTCGGCGCTCTCGGTCATCAGCGCCGCGAGCGTCTCGCCCACCGTGGCGCGTTCGTACGCCGGTCGTCCCTCGACGGCGAAGTACAGCGTCGCGCCGAGCGACCACAGGTCCGACTCCGGGCCGGTGTGATCGCCCCGGGCCCGCTCCGGGGCGGTGTAACCCGGGGAGCCGATGACCATGCCCGTCTGCGTGAGGGCGGTGTCGCCCAGGGCCTTGGCGATGCCGAAGTCGGTCAGGACGACCCTGCCCGTCTCGGTCAGCAGGACGTTCGCCGGTTTGACGTCCCGGTGCAGGATGCGCTGCGCGTGCGCGGCGCGCAGCGCGCTCAGGAGGTCACAGCCGATCTCCGCCACCAGGCGTGGCGGCAGCGGCCCCTCCTCGTCGACCACCTGCTCCAGCGACCGGCCCTCGACCAGCTCCATGACGATCCACGGGATGCCGTCGGCGAGGATGACGTCGTGGATCGTGGCGACGGAGGGATGACTGACGCGGGCCGCCATACGGCCCTCACGCAGCATGCGTTCGCGCAGCTCCTGGCGTTGCCGGGGGCTGAGTGCCGGGTCCTGGCGGATCTCCTTGACCGCGATTTCCCGGTCCAGCGAACGGTCGTACGCTCGCCAGACCGTGCCCATGGTTCCCCGACCGATGCGGACGCGCAGCTCGTAGCGATCAGCGAGCATCCGCCCATGCTGTTCCGGCATGAGAAGAAAGATAGCGATTAAGCCTTGAAACGCGCTTTCCTGTTACTTGATAAAAATCCTCGGCCAGTACCGGCGCGGTAGCAGAATCTTGATCATCTTCGCCACGTGCCGCATCATGGGGATGCGCACGACCTGCTGGAAAGCGGGCTCCGGCGGCTTGCGGTGCAGCCCCTCGCTCGGCCGCCGCCGCTGGGACGGCACGGCGGCGACGTCGCCTCCCAGATCGCGCGGATAGGCGAGGTGCCGCCCGGACTGCCCGTACAGGGTGTGCGGCCCACTGTGCCGGAACTGGCCGCTGTGCCCATAGGGCCCGGTCTGTCCATAGGGCCCGGTCTGTCCATAGGGATCGGTCTGCCCGTACTGGCCGCCGGACGGGAAGGACGGCCCGAGCGGCCCGCTCGGCCCGTACATCCCGTAGGAGCCGGACGGATCGTACGGCCCGCCCGCCTGGTACGGCTGGCCGTACGGCCCCGACTGCCGGTGCGGCCCGGAGTCGCGGTCGCGCGGGGCCACCTTGGGGGCCGGTCGCGACTCGGCCCGGTGCTGGCCACGGTGCTGACCCCGGGGCGGGTTGCGGTGCGGCGGCTTGCGGCTGCTGGGGGGAGCGGGCGCGGTGGGCGGCGGTGAAGGACGTCCGCCGCGGAAGGGAGAGGCGAGCGGATCGTCGACCACGCCTCCGGCCGCGACCCTGGACAGGACGTGCGCCGCGCGCACGCCGTCGATCCTGGCCGCCGGGTCGATCTGCAGCAGGCCCCGCAGGACCGGGGCGAGCGGGCCCGCCTTCTCCATCGGGATGGGCGCCCCGCTGGTCAGCGCCGCGAGCGCCGCCGCCGCCGTACGGCGGCCGTGCAGGCCGCGCCCCTCGACGGCGGTGTAGAGGGTCGCGCCGAGCGACCACAGGTCGGCGGCCGGGCTCGCCCGGTCGCCGAGGACGCGTTCGGGGGAGATGTATCCGGCGGAGCCGAGCACGATCCCCGCCTGGGTGATGGAGGCGTCGCCCTCCAGGGCGGCCAGCCCGAAGTCGGTCAGCACCGCCCGGTCGTCGTCGGTGACCAGCACGTTGCTGGGCTTCACGTCGCGGTGCAGGATGCCCTTGGCGTGCACGGCCCGCAGCGCGCCGAGGACCTGCCGCCCGATGTCGGCGACCCGGCGCGGCGGCAGCGGGCCCTCCTGGCGGATGAGCTCCTCCAGCGACCGCGCCCGGAGCAGTTCCATCACGATCCACGGCCGGTCGTCCTCGGTGATGACGTCGAAGACCGTGATGACCGAGGGGTGGGCGACCATGGCGGTCGCCCGGCCCTCGCGTTCGGTGCGGGCGCACAGCTCCGCCCGCAGTTCCTCGTCGAGGACCAGGGGAAGCCGCACCTCCTTGACCGCCACCTCGCGGTCGAGCAGTTCGTCACGCGCCCGCCACACAGTGCCCATCCCGCCGCGCCCGACCGGCTCGATAAGCCGATAGCGCGCGGCTAGCAGGTATCCGGAGGGCGCACGCATGGGTGGCAGCTTACCGATTTGTGCCATGCGACCTGTAGAGACCATGCCGGGAAATTGTTGAGATCTTCTGTCAAAGATCCTGACAACATCCCCGCAGGGTCAGCGGCGGCCGATGGTAAGGACGGGCCCGGTGGTGTCGGTGAAGAAGTCGTCGCCCTTGTCGTCGACGACGATGAAAGCGGGGAAGTCGACGACCTCGATCTTCCAGACCGCCTCCATCCCCAGTTCCGGATATTCCAGGACTTCGACCTTCTTGATGCAGTCCTGGGCCAGCCGGGCCGCCGGGCCGCCGATGGAGCCGAGGTAGAAACCGCCGTACTTCTGGCACGCCTCGGTGACCTGCTTCGACCGGTTGCCCTTGGCCAGCATCACCATCGAGCCGCCCGCCGCCTGGAAGCGCTCGACGTACGAGTCCATCCGGCCCGCCGTCGTGGGGCCGAAGGAGCCGGACGCGTAGCCCTCAGGGGTCTTGGCCGGGCCGGCGTAGTAGACGGCGTGGTCCTTCATGTACTGCGGCATGTCCTCGCCGGCGTCGAGCCGCTCGGCGATCTTCGCGTGCGCGATGTCGCGGGCGACCACGAGCGGCCCGGTGAGCGACAGCCGCGTCTTCACCGGATATCTGCTCAGCTCGGCGAGGATCTCCGGCATCGGGCGGTTCAGGTCGACGCTCACGACGTCGCCGCCGAGGTGCTCGTCGGTGGTGTCAGGGAGGAACCGGGCGGGGTCGGTCTCCAGCTGTTCGAGGAACACGCCCTCCGGTGTGATCTTCGCCAGTGCCTGCCGGTCCGCGCTGCAGCTCACCGCGATCGCGACCGGGCAGGACGCGCCGTGCCGGGGCAGCCGGATCACCCGCACGTCGTGGCAGAAGTACTTGCCGCCGAACTGCGCGCCGATGCCCAGCTTCTGGGTCAGCTCGAAGACCTTCTTCTCCATCTCCAGGTCGCGGAAGCCGTGGCCGCTCGCCGAGCCCTCGGTGGGGATGGAGTCCAGATAGCGGGCCGAGGCGTACTTCGCCGTCTTCAGCGCGTACTCGGCGCTGGTGCCGCCCACGACGATCGCCAGATGGTACGGCGGGCAGGCGGCGGTGCCGAGCGAGCGGATCTTCTCCTCCAGGAAGGCGAGCATCCGCTTCTCGTTGAGCACCGCCTTCGTCTCCTGGTAGAGGAACGACTTGTTGGCCGAGCCGCCGCCCTTGGCCATGAACAGGAACTTGTACTCGTCCGGGTGGCCGTTCGGGTCCTCGGCGTAGAGCTCGATCTGGGCCGGCAGGTTGGAGCCGGTGTTCTTCTCGTCCCACATCGTCAGCGGGGCCATCTGCGAGTAGCGCAGGTTGAGCCGGGTGTAGGCGTCGTATACGCCGCGGCTGAGGTGCTCGGCGTCGCGGCCGTCGGTCAGCACGTGGCGGCCGCGCTTGCCCATGACGATCGCGGTGCCGGTGTCCTGGCACATCGGCA
This sequence comes from Microbispora sp. H10670, assembly GCF_014161385.1. Lineage (NCBI taxonomy): Bacteria > Bacillati > Actinomycetota > Actinomycetes > Streptosporangiales > Streptosporangiaceae > Microbispora > Microbispora sp. H10670. Next base: position 192,639 of record NZ_JABBWW010000013.1, on the reverse strand, counting down.
GCACGCCGCCGGCCGAGATGCTCGCGTTCTTGAGCAGGTCGAGGGCGACGAAGCGGTCGTTGCCGCTGGACTCCGGGTCGTCGACGATCTTGCGGAGCTGGGCCAGGTGGGACGCGCGCAGGTAGTGCGAGATGTCGTGGATCGCGGTCTCGGTGAGCAGCCGCAGGGCCTCCGGCTCGACCTCCAGGAACCTGCGCCCGGCCGCCTCGGTGACCCGCACCCCCTCGCGGGTGATCAGGCGGTACTCCGTCTCGTCGGGTCCCAGCGGGAGCAGGTCGGTGTAGTCGAACTCCGGCATCGTCCTCGGTCCTCGTGGTCTGCCTCGTCGGGCGCGCCCGCCGCGCGCGGGCCGTCCATGTCCCTGCACAGCGTACGGCGAATGAACAATGGTCATCATGCCCGGGGCATGAGTAGGGTTTGAATGAATTCAACCAGACGATATGCACATAAAGCGGGATAATTGAGACGGGACGAGAGGAGGGGCCATGAACGGCGAGGTCATCGTAATGATCATATTCGCGATCGGCATCCTCGTGGCCCTGGCGCTGTCGCTGCTCACGCTCGTGTTGCGGCAGGTCAAACAGGGCGAGATGACCTGGTTGCTTCCGTCCGGCGCGGCGCATGACCGTTCCCGCGACGGCTCGCGGGACGGTTCGCGGCCTCCGGCGCCGGACGCCGGGGCCGGGGTGAACGGAGCCCGAGAGCGATCCCGCTGACCACGAGGGCCGTTCCGGCGAGGTCGGCCGGGGTGGGGACGGCGGTCCCGAGTAGGGCGGCCGTGGAGATCGCCCCGATGGGGACCATCCCGGCGAACAGCCCGGCCCGGCCGGGCCCCAGGCGGGGCAGCGAGCGGTACCACAGGAAGAACGCCACGCACGTGACGACGAGGGCGAGGTAGGCGAGGGCCGCCGCCTCGGCGGGGGTGGGCGTCCGCAGCACGTTCCGGCCGTCCAGGGCCAGCCCGGCGGCCAGCAGGAGCGGCACCGCGAGCAGGGCCGACCAGGCCGACAGCCGGACGGGCCCGATCAGCGGCAGCAGCGGCAGGGCCAGCAGCGAGAAGCACAGCTCGCAGGCGAGCGCCCCGAGCGACCACAGCAGGCCGGGCAGGTTCCCGCTGCCCGCGCCCGTCGCCACGGAGGCGCCGGCGACCACCACCAGACCCGCCACGACGACGCGCGGCGACGGCCGCCCGCCGGTGGACATCGGGCCCACGAGGGCCAGCGCCAGCGGCACGGTGCCGAGGACGATGCCGGGCAGCGCGGGGCCGGACGCCCGGGCCGCCTCGACGACGCACACGTTGAACAGCACCAGCCCGGTCAGCGACAACGCGGCGAGCAGCCCCCACTGACGCGGCCGGAGCCGTACGGGTCCGAGGCCGCGTGCTCGGGCGGCGGCGAGCAGCACCACGGCGGCGAGGGCGTAGCGGATCGCCTGGCCGCCGTAGACCGGATAGTCCTCGATCGCGCCGGAGACCGCGGCCAGCGTCCCCACGAGGAACATCGCCCCGGCGGCCCCAGTCGTGTAGGTGTTCACGTCTGCCGATCCTAGGAAGCGGTTGGTCTCCGCCACCGGTCCAATCGGACGGCGTTATGGTGGTCCAATGGGCGATCTTCACCTGGTGGTCGACCGGAGCGCGGGCGGGCTCGCCGCGCAGATCGCCCGCGAGGTGCGGGACGCGGTGCGCTCCGGGCGGCTCGGCCCGGGCGCCCGCCTGCCGGCCACCCGTGACCTCGCCCGCGACCTCGGCCTGTCGCGCGGCGTCGTCGTGGAGGCGTACGAGCAGCTCGTGGCCGAGGGGGTGCTCGAAAGCCGCACCGGCGCCGGGACCCGCGTCGCGGCGGGGGCCGGGCGGCACGCGGCCGAGGAGCCGGCCGGGCGGGAGGGGGAGGGCAGCCCCCACTACGGGCACCGGCCCACGTCGCCGGACCTCGGCGCCTTCCCCCGGCAGGCCTGGCTCGCGGCCGTCCGCCACGTCCTCGCCACGCTGCCGAACGACGCGCTCGACTACAGTGATCCCGGCGGCGTGCCCGCCCTGCGCCGTGAGCTCGCCGCGTACCTGGGCCGGGTGCGGGCGGCCGACGTGACGCCGGAGGACGTCGTGATCCTCACCGGGATGGCCCAGGGGCTCAGCCTCGTCCTGCACGCCCTGGCGCGCGAGCGTGGCCGCGGCGTCGTCCTGGCCGTCGAGGACCCGACGAGCGCGCGGCAGCTTCCGCTGCTCCGCCGGACCGGGGCGCGGCTCGTCCCGGTGCCCGTCGACGGGGAGGGGATCGTCGTCGAGGACCTCCCGGCCGGGGCCGACGCCGTGCTGGTGACCCCCGCGCACCAGTACCCCACCGGCGTCGTGCTGTCCCCGCGCCGCCGCGCCGCCCTGGCCGGCTGGGCCGCCCGCACCGGCGCCCTGGTGCTGGAGGACGACTACGACGCCGAGTTCCGCTTCGACCGCGATCCCGTCGGGTGCCTGCAGGGCCTCGCGCCCGGCCGGGTCGTGCTCGCGGGCAGCGTGAGCAAGGCCCTCGCCCCGGGGCTGCGGCTCGGCTGGATCGCCGCGCCGCCGGGCCTCGCCCGCGCCGTACGGCTCGCGCGTGAGGAGTTCGACCTCGGTTCCCCGGTCATCGAGCAGTACGCGCTCGCCCACCTGATCGCGAGCGGTGCGTACGACCGGCACCTGCGCCGGATGCGCCGGGAGTACCGGCGGCGCAGGGACGCGCTCGTCGGCGCGCTCGCCGAGCACCTGCCCCGGCTCGCCGTACGCGGCATCTCGGCCGGGCTGCACCTCTACGCGGTGCCGGACGGGGTGCCGGACGGGGTGCCGGACGGGGTGCCGGACGCGGTACCGGACGCGGTACCGGACGCGGTACCGGACGCCGGGACGGACGCGTCCGCCCTGGCTGCGGCGGCCCGGGCGGCCGGCCTGTCAGCCGAGGTCGCGACCCCGGCCCTCGGGACCGCGGAAGGGCGGCCCGTTGGGCTCGTGATCGGGTTCGCCCGCCTGCCCGTCCACCGCGTCAGGGAGGCCGTACGCGCGATGGCCGAGGAGGTCAGGACGCGATAGGGGCCGTGGTGGCGGCGCTCCCGGCCGTACGCGGCTGGAAGCCCCGGGCGAGCAGGATGATCGCGGCGGCCAGCACGAGCGGCGCGGCGAAGGCGACCTGGTAGCCGGAGGCGTCGGCGATGCCGCCCACCAGGGCGGCGCCGACGATGAACCCCACGTAGTTGAACATGTTGACCCGGGCGATGGCCACGCCCGTGCCCGCCGGGTCGAGGCGGCCGGCCGCGCTGAACGACTGCGGGGCCACCACCGACAGGCCGATCCCGGTGAGGGCGAATCCCGCGATGGCCGCGGGCGCCGACGGAGCCGCCACGATCGCGACGAAGCCCAGCGTGGCCACGGCGCCGCCCGCGCGCACGATCGCCGCGGGGCCGAACCTCCGCACCGCGAGATCGCCCCCGACGCGGACGAGGAACGTCGTGAGCTGGTACGCCCCGAGAGCCAGTGGGATCACGGGCGTCGCGGCGTGCACGACCCTGTCCATGAAGACGGAGCCGAAGTTGGAGATCGACGAGTCGCCGACGTAGAGGAACGCCATCGCGATGCAGAGAGGGATGATGGGACGCCACGCCACCCCCGCCTTGACGGTCGCCTGCCCCGGCGTCTCCGCCGGGCTTCCGGTCCGGTGGCGGTGCTCCTCACCAGGGAGATAGAGCCAGGCCGAGGCGACCAGCGCGACGGCGACGGCCGGGACGAGGGCGATCACGAAGGTGGCGGGCAGCCCGAGGCCGATCCCGGCCGCCGCCGACGCCCACAACGCGCCGGCGACCGCCGCCGCGCTCCACAGCGCGTGGAAGCCCGTGAGCACCGGCCGGCCGTACTCCCGCTCGACCGCCACACCCTGCATGTTCATGCCCGCGTCCACCCCGCCGAGCCCCAGGCCGAACAGGACGTTCGCCACGACGAGCATGGGGACGTTCGGCGCGAGCCCGGCGAGCACCACGGCCGCGCAGGCGAGCGGCTGCGCCAGGCGCAGCACCAGGCGGCTGCCGTACCGGGAGGCGGCGGTGCCCGCGAGCACGCTCCCGGCGCCCGCGATCACCGGCACGACCAGGAGCAGGATGGACAGCTCGCCGTCGGTGAGACCGTGCTTGCGCTGCAGCGTCGCCACCTGGGTGAGCAGGGTGGCGAAGGTGAGGCCCTGGACGGCGAACACCGCGAAGGCGGCGAGCCGGGCCCGCCGGTCACGAGGCGTGGGCACTGTGTTCCCGAACGTGCTGCGCACCGTGCTCCACGGGCATCGCGACGCTCACGGACATCGCGGCCTCCACCAACATCCCAGGCCTCCAGGAACATGAGGAGAGTTCAGGTTTTCGCCAGCGTAGGAGCAGCGCCGGGCCCGGTCAATGGTCCGGTACGCGGCGCGGCCGGAGCCGCGTGGCCGCGGAGACTGTGAGGCGTGCCGCGGACCGCATACCCTCGAAGATGTGAGCAGCGAGTCCTCAGCCGCGAAGTGGATCTCCACCTTCCTCGCGTCGCGCGCTCCCGGCACCCCGGGCAGCCCCGCGACGCCCGATCCCGGGCTGATGCGCGCGTCGGACGCCGACCGGGAGCGGGTCGTCACGGTGCTGACGGACGCCGTCATCGACGGGCGCCTGACCCCGCTGGAACACGAGGAACGGGTGGAGCGCGTCTGGGCCGCCCGCACCCTCGGCGAGCTGGCCGAGCTGACCGTCGACCTGCTGCCGCCGGAGAGCCAGCCGTTCCGTATGGACAACCGTCCCGTCACCGCCTTCTTCCGTACGGAGACGCGCGGCGGCCGGTGGGTGGTGCCCTCGCAGATCCCGGTGACGTCGCTGGGCGGCACGGTCTCGATGGACCTGTGCGAGGCGCTCCTCCAGTCGCGGCACGTGGTGGTCCAGCTCGCCGTCATGGCCGGCACGGTCACGCTGCTCGTCCCCGAGGGCGTGCGGATCGTGACCGCGCCCACCGCCCGCGTGCGGTCCTTCCGGAACGAGGTGCGGCTCCCGGCGGGCGCGACCGATCACGCCCCGGACGCGCCCGTGATCGAGCTGGCCGGGTTCGTCTTCGGCGGCAAGGTCGTCGCCCGCTCGCCGAAGCGCCCCCGCCGCCGCCTGTTCGGCCGGTGAGCCCCGCCGGGCCCGCTAGACGGCCGTGTCGAAGTTGATCGCGCTGTAGGCGCCGAGCTTCCAGAGCTGGTGCTCGCTCTCGATCTTGCGGATCGTCCCCGAGCGGCCCCGCATCACGAGGGAGTGCGTCACCGCAGCGCCGCCCTGGAACCGCACGCCGTGCATCAGCTCGCCGTCGGTGATGCCCGTGGCGGCGAAGAACACGTCGTCGGAGCGGACGAGGTCGTCGGTGGTGAGCACCTGGTCCGGGTCGAGCCCGGCGTCGAGGGCCCGGCGGCGCTCGTCGTCGTCGCGCGGCCACAGCTTGCCCTGGATCACCCCGCCCATGCACTTGAGCGCGCAGGCGGCGACGATGCCCTCCGGGGTGCCGCCGATGCCGAGCATGAGGTCGACGCCCGTGCCGGTGCGGGCGGCCATGATCGCGCCGGCCACGTCGCCGTCGGTGATGAAGCGGATCCGGGCCCCGGTCTCGCGGATCTCCTTGACGATGCGCTCGTGCCGGGGCCGGTCCAGGATCACCACGGTCACGTCGGACGGCTTGGCGCCCTTGGCCCGCGCCACGGCCCGGATGTTGTCGGCCACCGGAGCGTCGATGTTCACCTGCCCGGCCGCCTGCGGGCCGGTGACGAGCTTCTCCATGTAGAACACCGCTGAGGGGTCGTACATCGAGCCGCGCTCGCTCAACGCGATCACGGAGATCGCGTTGTTCATGCCGAGCGCGCACAGCCGGGTGCCGTCGATCGGGTCCACGGCCACGTCGCACTCGGGCCCGGTCCCGTCGCCGACCCGCTCGCCGTTGTACAGCATCGGGGCGTTGTCCTTCTCGCCCTCGCCGATCACCACGGAGCCCTTCATCGAGACCGTGTTGATCAGCTGGCGCATGGCGTTGACGGCGGCGCCGTCCGCGCCGTTCTTGTCCCCGCGCCCCACCCAGCGGGCCGCGGCCATCGCCGCCGCCTCCGTCACCCTGACCAGCTCAAGAGCCAGGTTGCGGTCGGGTGCGCGTTCTCCCGCAGCCAGTGCCGCCGGTACGTGATCAGCCATTGATCCCCTAACGTCGCAAGCTCCGCTATGGGCGATCGTAATGTGTGAAGGGGGCTTCTGTCCGATTGGTCTGAACCTGTCGGGCCAGGTCGGAGGTGTTCGCGGGCGCGTGCCACGGGATTCGCGGGCGCGCGCCACGGGAGAGGACGGGTCGGGGATATCGTCGCCGCATGAGCGGCGACATTGGGCAACCCCCCGTACGGCCGGCCGAGCGGCCACTCGCGACGCGGACGTCGGACCGCGGGGCGGCCACGAGGGTCGCGCTCCTGGACGCCGCCAAGGAGACCTTCGTCACCAGCGGCTTCGCGGAGGCCGGCGTGACCGATGTCGTCGCCCGGGCCGGCGCCAGCGTCGGCAGCCTCTACCACCACTTCTCCGGCAAGGCCGACCTCTATCTCACGCTGTTCGAGGAGTTCCAGAAGCGCCAGGCCCAGCGCACCCGGCAGGCCGTGCAGGAGGCGAGGTCGGCGGGGGAGACCGGCCCGATGCCCCAGTTCCTCGCCGCCGCCCGCGCCTACCTGGAGGGCTGCCTCGCCGAGCGCGACCTCGCCGCGCTCTTCCTGCGGGGCGACGCGCCGCCCGGATTCGAGGTCGTCATGCGGGAACGGCTCCGGCAGTGGGCCCGGCGCACCGCCGCCCTGTTCGAGCACGAGGACGCGCTGGTCCTGGTCGTCACCGGCGCCCTCGCGGCGGTCGTGCAGGAGGTGACGTTGTCCGACGATCCCGCGGAGGCCCGGAGGATGGCCGAGGACGCTCTTCGCATCATTGGCAATATCCGGCAACCCTGACCGCCGGTACGGCCGGCGGCCACCCCGGTGGCTAATCTGGCGTGACGTGGGACGATTCACCCAGGGCTTCTTCGGTTACGCGTTCGCGCTCCTCGTCTGCCTCGCCGGCGTCGGGTTGTTCCTGCTCGTCACGCCGCAGAGCCGCACCGAGCACATCCCGCGGGTGCAGTACGGCATCGACCAGGCCAACGCGGTCCGCGCGGCGCCGTACGAGGTTGTGGCGCCGAGGCAGGTCCCGGCGAACTGGGTGCCCAACAGCTCCCGGCTGACCCAGGACGGCGGCGTCGTGACATGGCGGCTGGGATTCGCGACCGGTGAGCGGGAGCACGCCATGGTCGCCCAGAGCGACGAACGCCCGGTCGCGGGGTTCGTCAACCGCATGACCAACACCGACAAGCCCGGCGGGAGCCGCCAGATCGACGGTGTGACCTGGGAGGAGCGGGTGCGGCCGGACAAGAACCAGCGGTCGCTGGTCCGCGTTCTCCCCGATCACGCGGTGGTCGTCACGGGGACGGCCGGGTGGGAGGAACTGAGCGCCCTCGTCCGCACGCTCACCCCGCAGCCCTCGCCGACGCCCGCGTCCGGCTGACCGTGGATCTCGGCCGGTGGCCGCGGCCCCCGCCCGGTGTCAGAAGGGGGCGTCCTCCGGTCCGTTCGGCTGGGGCTCCTGACGCTGGGCCATCGCGGCGGCCAGCTTGGCGCGCGCGCCCTGGAGCCACTCCTCGCAGACGGCGGCCAGCCTCTCGCCGCGCTCCCACAGCTCGATCGACTGCTCCAGCGTGAGCCCGCCGTTCTCCAGCCGCCGCACCACGTCGGTCAGTTGCTCGCGGGCCTGCTCGTACGACGGGGTCTGCCCGTCCTGCGCGGAAGCCGGTCCGTCCTGCGGGGGAGTCTGCCTGTCCTCGCTCACGCCCTCCACCTTAGAGGCCGGGACCGACACTTCGCGGCCTCATAGCGATGCCCGATTTGGGCATAAAAGTCCTGATTGAGCCGTTGCTTAGGTGTACTAACCATCTGCGGGAGTGATGAACCGGGGGTCATCTCCATGTGCGGAATCAGTGGCTGGGTGGACTACGGACGCGATCTCCGGGAGGAGCGGCAGACCGTCCAGGCGATGACGGACACGATGGCGTGCCGGGGGCCGGACGCCGAGGGGGCCTGGCTCGCCCCGCACGTCGCGTTCGGCCACCGGCGGCTCGCCATCATCGACATCGAGGGCGGCCGCCAGCCGATGACCGCCGAAGCCGGCGGCGAGGTCCTGGCCGCCCTCACCTACAGCGGCGAGGTCTACAACTTCCAGGAGCTGCGCGACGAGCTCCTACGGCTCGGCCACACCTTCCGGACCAGGAGCGACACCGAGGTCGTCCTGCGGGCGTACCTCGAATGGGGCGACGACTTCGTCTCCCGGCTCAACGGCATGTACGCCTTCGCGATCTGGGACACCCGGCGCGAGGAACTGCTGCTCGTGCGCGACCGCATGGGCATCAAGCCGCTGTACTACTACCCGACGCCCGACGGGGTGCTGTTCGGCTCGGAGCCGAAGGCGATCCTGGCCAACCCGCTCGCCGAGCGGGTCGTCGACGCCGACGGACTGCGGGAGATCCTCGCCTTCGTGAAGACCCCGGAGTGCGCGGTCTTCCGCGGCATGCACGAGGTGCGGCCCGGCCAGGTGGTCAAGGTGCGCCGCGAGGGGCTGAGCAAGCGCCGTTACTGGGAGCTTGAGGCCCGCGAGCACACCGACGACCTGCCGACGACCATCCGGACCGTCCGCGAACTGCTCGACGACATCGTCGCGCGGCAGCTCATCTCCGACGTGCCGCTGTGCACGCTGCTGTCCGGCGGCCTCGACTCCAGCGCGGTCACCGCCCTCGCGGCCCGCGCGCTGCGCGGCCGGGGCACGGTGCGGTCGTTCTCGGTCGACTTCAGCGGCTACACCGAGAACTTCCAGCCCGACGACATGCGCGACACCCCCGACACGCCGTACGTGCACGACGTGGTGCGGCACGTGGGCGCCGACCACACGGACATCGTGCTGGACTCGGCCGACCTCATGGACCCGGCCGTGCGCGCGGCCGTGCTGCGCGCCAGGGACGTCCCGCTCGGCATCGGCGACATGGACACCTCGCTCTACCTGCTCTTCAAGGCGATCAGGGAGCGCTCGACGGTCGCGCTGTCAGGGGAGTCCGCCGACGAGGTCTTCGGCGGATACCGGTGGTTCCACGACCCCGCGGCGGTCGGCGCGCACACCTTCCCGTGGCTCGCCACACAGAACCAGACCGGCCTGACCACCAGGGGCGAGTTCCTGAACGAGGAACTGCTGAGCAAGCTCGACGTCCCGGCCTACCGCGCCGACAGCTACCAGCGGGCGCTGGCCGAGGTGCCGCGGGTGCCGGGGGAGACCGGGCTGCAGAGGCGGATGCGGGAGATCAGCTACCTGCACCTGACCCGCTTCGTGCAGATCCTGCTGGACCGCAAGGACCGCATGAGCATGGCCGTGGGGCTGGAGGTCCGCGTGCCGTTCTGCGACCACCGCCTGGTCGAGTACGTCTTCAACGCCCCCTGGGCCATGAAGACCTTCGACGGCCACGAGAAGAGCCTGCTGCGCGCCGCGACGGCCGACGTGCTGCCCCGCTCGGTGGTCGAACGGCGCAAGGTGCCCTACCCCTCCACGCAGGACCCGGCGTACGAGCACGCGCTGCGCGCCGCCGTGGCCGACCTGCTGAGCGGAGAGCCGGCCATCGGCTGCCTGCTCGACACCGGCAAGGTGCGGAGCATCCTCGACCAGCCGGTGGGCGCCGTCAGCCTCCAGGGCTCCCGTACGGCCCTCGAAGGGCTGCTCCAGGTGAACGCCTGGCTCGACGCGTACGGCGTGCGGCTCGCCCTCTGACACCGGAAGGACGGTCAGGGGCGGGCCGTCAGGCGGGCGGGGCGTCGGGGTCGGCGGTCACCGTGACGCGGTCGTCGGAGAAGCGGACGGTGAGCTCGTCTCCCGGCTTGACGTCGGCCGCCAGGCGGACGACCTCACCCGACGGGCGCTGCGCGATGGCGTAGCCGCGTTCCAGGGTCGCGGCGGGGGAGAGCGTCACGAGCCGGGCCCTGAGGTGTTCGAGCGAGTCGGCCGAGCGGTCCAGGGACGCGGAGAGACACCGCCGGGACCGTTCGCGCAGCGCGTCGACCTGCTCGGCCCGCCGGTCGAGCTCCCGAACCGGATCGGCGAGCGACGGCCGCGAGCGTACGGACTCCAGCCAGGACAGCTCCCGCTCGACCCAGCCGCGCAGCACCCGGCGGCCCCGGTCCCTCAGCTGGTGGACCAGGGTGAGCTGCTCGCCCACGTCGGGCACGACCTTCTTGGCCGCGTCCGTCGGGGTCGAGGCGCGCACGTCGGCCACGAGATCCAGCAACGGGCTGTCCTGCTCGTGGCCGATCGCGCTCACCACGGGCGTACGGCAGGCCGCCACGGCCCGCACCAGCGACTCGTCCGAGAAGGGCAGCAGGTCCTCCAGCGAGCCGCCGCCCCTGGCGATGACGATCACGTCGACCTCGGGGTCGGCGTCCAGCCTGCGCAGCGCCTCGGTCACCTCGCCCACCGCGTACGGCCCCTGCACGGCGACCTGCTCCACCCGGAACCGGACGGCGGGCCAGCGGCGGCGGGCGTTCTCCAGCACGTCACGCTCGGCGGCGGAGTCGCGCCCGCAGACGAGCCCGACCGTCCCCGGCAGGAACGGCAGCCGTCTCTTCCGGTCCACGTTGAACAGGCCCTCGCCCGCCAGCACCTGCCGCAGCCGTTCCAGCCGGGCCAGCAGCTCGCCGATCCCCACCGGGCGGATCTCCAGGGCGGTGAAGGCGAACGATCCTCTGTTGACCCAGAAGTCCGGTTTGACGTGCACCACCACACGTGCGCCGTCCACCGGGCGCGGCACGCTGGCCTCGTAGACGCCTCGGGCGCAGGTGACCCGCGCCGAGACGTTCGCCACCGGGTCGCGCAGGGTCAGGAAGACGGTGCCGCCACGCGCCGTCAGCTCGGTGATCTGCCCTTCGACCCAGACGGTGCCCAGCTTGCCGATCCACTGGGCGACCATCTGCAGCACCGACCTGATCGGCAGGGGCGCCTCCGGAGACGTCTTCGCGCTCAACCAGTCCTCCTCGCCCGGGCTCGGTGACCATCGCCCACGGTCATCGCTTACGGTCTTCGCCCACGGTCATCGCTTACGGTCTTCGCCCACGGTCATCGCTCACCGTACGCTCGCCGTGCAGCACCTGCAGGCTAGCCGCAGCGCCCGACAATCCCGCGTCCCGACAGTCCCGCGGCCCGACAGTCCCGCGTCCCGGCGGCCCGGCCGGGGCCGGACCTCGCCGGTGCTCCGGACGCGGCCGGTGTCAGGACTCGGACTGGAGCTTCGACAGCCGGTTCTGGAACATACGGACCACCTCGGGACGGTTCGTGTGCGCCTTCTCGTAGTCGAGGAGCGCGTGCACCTGCTCGGCCGACTTGCCGCGCAGCCTCGACCGCAGCGACGCGATGGTGAGGTTGGCGTAACCCGGCAGTGGCTCCGCCTGCTCACCCCCGCCCTCACTCACGGCCTGCTCGCTCACGGCCTGCTCGCTCACGGCAGTCTCCGCGGCGGCGGGTTCGGTGCCGGTCTCGGCGGCGGCGGGCTGAGCGGCCGGCTGGGTGGCGGGCGTGGCCTCCGGGGTCGCGGCTGCCTCCTCGGCGGCGCTCTGCGGGGTCTTCGCGGTGGTCTTCCTGCGGGTTCTGGCGGGCTTGGGCGCGGCGGCTTCGGCCGTCTCTCCGCCCGGTGCCTCCGCCGTCGCCGTCTCCGCCGCGGTCTCGGTGGTGGGGGCCTCGGTGGTGGCCGCCGCGGCGGGCTTGCGGCGGGCGCGCGGCTTCTTCGCAGGAGCCACCGGCGCGGCCTCGGCAGCGGTGTCGGCGGGCTCAGCGGCGGGCTCAGCGGCGGGCTCGGCCTCCGTGGCCTCCGCAGGCTGTGGGGCCTCCGTGACCTGCGCGGTCTCGGCGGTGGCCTCGGTGGGCGGGGCCTCGGCGGCCGGGGTCTCCGGTGTCACGGCCTCGGGTGCCGTCTCGGGCTTGGGTGTGCCGAGGGACTCCTGGACCTTCGCCTCGGGGGCCGGCACCGCTTCCGTCTCGGCCGGAGCGGGCGCAGGAGCGGCAGTTGGAGTGGGAGCGGCAGCGGGAGCCGGGGCGCTCGCGGCCGTCTTCTCGCCGTCCCGCTCCGCCTTGCTCGGGCGGGGCGCGAAGATGACGGGCTCCCTGCGCGCGACCGGTTCCGCCGAGGTCTCTTCGTCGCGGGTGGCGGTGTCCGGGGCCTCGGTCTTCTCGGAACGCTCCTCCTCGCCGACGACGAGGCGCACGATCCGCGACCTGACCTTGTCGCCGATGAGCAGCGCCTGACCGACGCCGTTCAGAGCGGTCTGGAGCATGAGGACCGGCAGATCCCGCAGCCGCTCCCGGCTCTCCATTGCGTCGCGTAGAGGTTTTGTTATAGCCCTAAGGAAGGACATTTCGGCTCCCGGGGAGATGTGTATAGGTACACCCAGTCTCGCAAGACCAGGGTCAAGAGGCGGCTCGCGTTCCACATAGCATAGGAACATGGACGTGCAGACCTCAGCGAACCGCCGTGTCCTGGTCGCCAAGCCCCGCGGCTACTGTGCGGGAGTCGACCGCGCGGTGCAGGCGGTGGAACGGGCGCTGGAGCAGTACGGCGCGCCCGTCTACGTACGCAAGCAGATCGTGCACAACACCCACGTCGTGAAGACGCTGGAGGAGCGCGGCGCCGTCTTCGTGGAGGAGACCGAGGAGGTCCCCGAGGGCGCGATCGTCGTGTTCTCCGCCCACGGCGTCGCCCCCGCCGTCCACGAGGAGGCCGCCGGTCGCCGGCTGAAGACCATCGACGCCACGTGCCCGCTGGTCACGAAGGTGCACAACGAGGCCAAGAGGTTCGCGGCCAAGGACTACGACATCCTGCTCATCGGGCACGAGGGGCACGAGGAGGTCGAGGGCACCGCCGGTGAGGCCCCCGAGCACATCCAGCTCGTCGACGGCCTCGACGGCGTCGGCGAGGTGTCCGTCCGTGACCCGGAGAGGGTGGTCTGGCTCTCCCAGACGACCCTGTCGGTGGACGAGACCACCGAGACCGTCGCCCGGCTGCGTACGCGTTTCCCGAACCTCATCGACCCGCCGAGCGACGACATCTGCTATGCCACCTCCAACCGCCAGACGGCCGTGAAGCAGATCGCCGCGGAGTCCGACCTGGTCATCGTCGTCGGCTCGGCCAACTCGTCCAACTCCAAGCGGCTGGTCGAGGTCGCCAAGGACTACGGCGCCGCCGCCTCCTACCTCGTCGACGACGCCTCCTTCGTACGGGAGGAGTGGCTGGAGGGCGTCCGCACGGTCGGCCTCACCAGCGGCGCCTCGGTGCCGGAGGAACTGGTGCAGGGCGTGCTCGCCAAGCTCGCCGGCCTCGGCTTCGCCGACGTCGAGGAGGTCGAGTCGGTGCAGGAGAGCATGCGTTTCGCCCTGCCCCACGAACTGCGCCGCGACCTGCGCGCCGGGTAGACGCGCCTGCCTGAGGTCCCACACGGACGACCGGCCGTGCGAACGGCCTACTCGTCGGCCGCCTTGCCGTACACGCGGGGTTCGAAGTAGCCCTCGGGCTCGGGGTCGAAGGCCTGGCCGCGGCCCCTGCGGGCGCGGCCGGGCGTGGCGGCGCGGGCCGCACCGACCCTCGCGCCGCCGACCTTCGCGACCTTCGCGCCGGCGGGTTCGGGCACGGCGCCCGTACGCAGTTCCCTGAGGTTGCCGGGCAGGCCGCGCATCCAGGCGACGCCCAGCGCCAGCGCCGAGCCGGCGAACAGCCACGGGGCGGCCGACGAGAGCGTGGTGAACATGCCGAGCCCGAACGTCGGGAGCATCGAGCCGGACCCGAGCGACCGCAGCAGCTCCACCAGCAGGGCCGCGAGGAAGAAGACCAGCGGGGGCGTCACCACCAGCGGCAGCAGGTCGCGGGGCCGTACGAGCAGGACGGCCGCGAGGCAGCCGGCCACGAACGCGGGCCCGGGCAGCTTCGGCAGGAGACCCACCACGGTGATCACGAAGAGCATGACGATCGCCCCCCGAGCGGTCAGCCGCAGCCCGGCTCGACCGGTGCCTGTCATCGGGCCCCCCTCACGACAAGTCTCGCGCCAATTTACCTGTTCTGACGATGCGGGGGAGGGGAGCTTACCCGCTCTTCACCTTCGAGTTCGGGGATGGCGACCGGCCGGGGGACCTCCTCCACCGCCGCCGGGGCGTCGAGCGAGTAGTCCACGAGACCGAGGTCGTTCATCCTCCGCGCGCTGACCAGGACGCGGCTCTCCAGGCTGCCGACCGTCTGGTTGTACGCGGTGACCGCCCGGGTGAGCGCCCTGCCCAGGGAGTCCACGTGCCGCCCGAGGCCGCCGAGCCGGTCGTACAGCTCCTTGCCCAGGTCGAACACCGCCTTGGCGTTCTCGCTGACCGCCGCCTGCTGCCAGGCGTACTGCGCGGTGCGCAGCATCGTCACGAGCGTCGTCGGGGTGGCGATGTGCACGCGCCGCCGCATCGCGTACTCCAGTAACGCGGGATCGCGCTCCAGCGCCGGCGCGAGGAACGCCTCGCCGGGGATGAACAGGACCACGAACTCGGGCGACGGGCTGAAGGCCTGCCAGTACGACTTGGCCGCCAACCGGTCCACGTGCTCGCGCAGGTGCCGCGCGTGCGCGTCGAGCCGGGCCGAGGCGAAGGAGAGATCGGCGGTCTCGGCCGCCTCCAGGTAGGCCGCGAGTGACACCTTCGCGTCCACGACGACGTTCTTGCCGCCGCTGAGCCGTACGACCATGTCGGGACGGACCAGCCCGTCACGGGTGACGGCGCTCACCTGCTCGTCGAAGTCGCAGAACCGCGCCATTCCGGCGATCTCCGCCACCCGCCGGAGCTGCAGCTCCCCCCAGCGCCCCCGGGCCTCCGGCCGCTGGAGCGCCCGCACCAGCGCGTCCGTCTGGGCCTTCAGCCGTTCGGAGCTCTCCCGTACGAACTCCATCTGCTTGCTCAGCTCGGCCCTGGCGGCGCGGGTGCCCGACTCGCTCTCCCTGAGCTGGCTCTCCACCTTGGCGAGCGTCTCCCGGAGCGGCGCGACGAGGTTCTCGACCGCCTGACGGCGCTGGTCGAGGTCGCCGGCCGCCTCCGCTCTCGTCGTGTTGAGCCGGTTCTCGGCCAGTTCGAGGAAGCGCAGGTTGGCGACGTCGAGAGCGTGCGCGGAGATGGCCTGGAAGCGCTCGGTGAGCTGGTTCTCGACGTAGGCGACCTTGTCCTCCGCCGCTCGCGTCCTCGCCTCGGCCTCCGCCACCCTGGCGGCGGCCTCGGCCGTACGGCCCGCGGTTCGCATCCCGGCGAGCGCCAGACCGGTCACCAGGCCGACGGCGAGTCCCAGTACGAGAGCCACGACATCCACGGTCTGGATGATTTCAGGCATTGGCATGCCAAACGGGGAGGCGCGCCCAGGAGGGGGGCCGGGGCCGCCGATGTCCGGCGCACCCGCCGAGGCCCCTAAACTCGTGGTACGTGAGCCTGAGCATCGGCATCGTCGGCCTGCCCAACGTCGGTAAGTCCACGCTTTTCAACGCGCTGACCAAGAGCGGGAACGCCCTGGCGGCCAACTACCCGTTCGCCACGATCGAGCCGAACGTGGGCATCGTGGGCGTCCCGGACGCGCGTCTGGACACGCTGGGGGAGATCTACAACTCCGCCCGCATCCTGCCCGCCAAGGTGGAGTTCGTGGACATCGCGGGCCTGGTCAAGGGCGCGTCCGAGGGACAGGGCCGGGGCAACCAGTTCCTCGCCAACATCCGCGAGACCGACGCGATCTGCCAGGTGATCCGGGTCTTCTCCGACCCCGACGTGACCCACGTGGACGGCGAGGTGTCGCCGCAGCGCGACATCGAGACCATCAACACCGAGCTGATCCTCGCCGACCTGCAGACGATCGAGAAGGCGGTGCCCCGCCTGCAGAAGGAGGCACGCACCAACAAGGACCGCAAGGTCCTGCTGGAGGCGGCCGAGGCCGCGGCGAAGCTCCTCGACACCGGCACGACCCTGTACGCCGGGGGCAAGGGCGCCGGCATCGACCTCGCCGACCTGCGTGAGCTGCACCTCCTCACGGCCAAGCCGTTCCTGTACGTCTTCAACCTCGACGCGGACGAGCTGACCGACGACGACCTGCGCGCCAAGCTCTCGGCGCTGGTGGCCCCGGCCGAGGCCGTGTTCCTCGACGCCAAGATCGAGTCGGAGCTGGTGGAGCTGCCCGACGACGAGGCGCTGGAGCTGCTGCAGTCCGTCGGCCAGGAGGAGTCGGGTCTCGCCCAGCTCGCCCGGGTCGGGTTCGAGACGCTGGGCCTGCAGACCTACCTGACGGCCGGGCCCAAGGAGGCGCGGGCCTGGACGATCCGCCGCGGCGCCACCGCGCCCGAGGCCGCCGGGGTGATCCACACCGACTTCCAGCGCGGGTTCATCAAGGCCGAGGTCATCTCGTTCGCCGACCTGGTCGAGGCGGGCTCGATGACCGCCGCCAGGGCCGCGGGCAAGGCACGCATCGAGGGCAAGGACTACGTCATGCGCGACGGCGACGTCGTGGAGTTCCGCTTCAACGTCTGAGCCGGCTTCGGTTGCTGTTACCAGGGCTCTCCGATGCCGTCGGCGGCGAGGTGCCGTTCGTACGCGGCCACTTTGCCGTCGACGAGGTCGAGACAGTCCTGCAGCTGCGCGATCCGCTCGGCGACGTGGCGGCGGTGTTCGCGCAGCA
Source organism: Microbispora sp. H10670 (assembly GCF_014161385.1). Lineage (NCBI taxonomy): Bacteria > Bacillati > Actinomycetota > Actinomycetes > Streptosporangiales > Streptosporangiaceae > Microbispora > Microbispora sp. H10670. The sequence continues at coordinate 175,835 of NZ_JABBWW010000013.1, read as the reverse complement.
CCTCGAGTCGTTCCGCTTCGTTGCCGGTGCCCTCGCGCACGAGCCGGGCCAGCCGGCCGATCGCCGCCAGCGGCATGCCGGAGGCGCGGAACTTCACGCAGTTGCCCAGCCACTCGACATCCCAGGCGCTGTAGACCCGCCGGCCGGCCTCGTCGCGCAGCACCTCGCCCGCGAGCAGCCCTTCACGCTCGTACAGCCGCAGCGTGTGCACGCTCAGGCCGGTGCGCCTGGCCACCTCGCCGATATGCAGGACCTCAGCCGTCACGCGGTGATCGTAACCGGTTGACCTAGACCTCGGTCTAACATCTAGCGTCCGCGTCATGACCAGCGACACGACACCTGGCACGACAGCTGACACAGGGCGGGACCCCGGGTGGGACACGGGACGGAGCGCGTTCGGCGCCGCCAGTACGGCCGGCGAGGTTCTCGCCGGGGTCGACCTGACCGGCAGGACCGCGGTCGTCACCGGCGGGTACTCCGGCGTGGGTCTCGCGGCCACCCGCGCGCTCGCCGGCGCCGGGGCGCGCGTCGTCGTCCCGGCCCGCCGGCCCGAGACGGCGCGGCGGGCACTGGCGGGCGTCGAGAGGGCCGAGGTCGAGCGGCTCGACCTCGCCGACCTGGATTCCGTACGGGCGTTCGCCGAGCGGTTCCTGCACCGGAGGGCCACCATCGACATCCTGATGGCCGCCGCCGGGATCATGGCCTGCCCCGAGACCCGGGTGGGGCCCGGCTGGGAGGCGCAGTTCGCCGTCAACCACCTGGGCCACTACGCGCTGACGCATCTGGTGTGGCCCGCCCTCACGGTCACCGGTGCGGCCCGGGTCGTCTCGGTCTCCTCCGGGTACGGCGCGGACTGGCGCATCCGGTGGGACGACCCGCAGTTCACCCGCGGCTACGACAAGTGGGCCGCCTACGCCCAGTCGAAGCTCGCGAACATCCTGTTCGCCCGTCACCTGGATCGGCTGGGCGGGCCGTACGGAGTCCACGCGTTCTCCGTCAACCCCGGCTGGATCCGCACTCCGCTCCAGCGGCACCTGACGGACGGCGAGATGGTCGCCGCCGGCTGGATCGACGCCGAGGGCAACGCGGCGCCCGGCCTGTTCAGGACGCCCGAGCAGGGTGCGGCGACACCGGTCTGGGCCGCCACGGCCCGCGAGCTCGACGGACACGGCGGTGCCTACTGCGCCGACTGCCGCGTCACCGGGGAAGGCCCGGCGGACGACGACGAGGCGGCCCGTCTCTGGGCGCTCTCGGCCGGCCTGACCGGCCTCGACCACATCCGCTGAGCCCTTCGCCCGCGGTTTACATTGATCGTTTCCCTGGAGGCGGGTAGCTTGGCTCTGATTACATAATTACAAAGGGGTGGGTGCTGGTGATCGTCGAATACATCCGTTACCGGGTCGCCGACGGGGAGGAGTTCGAGGCCGCCTACCGGCGCGCCGTCGTGCCGCTCGGGCGGGCGCCGCAGTGCCTCGACTACGAACTGTCCCGTTGCGTGGACGAGCCCGCGTGCTACATCCTGCGGATCATCTGGACCTCGGCCCGTGACCACCTCGAAGGATTCCGTGGCAGCGAGCACTTCCGCGAGTTCTTCGCCGAGATCAAACCGTACGTGTCGGACATCGAGGAGATGCGGCACTACGAGAAGGTGATCGAGAAGACCGAGCCCACGCTGTTCGAGTGGGCCGGGGGCGCGCAGGCGCTGGACCGGCTGACCGAGGCGTTCTACGGGCGGGTCAAGGACGACGACCTGGTCGGGCCGCTCTTCGCGCACATGGACGCCCGTCACCCCGCGTACGTGGCGATGTGGCTCGGCGAGGTCTTCGGCGGCCCGGCCCGCTACAGCGAGGAGCGCGGCGGCCACTCGCACATGGTCTCCCACCACCTCGGCAAGGGCATCACGGAGCAGCAGCGCCGAAGGTGGGTGAGCCTGCTCATGGACGCGGCCGACGAGGTCGGGCTGCCCGCGGACCCGGAGTTCAGGGCGGCGTTCGCGGGTTACGTCGAGTGGGGGACCCGCCTGGCCGTCCACTTCTCACAGTCGGGCGTCACACCGCCGGGCGAGGAGCCGGTGCCGCGCTGGGGCTGGGGCGTCATGCCGCCCTACCAGGCCTGAACCCCGGGCCGGGCGGGCCTGGCCATCCGTCTCCTCACCTCAGCGTCCCCTTCCGTACAAGGAGGTCCCAAGACGCGTGGCGGTAACATCCGCCGCGGTTCTCCCATCGGTCAGATCCTCCATGGCCTGCGGAAACGCTTGTATCAAGTGCCCTGGACTCCCTCGGGACGTTCCATTGAGCATCGAATTGAGGCCGTTGGGCGGCAACTCGTCAGGTGAATCCTCCCTTTCAGCAATCGATCCCATTTCTGGCGGTATGCCGGTTTGATCCGGGAGAGGGAGGCGCCCGCGGCGCAATTCGGGAGTCAGGGAAAGCCCAGGTGGCTCGACCTGCGCGACCCGATACGGGCCCAAGGAGGGACCATGCATCGCAAGTCCGGACAGCTCGCTCTCTCGGCGATCATCGCCGCGACGTTCACGGCCGGAGGGGTCGCTCTGGCGAGCGGCGCGGCCTCCGCCGCCACGATCTCGCCGCAGGAAAGGGTGCCGGGCGGCTCGGCGCGCTCGCTGGCCTACACCACCGTCCTGGAGCCCTCGCTGAGCACGGTCGCCGAGGTGCCGGCCATCTCCACGATCGCCGTGCCGGAACTGCCCGCCACCCTGGCGGCGATGCCGCAGGCGATCTCCACGTCCGCCCTGCCGGCGGGCATTCCGATGTCCGGGATCCCGATGTCCGGGATCCCGATGGCCGCTCCGATCGTGGCCGCCCGGCCCTCAAGCCTCTCGATCACCGTACGCGAGCAGTTCCCGAGCTCGTCGTTCTCGCGCGAGTGGCGCGGCTCAAGCCTGAGCGGCCTGAGCAGCATGGGCGGCCTGAGCGGCACGATGGAGCAGGCGCGGGCCGACATCAACGCAGAGGCCGGCAGCGCCATGCAGCGCATCAGGGACGAGGCCGCCAGCGCCCAGAAGCGCATCGAGCAGCTGGCGAGCGACGCGATGGCGCAGCTGCCGAGCGAGTCGTCCTCGCTACCGTCCTCGCCCGAGTCGTCACTGGAGTCGTCCCAGGAGTCGTCCGTCGAGTCGTCGGTGGAGTCGTCCACCTCCGGTGAGTCGAGCCTCGGGACGGAGAGCGAGGCGTCCTCCTCGTCCTCGTCCTGCCAGTGACGAGCGCGCACGACCGATCGGAGAGGGTCCCGCACGTGCCGCGTGCGGGACCCTCGCGTGCGGGGGCCGGCTCCGGGCGGTACGTCCGCATCGCCATCTCTCCAGGCTGTGAAGACACCAATAGGTGGCGGTTAGGTAATCGCCGACCCCGCTGGCCAGGCATAACGCGCTTTTCCGCAGAGTGGATAGACGTGGCGCCTCACAACGCGATGTAGACCTGGTTTGCTCGCTCGCGGCGATGCTTGCACCATGGGCGTGGCTTACCTGGAAGAATTGGCTAGACCGCTAGGGTGAATACTTCAATGCGGCTAACCGGAACGAGAGCAAGAGGAAACCGCGCCAGCCGGATGGATCGGCGCGAGCGGAGGCGTGATGGCTCGCAGGTCAGACGTCCAGCAGGATCCTCGGATCGCTGGCGACCCTGAGCCGTACCCTCCGGAGGGCCTCGACCGGTCGATCGCCGCTCACGGCACGGCCCCCCGGCGCAGAGGATGGAGCGGCGGCGGAGGCCGCTGGCTCGTCTGGGCCGGACGCGCGATCCTCTGGGCCCTGATCATCGTGATCGTGGTCAACGGGGTCCGGGCGCTGTTCGAGCGCTCCATGCAGGACACCGGCACCGGCACCACTCCGGCCGAAACGGTCACGTCCGCCTTCCCGACGACGCGGGCGGCGGCCTTCGCGGACCAGTTCGCGGCGGTCTACCTCAACTACGACGCGGCCAACCCCCAGCAGCGTGCGGAACGGCTGAAGGCGTTCCTGCCGGAGGGAGCCGACGCGCAGTTCGGCTGGAACGGCTACGGGCGCATGTCCGCCGGCGCCTTCCAGTACGCGGGAATCGACGTGATCGACGACCACAACGCCCGGGTGAGCGTGTCGTACCAGTCCGGGGACGCCCGTGGCCTGCTGTCCGTGCCGGTCTACTACGACGGCGGCAGGTTCGTGGTGTCGGCGCAGCCCGCCCTGCTGCCCGACCCCGGCCCGGCCGGTCTGCCGCAGCTTGCCGAACCCGACAGCGACTCCGCCACCGAGGCCGAACTGCGTCCCCAGCTCGAAGGCTTCTTCAAGGCGTACGCCGCGGGCAACCAGGTGGATCTGCAGCGGTACGTCGCGAACGGCGTGACGATCGAGGGCTTCAACGGCAGGTTCGCCTTCGCCGAGCTGAAGAAGGTGTCCGTGCCACCGGGTGGCGCCGACAGCAGGAAGGTGACCGCGGTGGTGGTGTGGGCAGTGGCCTCCGGGGACGCGGCGGCGCCGAGTCCGTCCCAGGACCCGGCGGGCGAGCCGGGAGGCCTCGAACAGGCCTACGAGCTGACGATCGAGAAGCAGGGCGGCAAGTGGTTCGTCAAGGACATCCAGGGTGCGAACCGGTCCGTGGGGTAGCGCATGCCCGGCACAGACATCGCTGATCCATACCCCCGGGAGGGCGAGAGTTGATTGTGAAGACCATCGCGGATCATTTCCTTGATCTCGCCGCACCGTCGCCGGCGCCGGTGACGGGCATCAACACCGAAGGTCTCGCCGAATTCCTCAGGAAGTTCTTCGCCCCGCTGTTCCTCGCGGTCGTCTCCGTCGTGGCGATCTTCTTCCTCTTCACCCGTGAGATCACCAGGTTCGTGCAGTTCATCATCCTGGCGATCGCGATCGGTGTGATCTTCTACGTTCCCAACATCATCGAGGTGACAGCGAAGGCCATCGCGGGCGCGCTCGGGATCAAGTGACGGGCGGAGAGGAGGTTCGGGGTGGATCTGCCCACATATACCAATATCTGGCGTATTGAGAAGCGGCTGTACAAGCTGTACGACCTACGGCTGCCGATGCCGCTTCCGGTCGTCTGGATCGGTGTGTTCGTGGGTGTCTCCGTACCCTGGTGGCTCTTCCTCCTTCTGGTGAGACTGCCGCTGGAGGCGCCGTGGCACGTCGTCTACCTGGTTCCTCCCGGCGTGCTCACCTGGCTGTCCACCCGTCCGGTCATCGAGAACAAGCGTCTCACCGAGCTTCTGCAGTCGCAGGTTCGCTACATGGCCGAGCCCAAGACCTGGTGCCGGATGGCTCCGTTCGACGAGCCGGACGAGATCGCCCTCACCGGTCGCGTCTGGCGGACCACTCCGCCGGTCGTCACCGGCAACGGCAGAGCCGCCCTCCGGGGGGCCGGAGCCAGGGCGCGCCGCCCGATCTCGGTCAAGGCCGCCGCCGCCCCGGAGACCGCGCACGCCTCAGGCGCCTCCGCACGGGCCGCCGCGGCGCACGCGGGCGGGCCGCCGCTCGACCCGTCCCGCGTCGTGCGGCCCGCAGTGGCCGCCGCTGCCGCCGCGGCCGTGCCGGTCACCACCGGCAGCCCCGCCCCGCTCCCCTGGAGCGGCGCCGTGGCCGCGGCCAAGGGCGACGTCACGGGTGAACGGGTCTTCTCCCTGCCGCAGCCGTCCGCGCCGCCGGCGGACCCCGCCCGTACGGCCGATCCCGAGCGGGACCGTCACCCGGACGGACCTCCCGCCGGACGGGAGGACAGCGCGGTCCACGACAGCACCGCCCCCGACCGCGCGATCCACGACACAGAGTCGCAGGGCCAGGACCAGGGCGAGGGTCAGAGCGAGAGCCAGGGCTGGGGCTGGGATCGGCGGGCGCCCGGCGCGAGCCCCGCCGCCTCGGAGTCCCACCCGGAACCTCACGCGGAGCCCCACTCGGAGTCCCACTCGGGGACCCATCCGGTGCCGCCCCTCGGCACCGAGACGCTGCGCCGCCTGCGCAGGCTCGCCGCCTCGGCCGAACCCCGCTCTGTACGGCCCGCCGACCCGGCGTTCTTCACCCCGGACCGGCACGACTCGGACCGGCACGACTCGGACCGGCACGACTCGGACGGTGAGCGGGCCGGTGACCCGCCGGCCGCATCGGCCGTTCGAGAAATCGCCGCAGGAACCGCCGCAGAGACCACCACGGGATCGGCCGCAGAGACCGCCCCGGAGGACGCTCCGAGGGCGGCTTCCGAGCGCGACGAGGCCACGCGGCAGCATGGGACAGCGCCGGACGAGAGCGCGGAGGCCCGGCCCCCCGCCGCTCCTGTCGCCTCCGCCGCTCCCGCCGCTCCCGCTGCTCCTGCTGCCTCCGAATCCGCCGCCTCCGACCCGGGCACGGGGAGGAGTGAGGCGCCCGCGCGGCGGGAGGACGCCGACGTTCTCGCGCAGCACCGCAGGGGGCGTCCGCCTCGGCTGGTGCGGCCCCGTGAGCAGAGCGGAGCGTCCGGAGAGGCGTTCCCCGCGGCGGCACAGGCCCAGACCCCGCCCGATCGGCCCGCGGACATCGCGGCGGACATCGCGGACGTCCCGGAGAGCGCCGAGCCGGCCGACGGGACGACCACCGGGCCGGTCCGGACGGGCGCGACGGCCGCTGCCGGGCCTGTGAACACCAGCACCAACACCAGCGCCGGCACCGACGCGGACGCGGACCCGGCCGGTGAGGTCTCCGCCCCGGTCGCGCAGCCGATCAGGATCCGGCCGCCCTACTCGCAGCCCCCCGCCGCGCACCGTTCCGAGCCGCAGCCGCCCGGCGGCCGGCCCGGTGATGCGCGGCCCGGTGACGCCCAGCCTGGTGCCGGTCATCGGGAGGGATCGTACGGCCTCGGTCCGGGACCGGTAGGACCGACGGGTAAGGGGAGCGTGACGCCTCCGGCGGGTCCGGCCGGGGTGCCGATCCGGACGGTCCCGGCCGGGCCTCGCCACGCGGCCCCGTCCGGTGCGCGGCCCGCGCTGCCCGCCGCCGGCTCTCCGACCGGCCGTCCGGGGCACGAGGAGCCGCCGCGGCTGCGCCGGGTCGAGGCGGTGGTGGGCCGCGACCCCTCCGGCGGCTGGCGGCGCCTGGCGCAGGTGGTCGTGGGCGGCAGCCGTACGGACGGCATGGAGGTCGACGAGGCGCGCGCCCGCGTCCCGCTGACCACCAGCAGGCGGATCATGGTGCTCGGCTGCACGGGCGGCGCCGGGCAGACGACCACGGCCTTAATGCTGGGCCACACGCTGGCCCGATACCGAGACGACCGGGTGCTCGCGCTCGACGCGAACACCGGCGAGGGCACGCTGACCACGAGGATCGCCGCAGAGTCGCCGGAGACGCTGAGCTCGCTGCTGGAGGGCTCCGAGGAGGTGACCGGCTACCTCGGCATGCGGTCCTACACGACGCGCTGCGAGTCGGGGCTGGAGGTCGTCGGAGCGGACACCGACGACCGGGTCACGCAGCGCCTGGCGGAACGCGCGTTCCTGGCCGACTGGCGCCGGACGCTCGCCGCGCTCGACCGGCACTACCGGCTGACCGTCATCGACCCCGCGGCCGCGCTGGCCGCCCGCCTCCTGCCGTACGCCGACCAGCTCGTGCTGGTCGCCCCCGCGAGCGAGGACGCCTCCGAGGCGGTCGCGATGACGTACGAGTGGCTCGACGGCCACGGCTGCTCCGACCTGCGGCGGCGGGCGGTCATGGTGATCAACGGAGTGAGCCGCCGCAGCCTCCCCGACGTGGAGCAGGCGGAGGCGGTCGCGAGCGGCAGGTGCCGCGCGATCGTCCGCATCCCCTGGGAGGACGAGCTGGCGCCCGGACGGCCGGGACCGGTCGACATCACCCATCTCCGGACAGGCGGCCGCAGGGCGTACGTCGCGCTCGCGGGAGTGATCGTGAACGGCCTGGCGGCTGCCCAGGCCAAGCAGGAGGTGGCGAGATGAACGCCGGACGCGGGCCGCGGCGAGGGCGGTCGCGCGGGTCCGACGGGTCCCGGGACGTGCGATCAGGAGAGCTGGTGAAAGGTCGATGAGCAGGGCGCGCAGTCGCCTGGCGGTGCGGTACTTCGATGATCGGGTTCTGCTCACCGACTCGGCGGCCTGGGCCTACTTCCGCCTGCCGACGGTGAGCTACGAGTTCCTCACCCCCGAGGAGCGCGAGGCGCTGGCCACGAACGTCACGATCGCGCTGGCCGCGATCAGGATGCCCGACGCCGAGGTGCACCTGCGGGTCGCGCACCGGGCGTACCCGGCGGCGGAGTGGGCGATGGCCCTCAACGCGACCTCCGACGAGGGCCCGGGCTGGCGTGAGTACCTGGAGGAGATGTACCGCCACGTCTGGGCCAAGGACTTCTGGAGCAAGGAGGTCTACCTCGGCGTCAGGCTCGGCCCGCGCGGCGCCCAGCTCGGCACCGGCGTGCTGGCCCAGCTGTTCGGCTTCTACCAGCGCAGCGAGAAGAAGCTGGGCATCGAGGACGACCACGTGCCGGACCGGGAGATCGCCCGGTGGACCGAGGCCGCCGAGCGGCTCGGCCGGGCGCTGGCCTCCAGCGCGCTCTACGCCCGCCACGCCACCTCGACCGAGATCGCCTGGTTGTTCCAGCACGCCGCGGCGGCCGGTCTCGGCGAGCCGTGGCCCTCGGCCTCCCCCCGCCGCAGGTGGGGCAAGGGCGAGATCGAGGCGCTGGTCGAGGGCCAGATCCACAACGGCAGGTCGCTGCTGCGCATCCAGCAGCCCGCCGGCGAGGCCTACGTCGCGCACCTGTCGTTCGCCCGGTTCCCCGATCTCATGCCGTTCCCCGACGGCGAGCCGTGGCTGCACTTCGCCGACCAGCTTCCCTTCCCCGTCGAGATCTCCAGCCGGATGCGGCTGATTCCCCCCGTACGGGCCAGCAAGGACGTGGCGCGCAAGCTCGCCCACGCCCGCGACATGGACATCCACATCCGCGAGGCGGGGGCCGAGGCCCCGCTCGCGCTGGCCGAGCAGATCGACGCCGCCCGCATGCTGGAGCACGGCATCACCAAGGAGCGGCTGCCCTTCGTGTACGGCTGGCACCGGCTGAGCGTCAGCGCGCCGACCGAGGAGATGTGCGTCCAGCGGGTCGAGGCCATCGTCGAGCACTTCCGCGACATCGGCATCGACGTCGTCAACTCCACCGGCGACCAGTTCTCGCTGTTCTGCGAGGCGTTGCCGGGGGAGCGGCTGCGGGTCAACGCGTACGCCCAGCGGCAGCCGCTGCGGACGATCGCGGGCGGCATGGCCACCGCGACCGTCGAGATCGGCGACCGGGTGGACGAGTCGAACGCCGGGTGGATCGGGCCCTACGTCGGGGAGACCCTGGGCCGGGCGCGCAGCATCGTCCACTTCGACCCGCTCGTCGCGGCGGCGCGCAACCGCCCGACGGCCATCGCGATCACGGGTGAGCCGGGCGGTGGGAAGACCACGCTGGCGCTGCTGCTGATCTACCAGATGGCGCTGCGCGGCGTCACGATCGCGGTGATCGACCCCAAGGGCGACGCCGAGTCGCTCGTACGGCTGCTGCGGGCGCGGGGCCGGAAGGCGAGGGTCATCCCGCTGGGGTCGGCCGCGCCGGGCCTGCTCGACCCGTTCGCGTTCGGCGACGACATCGCGGCGAAGAAGACGATGGCGAGCGAGACCCTGCGGCTGCTGCTGCCGAGGATGTCGGAGGAGCGCGAGTCCGCCATGATCCAGGCGGTCGCGGCCGTGTCGAACGAGCCCGACCCCTCGCTGGGGAAGGTGGTCGACCACCTGGAGCAGTCGTCCGACCCCGCGTCGAAGAACCTCGGGGCCGTGCTGCGCTCCATGTCGGAGATGCACCTGGCCCGGCTGTGCTTCGACGCCTACGGCGGCGAGCAGATCGACACCGAGGGCTGGACGACGGTGTTCACGCTCGGCGGCCTCACGCTGCCCGACGTGGCGACGGTCAGGGACGACTACTCCTACGAGCAGCGGCTGTCGGTGGCGCTGCTCTACCTGGTGTCGCAGTTCGCCCGCCGCCTGATGAACGGGCTCGACCGGCGCACGCCGAAGGCCATCTTCCTCGACGAGGCGTGGGCGATCACGTCCACCCCCGAGGGCGCCAAGCTCGTGCCCGAGGTCTCCAGGATGGGCCGTTCGCGCAACACGGCGCTCGTCCTGGTCTCGCAGAACGCCGGTGACCTGCTCAGCGAACAGGTCACGAACTGCCTGTCGTCGGTGTTCGCGTTCCGGTCCACCGAGCGGGTGGAGGTCGAGCACGTGATGGAGCTTCTCGGTGTGGATCCCTCGGAGGACCACAAGGGGGTGCTGCGCTCCCTGGGCAACGGGGAGTGCGTCTTCCGGGATCTGGACGGCCGGGCCGGCCGTATCGGGGTGGACCTTATCTCGGAGGAGCTGCTGCGCTGGCTTGACACCAATCCGACACACGACAAACCCGGCGAGAACATGCATGATCTCTTTGACGGGGGCTCCGGTCGGTCGGGGGTCGCGCAGGAGGTGCGATCGTGAGCGTGCGCAGGAACGGTCCCAGAGGTCGCACCAGAGAGGGCGGCAGACGCGGCAGGAGGCTCCGGCGGAGCCTCGCCCTGCTGTTCGTCGCCTTCGCGGCGTTCGTGACGCTGCCGCTGGTCTTCCCGTCCGGTACGGCGAGCGCCGACGGGATCTGCGAGCTGTCGCCCAAACTCGCCCCCGAGATCGTGGGCGGCGGCGTCGACGGCCTGGTGCAGCCCCCGGCGCCGGACGACGCGACGGCCACCGGCACCGGTAAGCCGCCCGCCGGCTCGGCACAGGGCTCGGCGGACGGCTCGGCGCCGAAGGAGCCGCTCACCAACTACGAGCGGTACGGCATGGCCGGGCAGTTCTGGCACACCTACGACCTCGGGTGCTCCGACGTCACCGCCGTCCTCGGCAACGCGTGGGCCAACACCGTCTTCTCCTGGGCCAAGGCCGTCGACCGGCTGACGATCAGCACGTACCAGGCGGCGGCCACCGAGGGCCCGCTGCAGCCCATCAAGGAAGTCGCCGACGACATCGTCAAGAACCTCGCCGACGCGATGTACTGGCCGTACCTGCGGCCGGTCGTCATCCTCGGCGCGATCTGGCTGGCCTGGTACGGCCTCATCCGCAAACGCGCGACGACGACCACCGAGGGCGTCGTCTGGATGGTCCTCGCGGTCACGGTCGCGATCTGGTTCTTCAGCCGCCCGGGAGACTTCACGGGCCTCGGCAAGACGGTGACCGACAAGACCGGCGAGATCGTCAACTCGGCGTTCTCCGGCCTGCCGGGAGCGGGCGGCGCGTCCTGCCTGCCCATGAAGGCGACCGAGCCCGGCGAGGTGCCGAGCGAGCCCACGGCCGGTGGCTATGGCCGGCAGGGCACCCCCGGCGTGGCCCAGAACGCCGACGCGCTGTGGTCGATCCTCGTCTGCAAGCCGTGGCTGATGGGTGAGTTCGCCACGGCCGACCCCAACGCCGGTCTCGTGAAGGGCCTCGGCCAGAAGACCCTCGACCTCCAGGCGATCGACGCCCAGGAACTGGCCGCCAAGCAGACTCCGGCCTCCGACTCGCATCAGCAGCGGTTCGAGGAGGAGGTCGCCAAGCCGCTGCAGAGCACTCCGGTGTTCTTCCTCTTCCAGGGCAAGGACTGGACCAGCCGCCTCGGCATCGCCATCGGGGCGTTCATCGCGGCGATGGTCGCCGGTCTGCTCATCTTCCTCGTCGCGGTGTCGCTGCTCGTGCTGAAGGTCGGCTTCCTGCTGCTGCTGATGCTCGCGCCGGTCTTCCTGCTGATCGGCGTGCATCCCGGCTCGGGACGGATCATCGCGATGCGCTGGCTGGAGATGCTGGTCGGCACGCTGCTCCGCCAGGCCGTGCTCGCGCTGGTGCTGGGCATCCTCGTGTACGGCTACGCGTTGATCATCTCGACCAACCTGCCGTGGGGCATGCAGATCCTCTTCATGGCGCTGCTGACGATCGCGGTCTTCTTCTACCGGCGGCCCTTCCAGCATCTGTTCGCCTCGATGGACGGGCACACGCTGGCCACGCGGATGCTCGGCGAGGCCGCGACCGCGCCGACCCTCTCCCGTGCGGCCGCCGTACTGCCGCCGGTCGCGGCGGCCCGGGCGGGCCGGTGGGGCCTGCGCAAGGCCGAGCCGATCATCGGCGCCGCCGCGATGGCGAGCGGTGCGGGCGCCGCCGCCGCTGCCGCCTCCTCCGTGGCCCAGGGCCGGGTACGCGGCGAGGAGGGCGCGGGCAACGTTCCCGCCCAGGCCGGTGCGCGCGCGGGGGCGCAACCCGCGCCGCTCGACGCCGACGGGCAGGCGGGCCGCCGCAAGGCCGGGGTCGCCGCCGCCCGTCCCGGCACCGCCCCGCCGCTGAACCTGTCCGGCGTACGGCCGGCCGGTGCGCGGGGCCCGGCGAACGGTCAGGCGAACGGCCAGGCGCCCGGACGTGCCCCGGGAGGCGGGGCAGCGCCGTCCGGGCCGTCGGCGCCGTCCGCTCCGTCCGTGCCCCGGCGGGTGACGGGAGCGGCGGTCACCGGTGTCTCCGCCGCCTCCGCCGCTCCTGCCGCTCCTGCCGCTCCTGCTAGCGGATCCGGTGGGTCCGGCAGTGGGTCCGGTGGGTCCGGTGGCGGCTGGTTCAGCGGCCGGTCCGGCGGCTGGGCCTCCCGGCCGTCGACCACGCGTGGCTCCGGCGGCGGGCCGGGCAGCCTGTTCGGCGGCGGCTCGGGTCGCTCGTCCCGGGGCTCCTCGGGCGGCTCAAGCGGCTCCGGCGGCTCCGGCGGCTCCGGCGGTTCGAGTGGCGGCTCCGGCGGCCTGTTCGGCGGTTCGTCCCGCCGGGGCGACGCGGGCCGCTCCCGTCCGGCGCCGCCGCCACCGCGTGACTCGGGGCCGTCCGCCGGGCGTTCGCGTCCGGCCGAGCCGCCCCCGCTCTGGCTGCCGAGCCGGGGGGAGAGCACGCGGCGCGAGGGCGACGCGCCGGCCCCGTTCTGGGCCAAGCCGGCCGACCGCGACTCCGGCGAGTGACGGGACCACCGACGAGGCCATGAGAAGCCGGAACAGCGACCGGGGCAAGGGACTCGCCTTCGGGGCGGCCGTGGTGGTGCTCGCCGCCGTCGGCGTCTACCTCAGCATGAGCCCGCCGACGGACGGCGACGAGCAGGCGAGACAGCAGTCGGTGGGGCGGTCGGTGGCCGCCACCGGCCGGGCGACCAGCGGGGCGCGGGAGCCCGGCCCGGTCGCCACCACGCCCGGCGCCTTCGACGTGTACGCGTACCTGCCGCTGTCGAGGGAGGAGATCGGCGCGGCGGCCGACCTGGCCCGCCGCTTCGCCGAGGCGTACGGCACCTTCTCCCACGACGAGGAGCCTGCCGCCCGCGCCGAGCGGCTCACGGCGTTCGCGACCACCGAGTTCGCGGGCCAGCTCACCAGGACCGTCACCGATCCCGCCGTGGCGGACCAGAACGAGGCCGACCAGGTGATCTCGAAGGGGTCGGCGAAGGTGGCGTCGATCCGCGACATGACGGGCAGTCAGGTGGTGTTCGTCGTCGACTCCACCCGGCACGTGACGGACCGGAGCGGCCAGAAGGACGTGCCCGAGCGGTTCGCCGTGACCGTCGTCAAGTCGGGCACCGACTGGCGGGTGTACGACCTGCAACTGGCCGACTCCGGCCAGGACGGGGACACCTCGCCGTGACCGTCCCGCCGCGCGGCGCCTCGGTACGCACCTCGGGGAGCGTCGTCCGCCGGCTCGCCTCGGGAGGGCGGTCCTGGCGGTTGATCGCCGTGGCCCTCGTCGTGATCGTGCCGGTCACGCTGTTCGCCTCGATCATCCTCATGACCCCCAGCCCGTCGATGCTGCTCGGCGGCGGCTCGTCCGGGAACTGCGCCGAGGCCGCCACGGGACCCGGTGCCGGGGCGGACCTGTCCGCGACGGCGCGAAGCGACATCCCCGAGGACTACCTGGAGCTCTACAAGAAGTTCGGCAAGCAGATCGGCGTGCAGTGGAACGTGCTCGCCGCCATCGGCAAGCGGGAGACGAACCACGGCCGGTCCTCGCTGCCGGGCGTGCGCAGCGGCACCAACTACGCGGGCGCGGCGGGGCCGATGCAGTTCCTCATCAGCACCTGGGGCGGCCAGGCCAAGATGAAGATCGAGCCGGGCATCAACGGCTACGCCTCCGACGGCGACGGGGACGGTTTCGGCGACGTCTACGACCCGGCGGACGCCATCCTCGGCGCGGCCAAGATGCTCAAGCGCAACGGCGCCCCCGACGACCTCAGAAGGGCGATCTTCGTCTACAACCGCGCCACCTGGTACGTCGACCAGGTCCTGGAGATCGCCAAGCGCTACGCCGCGACGGGGGACATCGGCCTGCCCGCCGAGGCCGACCCGGCCTGCGACTCCGGGTTCGTCGAGAACGCCCCCGACGACGTCGTCCGCCAGATCCTCGAATACGCTCTGGCGCAGCGGGGCAAGCCGTACCGGTGGGGCGGCACCGGCCCGGACGCCTTCGACTGCTCGGGGATCATCTACATGGCCTACCGGAACGCCGGTCTGAGCATCCCGCGGACGACCTTCGGCCAGTGGCCCTTCGGCGTACCGATCGAGCAGGGCGAGGAGCAGCCCGGCGACCTCGTCTTCTTCAACGCCGGCCCCGGCACGTCGAAGGACAACCCCGGGCACGTCGGGATGGTCGTCTCGCCCGGCACGATGATCGAGGCGAGGTGCACCCTCTGCGGGCCGATCAAGGTGACGACCTACCGCGACCGGCCGAACATCGTGGGCTTCACCCGGCCGCTCCGCAACGAGACCGTGCTGGCGCAGCTCAAGCGGGCCCAGACATGACCGGCAGGCTGGTCGTGGGCGCCGCGATCGTGGAGGACGGCCGGCTCCTGGCCGCCCAGCGGTCCGCGCCGCCGGAACTGCGCGGCGGCTGGGAGTTCCCCGGCGGGAAGGTCGACCCGGGGGAGGACGAGCGCGCCGCGCTGGTGCGCGAGTGCGCCGAGGAACTCGGCGTCGACATCGTGGTGTCACACCGCGTCGGCGGCGACTGGCCGCTGCCGAACGGCGGCGTGATGCGCGTCTGGCTCGCCGGGCTCGCCGCGGGCGTCCCCCGGCCGATCGAGCACCTCGCGTTGCGCTGGCTGGAGCCGCACGAACTGTACGACGTCGCCTGGCTGCCCGCGGATCTGCCGGTCGTCGCCGAGATAGAGACGCTGTTGCCCGGATAGGACGCAGAATCGTGCCCTGAGACCGGCTTTGCCGTGCCGTGGACCGAACTACAATCGGTGTTGACCTCGCACGCGCTGACAGGAGGCGATCGGTGATCGGACGCGCATACATCAGGGCCGCGTCCTCGGCTGCCGCGTCGCTGGCACTCGCCACGCTGGCGGTCGTGGTCGTGAGTCCCATGCTCGGCGCGACCGCCGACCCGGTGAACCCGTGCGACACCACCCAGGGCGACAACTGCGACGTCGTCACGGTCACCGTCACACAGACGCCCTCGCCCTCGCCCAGCCCGACCGCCGAGCCGGTGGTGACGAAGACCGTCACCGTCACGCCGACGCCCAAGCGCACCACCCGCAAGCCGACGGCGACCCACTCCACCACCCCGCCCGCGTCGACCGGCGGCCAGCAGGGGCAACAGGGCCAGCAGGGGCAGCAGCCCCCGGCGACCACCGAGCACTTCCCCTCGACGACCGAGGTGCCCGCCGGGGCGGGCGGCACGTCCCCCACCCCCACCCCGGAGAGCGAGGGGCAGGTGAGCCTGCCGCCGGCCACGACGCCGGATGTCGGCCAGACTCCCACCGCGGCCGCCTCGTTCGAGGAGCCCGCGCCCGACACCGTGCCGTACGAGATCCGCAACGCCTCGCCCGAGTACGACAAGGCGTCGCTGGCCCACCGGCTCGCGATCCCCGCCGGTGTGCTCCTCGGCATCGCGCTGATCGCCTGGCTGATCTTCGAGGGCCGGCTCCGGCGGATGGCCCACGCCGCCGCCGTACGGCGGGGCGGCCCGGTCGCCGCCACGGCCGCCGCACCGGAGGCGCCGGCCTATCCGGCGGGCTCCGGCTACGCCCCGATGGTCGGTTTCGTGCCGATCCAGCCGTACCCGCAGCAGCCGTACCCCCAGCAGTACGCCGTGCCCTACCCGCAGCAGCCCTACGGCTACCCCGTGCCGTACGGGTACGCCCAGCCGTACGGGTACCCGGCCGGGGACCCCGCACAGGCACCGGCACAGGCTCCGGCACAGGGGCAGGCGCCGGCGGCCGGAGAGCCCCAGCAGCGAGAGCAGTAGACACGCGGTAGACACTCAGAGCAGCACACGAGAGGCGCCGCCCGGACGAGCCCGGGCGGCGCCTCTCGTGTCACGCGCGGGTCAGCGCTGGCGCTTGAAGATCTTCGAGCCCAGCCAGACCAGCGGGTCGTACTTCCGGTCGACCACGCGCTCCTTCATCGGGATGAGCGCGTTGTCAGTGATCTTGATGTGCTCGGGGCAGACCTCGGTGCAGCACTTGGTGATGTTGCAGTAGGAGAGGCCGTGGTCCTCCTGCGCCGACTCCTTGCGGTCCAGCACGTCGTACGGATGCATGTCGAGTTCGGCGATCCGCATGAGGTAGCGCGGGCCGGAGAAGTTCGGCTTGTTCTCCTCGTGGTCCCGGATCACGTGACAGACGTTCTGGCACATGTAGCACTCGATGCACTTGCGGAACTCCTGCGACCGCTCGACGTCGACCTGCTGCATGCGGTACTCGCCCGGCTTCACGTCCGCCGGCGGCGTGAACGACGGGACCTCACGGGCCTTCTGGTAGTTGAACGACACGTCCGTCACCAGGTCCTTGATGACCGGGAACGTCCGCAGCGGCGTGACCGTGATGGTCTCGTCCTCCTCGAAGGTGGACATCCGGGTCATGCAGCCCAGGCGCGGCTTGCCGTTGATCTCCATGGAGCACGAGCCGCACTTGCCGGCCTTGCAGTTCCAGCGGACCGCGAGGTCGGGCGTCTGGGTGGCCTGGAGCCGGTGGATGACGTCGAGGACGACCTCGCCCTCGTTCACCTCGACGGTGAAGTCCTCAAGCCTGCCTTCGCCGCCCTCACCGCGCCAGACGCGGAACTTCGCCTTGTATCCCATCACGACTCCTTGACGGCGGCGTCGTACTCCGCCAGCTCTTCTTCGGTGAGGTACTTCTCCAGCTCGCCACGCTCGAACAGGCTGATCAGGTCGGAGCGCATCGACGGCTGGACCCTCTCCTCGACGCTCACGCCCGACTCGTCCGGCGTCACCGCCACGCGCAGCAGCTTCCTGCGCCACTCCGGCGACATGCCGGGGTAGTCGTCCCGGGTGTGCCCGCCACGGCTCTCCTCACGAAGCAGCGCGGCCTTCGCCACGGCCTCGCTCACCAGCAGCATGTTGCGCAGGTCGATCGCGAGGTGCCAGCCGGGGTTGTAGATCCGGCTGCCCGAGGAGGCGGTGTGCCTGGCCCGCTCCTTGAGCTTCTCGACGACCTGGAGGGCCTCGCTGATCTCCTCCGCCTTGCGGATGATGCCGACCAGGTCGTTCATCGTGCGCTGGAGCTCGTGGTGGACCTCGTACGGGTTCTCCCCGCCGGTGCGCTCCAGCGGCGCCAGCGCCTCCGCCCTGGCCTCCTCGACCAGCCCGGCGGCCGCCGCCGGCCGCCTCGCCAGGCCGTCGACGTACGCCGCGGCGCCCGCACCGGCCCGGCGGCCGAACACCAGCAGGTCCGAGAGGGAGTTGCCGCCGAGGCGGTTGGAGCCGTGCATGCCGCCGGAGACCTCGCCGGCCGCGAACAGGCCGGGCACCGAGGCCGCGCCGGTGTCGGCGTCCACCTCCACGCCGCCCATGACGTAGTGGCAGGTCGGGCCGACCTGCATGGGCTCCTTGGTGATGTCGACGTCCGCCAGCTCCTTGAACTGGTGGTGCATCGACGGCAGCCGCCGGATGATCTCGGCGGCGGGCAGCCGGGTGGACACGTCCAGGAACACGCCGCCCTGCGGTGAGCCGCGTCCCGCCTTGACCTCCGAGTTGATCGCCCGGGCCACTTCGTCACGGGGCAGCAGCTCGGGCGGGCGGCGGTTGCCCGCCTGGTCGTCGTACCAGCGGTCCGCCTCCTCCTCGGTCGTGGCGTACTTGTCCTTGAACACGTCCGGGATGTAGTCGAACATGAACCGGCGGCCCTCGGAGTTGCGCAGGACGCCCCCGTCGCCGCGAACCGACTCCGTCACCAGGATGCCGCGCACCGACGGAGGCCAGACCATGCCCGTCGGGTGGAACTGGATGAACTCCATGTTGATGAGGTTCGCGCCGGCGAGCATGGCCAGCGCGTGCCCGTCGCCCGTGTACTCCCAGGAGTTCGACGTGACGACGAACGACTTGCCGATGCCGCCGGTGGCCAGCACCACGGCGGGAGCGTCGAAGACGATGAAGTCGCCGGTCTCCCGCCAGTAGCCGAAGGCCCCCGCGATGGCGTCGCCGTCCTTCAGTAGCCGGGTGATCGTGCACTCGGCGAAGACCTTGATGTACGCCTCGGGGTCGCCGTGCAGCTTCTCGTCCTCCTGCTGCAGGGCGACGACGCGCTGCTGCAGGGTGCGGATCATCTCCAGGCCCGTACGGTCGCCGACGTGGGCGAGGCGCGGGTACTCGTGACCGCCGAAGTTGCGCTGGCTGATCTTGCCGTCCTTGGTGCGGTCGAACAGCGCGCCCCAGGCCTCCAGCTCCCAGACCCGGTCCGGAGCCTCCTTGGCGTGCAGTTCCGCCATGCGCCAGTTGTTGAGGAACTTGCCTCCGCGCATGGTGTCGCGGAAGTGCACCATCCAGTTGTCGTTCGGGTTGACGTTGCCCATCGCGGCGGCTGCGCCGCCCTCGGCCATGACCGTGTGGGCCTTGCCGAAGAGCGACTTGCAGACGATGGCCGTCCGCTTGCCCTGCTGCCGCGCCTCGATCGCCGCGCGGAGTCCCGCTCCGCCGGCTCCGATGACGACGACGTCGTATTCGTGACGCTCCACCTTGAGATCCTTACAACGACGTGCTGCTTAAGCGAACGGGAAGTTGATGACGCCCTTGGCGACGAGGCGGACGTACAGGTCCGCGACCACGATCGAGACCATGGACGCCCAGGCGAACTGCTGGTGCCGCGCGTTGAGCTTCGAGACCAGCGTCCACGCCTTGTAGCGCAGCGGGTGCCTGGAGAAGTGGTTCAGGCGCCCGGCGGTGATGTGGCGGCAGGAGTGGCAGCCGAACGTGTAGCAGAGGACCAGGACCGCGTTCACCACGAGGATGACCGTGCCGAGACCGACGTGTCCCCAGTTGCCGTCCGCGTCGCGGAAGGACAGCACCGCGTCGTACGTCAGGATCAGACCGATGATCGCGGCGACGTAGAAGAAGTAGCGGTGGACGTTCTGCAGGATCAGCGGCAGGCGCGACTCGCCGGTGTACTTGCTGTGCGGCTCGGCCACCGAGCAGGCCGGCGGCGACATCCACCACGAGCGGTAGTACGACTTGCGGTAGTAGTAGCAGGTGAACCGGAACCCGCCCGGGAACGCGAGGATCAGCAGTCCCGGCGGCAGGGTGTACCAGTCGCCGAACGGGGCGAATCCGAACAGCCGGGCCCCTTCCGGGCAGGTCGCCGCGGCGAGGCAGGGCGACGAGAAGGGGGCGATGTACGACCCGGCGAGCATGCTCAAGTCGAACATCGCCCAGAAGCCGTAAATCAGGAACAAGAAGAGCCCGGCGAACGTGAGCACCGGAGCAAGCCACCATCGGTCGGTGCGCAGAGTGCGCACCCTGATCTGCGCGCGTTGTTTCCGTACCGCGCTCTCGGCCGTTGTCTGGGTCATCGGAGACCTTCCACCCTCACTGACTCCGCGCACGCCGGAGCGGTCGCGCGTGCTCAGGCCGTGCTGCTCGGGCCGTGCTGACCCTGCTGCTCAGGCCGTGCGCGTTATTGGTGGGGCACACATTACGACGAGCACATCACGAACTGTGAGGAGGGTCACTCCTACCCGCTGTGATCTCGGTCACTTCCCCGGGAGTTTGACCACGGTGACGAAGAATTCGTCGATCTGCCGCACCACTCGGGTGAACTGGTCGAAGTCGACGGGCTTCGTGATGTACGCGTTGGCGTGCAGGTTGTATCCCCGAAGGATATCCTGCTCAGCCTCCGAAGTGGTCAGGATCACCACCGGGATGCTCCGCAGCGAGGGGTCGGCCTTGACCTCCTGCAGCACCTCGAAGCCGTTCAACCGGGGAAGGTTCAGGTCGAGCAGCACGAGGTCGGGCCGCGGCGCCGAGCCGTGCGGACCCTCGCCGCGCAGGAAGGCCAGCGCCTGCTCCCCGTCCTGGACCACGTGGAGGTTGTTGCCGACCTTGTTGTGCGAGAACGCCTCCTGGCAGAGCAGCACGTCGCCGGGGTCGTCCTCTACCAGGAGGACCTCGATCGGGCGGAACTCACTCATCGGGGTCTCCCAGGGCCGGCAGCGTCCAGCGGAACGTGGCCCCGGCGTCCCCGCCGGTGTCGAGCCAGATCCGGCCGCCATGATATTCGACAATCTTGCGGCAGAGCGCCAGCCCGATTCCCGTACCGGGATAGACGTCCCTCGAATGCAGCCGCTGGAAGATCAGGAAGATCCGGTCGGCGTACTTCGGCTCGACGCCGATCCCGTTGTCCGCGCAGCTGAACTCCCACATGTCGCCGTCCCGCCGTACGCCGATGTGGACGCGGGGCGGCTCCTCGGAGCGGAACTTGAGCGCGTTGCCGACAAGGTTCTGGAAGAGCTGCGTGAGCAGGGTCCGGTTGCCGAGGACCCTCGGCAGGTCGTCGTGCGTGACCGTCGCCCCGGTGTCGGTGAGCCGGGCGTCGAGGTTGCGCAGCGCGGCGGCCAGCGCGTCGCCGCTGTCCATCTCCTCCCGCTCGCCGCCCACCCGGCCGACCCGGGAGAAGTCGAGCAGGTCGTTGATGAGCAGCTGCATGCGCCGGGCGCCGTCCACCGCGAAGCCGATGTACTGCCGGGCCCGGTCGTCGAGCCGGTCGGCGTAGCGCTGCTCCAGCATCTGGGTGAAGCTCGCCACCTTGCGCAGCGGCTCCTGCAGGTCGTGGCTCGCCACGTACGCGAACTGCTCCAGCTCCCGGTTGGAGCGCCGGAGCTCCTCGGCCTGGTCCGCGAGCTGCTGGCGCGCCTCGACGGACGACTGCCACTCGGCCATGATCCGGCGGCGCATGCCGTCGATGTGGCCGGACAGCTCCCACAGCTCGGCCGGCCGGTCGACGCCGAGCTCGTGGTCGAAGTCGCCCGCCGCGACCTCCCGGACCTGCCGGGTCAGCCGCGCGATCGGGCCGACGACGGCGCGGCGCACGATCAGCGCGCAGACGACGAGCGCCAGCACCATCGCGCCGCCCAGCACCGCGATCGCCGCGTAGATGGTCGTCCAGGCGGAGTAGAGCCGGTCCCGCGCGGTGTCGTGGAGCCGGCCCAGGGCCGCCTGCTGCCGGTCGAGCGCGGTCTTGACGGCCGCGAATCGCTGGAGGTTGCTCCTGGCCAGGTCGGTGAGGGGGCCGGGACCCCGGTCGAGCGTCCTGGTGACGACCGGCTCGGCGTAGTCGCGCCGCCAGGCGTCCGTGGCCTCGGTGAGGGCGGTGATCTGGCCGCGGACGCCGTAGCCCTGGGGCAGCCGGGGGACGAGCCCGGCGATCTCGTCCTTCGCCGCCCGCTCGTCGGAGACGCCCTTGCGGTAGGCGTCGAGGTACTGCTGTTCCCCGGTGAGCCCGAACCCGCGGATCGCCCCCTCCTGCGCCTGTACGGCGGTGGCGACCCGCAGCGTGTGGAGGGCGGCCGGGTCGACCGCGTCGACGAGGGTCTGCCGGGCGTCCTTCGCCTGCGCGAGCGTGAGCAGGGTCGCGCCGAGGGCGATCAGGAAGACGACCAGCACGCCCGCGCCCGTGAGCAGGAACCAGCGGCTGACCGTCAGGCGGGAGTCCAGCGCGGGCGGGCTGAGCGGCGGAGGAGCGAGCGGGGGCGGGCCGGCGAGGGCCGGCGGCGCGCCCGTCTCAGGCGCGGTGGTCTCAGGGGTGGTCGTCTCAGGCACTGGCGTCTCAGGCATGGTCGTCATGCCCTGCCCTCCCCGGCGCCCGTGATGCCGGTGATGCCGGTCAAGGCCGTTCTGCCGCGGGAGACGAGGACGGCCGCGACGTCGTCGTGCATGGCGCCGTCGAGGCTGGCGATGATGCGGTCGAGGTCGATCCCCTCCTGGGCGCGGATCAGGTTCGCCAGCCCTTCGGTGCCGAGCAGGTCCCGGTTCTCGCCGACCGTGGCCTCGATCAGCCCGTCGGTGTAGAGCAGCAGCGACCACCGCTCGCCCAGCGTGACGTCGATGGGCGTCCACTCGATGTCCGGGAAGATCCCGAGCGGCGGGCCGGACGGCGTCTCGGTGACCACCCCGAGCACGCCGTCACGCAGCAGCAGTGGCGGCGGATGGCCGATGACGTGCAAACGGGCGGTGGTCAGGTCCGGGCTGATGGCGGCGCTGCACATCGTGGTGAAGATCTCCGGAGACTTCCGCTCGTGCCGCAGCAGCGTGTCCAGCGTCCGCAGCACGTCGTTGCCGGTCTGCCCGGCGAGGACCAGCGTGCGCCAGGCGATGCGCAGCGCCGTGCCGAGCGCGGCCTCGTCGGGCCCGTGCCCGCACACGTCGCCGATCAGCACGTGCACCGCGCCGTCGGGCGTCTGCACCGTGTCCCAGAAGTCGCCCGCCAGCAGCCCGCCCGTACGGCCCGGAAGATAGCGGGCCTGGTGCTGCAGCAGCGTGGGGTCGAGCAGCGGGACGGGCAGCAGGCCGCGTTCGAGCCGGGAGTTCTCCTTGCTGACGATGCGTTCCTGGAGCAGTTCGCGCATGGCGAGATCGGCGCGCTTGCGCTCGATCGCGTACCGGATCGCGCGGATCAGCAGGCGGGCGTCGACGTCCTGCTTGACCAGGAAGTCCTGGGCTCCGGCGGCGACCGCCTCGATGCCGGCGTGCGTGTCGCCGAGGCCGGTGAGCACCAGGACGGCCGTGTCGGGGGCCATGGCGATGACCTGCTCCAGCGCCTCCAGCCCGGTGGCGTCCGGCAGGGACAGGTCGACGACCACGCACTGCACGTCGTCGGTCAGCCGCTCGCGGCCCTCGGACAGCGTCCGCGCCCAGGTGATCTTCGGTGGCCTGTCGGCGTCCGCCAGCAGCTCCTCGACGAGGAACGCGTCGCCGGCATCGTCCTCGATCAGCAGGAGCGTCAGCGGATCGGGCAGGTCAGGTGGGACGGGGGTCACGAACGCCTCTCGGTCAGCGTCGGCAGCATCGTGGGGACAAACTTAGCGTCAGGGGAGGGCGGGGTGCGGCTCCCATGGCTACTCGCATGGCTACTCACATCGCGACGAGTGCCTCGATTCCGGGGGCGAGGGTCCCGGCGTGCGCGGCCTCGCTCAGGAACGACAGCAGCGTCGAGCGGAAGGCCTGCGCCGCCCGCGTCGGCTCCACGTCCTTGCGGTGGGCGAGAGCGACCGTACGGCGGAGCCCCGGCACCAGCGGTGTGCCGACCAGCCCCGGCCGGTTCTCCAGCACCATCGAGGGCACCACGGCGATGCCGAGCCCCGCCTCGACGAAGCGCAGCACCGCGTCCATCTCCCCGCCCTCCACCGCGAAGCGGGGTTCGAAACCCGCCTGACGGCAGGCGGCGAGCGTCGCCTCCCGCACGTCGTAGCCCCGGCGGAACATCACCAGGGGCCGTCCGCGCAGGTCCTCGATCCGCATGAACGGCTTGCGCCCCCGGTCGCCCCCGGAGACCACGACGAGGTTCTCGCTCAGGATCTCCTGGGTGACCAGGGCCGGATCGCTGCTCTGCAGCGGCAGGATGATCAGCGCCAGGTCGAGCTGGCCACGGGCGAGGTCTCGCACCAGGTCGCGCGACCCGCCCTCCTCGACCCGCAACTCCACACCAGGGTAGTCGCGGTGGAAGCGGGCCAGCGCGTCGGCCAGCAACCCGGCGCACAGGGAGGGGGTCGCCCCGAGGCGGACCCGCCCCCGCCGCAGCCCCGCGAGCTCGGCGACCTCCCGCCGGGCCGTGTCGGCGTCGGCCAGGATGCGGCGGGCGAGCGGCAGCAGCGCCTCACCCGCCGGAGTGAGCGTGACGTTTCCCCGCGCCCGGCTGAACAGCGGGGCCCCCAGCTCCGTCTCAAGGCTCTTGATCTGCTTGCTCAGCGACGGCTGGGCGACCCGCATCCGCTCGGCGGCCTGGGTGAAGTGCCGCGTCTCTGCCACGGCCGTGAAGTAGGCCAGTTGCTGGAGCTGCACAGCTCGATAGCCTACGGCTATGGTCGCCGGCGGCCCGATGCGGCCCCCGGACTGTGAGTTTGGTCGCACCCGCCCGGCGCGTCCCGGCCCCGCATGCGTACGGCGCAGAGGGCATAGCCCCCGGCTATCGAAACCAGAACCGCGATGACTTGGACGCCTGGAAAGACCGAACCTAGCGTTTCCATACGTGACTGCCACCATTGACCACTCTGTCGACCATGTTCCGGGGCACGGCCCTGCTGATCACGGCTCTGTTGATCACGGCTCGGTGGGGCGTGGCTCGGCGACCGCGCCGGTTCCCCGGCGGGACGTGTCCCGCGCGCCGGCCCGTCCCGGCCCGCGTACGCCCGCCCGGCGCGGCCTGTTCGGCACCTCCGCCGGCAGGAAGGCCGTCATGGCCGTCACGGGCGCCGTGCTCGTGCTCTTCCTGCTCGGCCACATGCTCGGCAACCTCAAGATCTTCCTGGGTGCCGGCTCCTTCAACCACTACGCCGACTGGCTGCGTACCGTGGGCTCGCCCGCGCTCCCCGACCGGACCCTGCTGACGATCACCGAGATCGTGCTCGTGCTCGCCGTCGCGCTGCACATGTGGGCGGCCGTGTCGCTCGCCCGCCGCGCGGCCAAGGCGCGGCCCGTCAAGTACGCGGCCAAGCGCAGGTCGCAGGCCGGCGGGTACGCCACGCGCACCATGCGGTACGGCGGCGTGATCATCGTGCTGTTCGTGATCTGGCACCTGCTCGACATGACCTTCGGCACGGTGAACCCCGGGGGTGGCGACGCCACCCCGTACGACCGGATGATCGCCGGCTTCCAGCCCGGCCGCTGGTGGGTGGGGCTGTTCTACCTGGTCGCCATGGTCATGATCGGCCTTCACCTGCGGCACGGCCTGTGGAGCGCGTTCCAGTCGCTCGGCCTCACCCGCCGCCCCCGCGTCCGGAACGCGCTCAGGGCGGGCGCCGCCGTGGTCTCCGCGGTGCTCGTGGTCGGATTCGTCGCGGCGCCCGTCTGCATCATGATCGGAGTGGTCAAGTGAAGTTCCGCCGCCGCCAGCAGCAGGAGCCGGTGGCCCCGTCGCCGTCCCCGTCTCCGTCTCCGTCCGTGTCCCTGCCCGTGTCCCCGCCCCGGCCCGGCACGTACCGGACCGGGGAGCCCATCCGGGACACCAAGGCGCCGTCGGGTCCCGTCGAGGACCGCTGGGACACCCGGCGCTTCCAGGCCAAGCTGGTCAACCCGGCCAACAAGCGCAAGCTGACCGTCATCGTGGTCGGCACCGGCCTGGCCGGCGGCTCGGCCGCCGCGACGCTCGGCGAGCTGGGCTACAAGGTCAAGTCGTTCTGCTACCAGGACTCGCCCCGGCGGGCCCACTCGATCGCCGCGCAGGGCGGCATCAACGCCGCCAAGAACTACCGCGGCGACGGCGATAGCGTCTACCGGCTCTTCTACGACACCGTCAAGGGCGGCGACTTCCGCGCCCGCGAGTCGAACGTCTACCGCCTCGCCCAGGTCAGCGTGAACATCATCGACCAGGCCGTGGCGCAGGGCGTGCCTTTCGCCCGCGAGTACGGCGGCCTGCTCGACACCCGCTCCTTCGGCGGCGCCCAGGTGTCGCGCACCTTCTACGCCCGCGGCCAGACGGGCCAGCAGCTGCTGCTCGGCGCGTACCAGGCGCTGGAGCGCCAGATCGCGGCCGGCACGGTCGAGATGCACACCCGCCACGAGATGCTGGAGGTCGTCGTCAGCGGCGGGCGGGCCAGGGGCGTCGTGGTCCGCGACATGGTCACCGGCGAGATCGAGACCCACCTCGCCGACGCGGTCGTGCTGGCCACCGGCGGCTACGGCAACGTGTTCTTCCTGTCCACCAACGCCAAGGGCTGCAACACCACGGCGATCTGGCGGGCGCACAAGAAGGGCGCCTACTTCGGCAACCCCTGCTTCACCCAGATCCACCCGACCTGCATCCCCGTCAGCGGCGACTACCAGTCGAAGCTGACCCTGATGTCGGAGTCGCTGCGCAACGACGGCCGCGTCTGGGTGCCGCTGCGCAAGGGCGACGGCCGGGCCCCCGCCGACATCCCCGAGGACGAGCGCGACTACTACCTGGAGCGCATCTACCCGGCGTTCGGCAACCTGGTGCCGCGTGACATCGCCAGCCGGGCCGCCAAGAACGTCTGCGACGAGGGACGCGGCGTCGGCCCGGGCGGGCTCGGCGTCTACCTCGACTTCGCCGACGCCATCGCCCGGCTCGGCCGCGACGCCGTCGAGAAGAAGTACGGCAACCTCTTCGAGATGTACGAGCGCATCACCGGCGAGAACCCGTACGAGGTCCCGATGCGCATCTACCCGGCCGTCCACTACACGATGGGCGGGCTGTGGGTGGACTACGACCTCCAGTCGACCATCCCCGGCCTGTTCGTGATCGGCGAGGCCA
Source organism: Microbispora sp. H10670 (assembly GCF_014161385.1). Lineage (NCBI taxonomy): Bacteria > Bacillati > Actinomycetota > Actinomycetes > Streptosporangiales > Streptosporangiaceae > Microbispora > Microbispora sp. H10670. The sequence goes on along the minus strand of NZ_JABBWW010000013.1, from coordinate 149,097 downwards.
ACTTCTCCGACCACGGCGCGAACCGCCTGGGCGCCTCGGCCCTCATGCAGGGCCTGGCGGACGGCTACTTCGTGCTGCCGACGACGATCGGCGACTACCTCGCCGGGGCCGGCGCGTTCGGGCCGGTCGAGGAGGACGACGTCGCCGAGGCCAGGAAGGCCGTCCAGGACAGGATCGACAGGCTCCTCGCCGTGAACGGCACCCGTACGGCCGACTCCTACCACCGCGAGCTCGGCCGGATCATGTGGGACTACTGCGGCATGGAGCGCACCGAGGAGTCGCTGCGCAAGGCGCTGGAGCGGATTCCCGAGCTGCGCGAGGAGTTCTGGAACAACGTCAAGGTGCCGGGCGACGCCGAGGGGCTCAACCAGGCGCTGGAGCGGGCCGGCCGGGTGGCCGACTTCTTCGAGCTGGCCGAGCTGATGTGCGTGGACGCCCTGCACCGCACCGAGTCGTGCGGCGGCCACTTCCGGGCCGAGTCGCAGGACGCCGACGGCGAGGCGCTGCGCGACGACGAGAACTTCGCGTACGTCGCCGCGTGGGAGTGGACCCCCGACGGCCCGGTCCTGCACAAGGAAGAGCTGGACTACGAGTACGTGAAGATGACCCAGCGGAGCTACAAGTGAACCTGACCCTGAAGATCTGGCGCCAGTCCGGCTCCTCCGACAAGGGGCGGATGGTGACCTACCGGGTCGAGGACGTCTCCCCGGACATGTCGTTCCTGGAGATGCTCGACGTGCTGAACGAGCGGCTGATCCTGGAGGGCGACGACCCGGTCGCCTTCGACCACGACTGCCGCGAGGGCATCTGCGGCATGTGCGGCATGGTCATCAACGGGGTGGCGCACGGCGAGCAGCGCGCCACCACCACCTGCCAGCTGCACATGCGGCACTTCGAGGACGGCGCGGTCATCACCATCGAGCCGTGGCGGGCCGCACCCTTCCCGGTGATCAAGGATCTGGTGGTGGACCGTTCGTCGTTCGACCGGATCATCCAGGCGGGCGGGTTCGTCTCCGTTCCCGCCGGGTCCGCGCCCGACGCCCACGCCGTCCCGGTGCCCAAGGAGGACGCGGACGCCGCCTTCGACGCCGCGACCTGCATCGGCTGCGGCGCCTGCGTCGCGGCCTGCCCCAACGGCTCGGCCTCGCTGTTCACCGCCGCGAAGATCACCCACCTCGGCCTGCTGCCGCAGGGCCAGCCGGAGCGCGAGTCCCGGGCCAGGGCGATGGTCGAGCAGATGGACGCGGAGGGCTTCGGCGGCTGCACCAACACCGGCGAGTGCACGGCCGTGTGCCCCAAGGGCATCCCGTTCGACACGATCGCCCGGATGAACGCCGACTACCTCAGGTCGGCTTCCAAGTAGCGCGACATCGCTCTGGGGCCCCGAGTTCCGGTGTCCGGGCACATAACCTCCCCTGCTCCCGGGTAACGTGTGATTTGTGTTGGCGTAACACGTCTGCCGTGAACCCGCAGGCGAGGAGTGTGCATGTCCGTGTCCGGTCCCCGTTCGACCCTGAAGATCGCGTCCGTCGCGCGAGGCGACGCTCTCGTCGTGTACGCGGAGGGCGACCTGGACGCGACCACCGCCCACCTGCTGCGCGAGGAGCTGCGGCAGGTCTGGGAGTCGTCCAGGATCTCTGTCGTCGTCATCGACGTCGCCAAGATCATGTTCTGCGACTCCCGGGGGCTGAGCGAGCTGATCTCCGCACTTCAGCGGGGTCAGGCCGCGAACGTCAGGCTGATCCTGAGCGGCGTGCAGGGCGTGCTGCGCCGGGTGCTGACGATCACGGGTCTGCGCAACGTCTTCGAGCAGCACCCGACGGTCGAGGAGGCGCTCGGCAGCGCGTCCGACGCGGGCCCGCGGCACCCCCCAGGCCCGGAGATGGGCGGACTGTACGAGGTCGCGGGCGACCGCTGACGGCTCTCCGGCCGGCGTGATCAGGCACCCCTCGCGAGCGGGAGCCACAGCAGGAAGAACGCCCCGGGGGCGGACGAATCCCTGACCTGCAGGCCGCCGCCGTGTGCTTCCGCGATCTCCCTGGCGATGGTCAGGCCGAGGCCCGGGCCGCCCTGCGCGCGGCTGCGGGCGGCGTCCAGCCGGTAGAACGGATCGAAGACCCGCTCCCACTGGCCATGGGGGATCCCGTCCCCGTCGTCGGTGATCAGCAGCTCACCGGTGTCCTTCCCATGCCGGACCTCCACCCGGACACGCGTCCTGGCGTGCCGCACCGCGTTGTCGAGCAGGTTGGCCAGGGCGCGTCGGACGAGGTCCTCCGCCACCTCGACCACGACCCCCGGCCGGAGACTCAGGTGGACGCTGCACCCCCAGGACTGGAGGGAGGTCTCGTCCCGTACGAGGCGGCCCAGGTCCAGCCGCATCGTCGACCTGGGTTCGGCGGCGCGCAGCCTGGTGAGCAGTAGCAGGTCGGTGACGATCGACTCCAGCCGGTCGACGTCGCCGAGCGTCTGCTCCAGCAGGGCCGGCAGGCTGGCCTCATCCGGATGCGACCGCGCGTCCTCCAACCGCGTGCGCAGCGCGGTGAGCGGGGTACGCAGCTCGTGCGAGACGTCGGCGGCGCACCGACGCTGCCGGTCGCGCAGCTCCCTGAGGCGCCGATTCACGTCGTCGAGGCGCGCGAGGGTGCCGTTGACGCTGCGGCCGAGCCGGGAGACCGGCCCGTACCCGTACGGCTCGGGGACTCGGCCCACGGTTTCGCCATGGTTCTCGCCACGGGTTTCGCCACGGTTGACGGCGTCCAGCCTCCTGGCGATCTCGTTCACCCGTCGCAGCGTGCGGTGTGGTCGTTCCGGAGACATGGTCGGTCACTCCTCGAAGGCCAGGTGGCGCCACGTCTCCAGAATCCGCGTTCCACCGCTCACCTGCCAGGACGCACCCAACCTTGGTGTGGAACTCCCCCTCAGACGGGAAAACGGCGCCTACTGTGGAGGTATGGAACGGAACCGGTTCCTCGGAGAGTTCCTGCGGGCGCGCAGGGAGGCCACGCCGGTCGAGCAGGTCGGCCTGGCGCGGGTCGGCCACCGCCGTACCCCGGGGCTCCGCCGGGAGGAGGTGGCCGTCCTGGCGGGCATCAGCACCGATTACTACTCGCGGTTGGAACAGGGGCGCGAACGCAATCCCTCCGACCAGGTCCTCGTCGCCCTCGCCAGGGTCATGTGCCCCGACCCCGAGGCCGTCGAGTATCTGTACGCGCTCGCCCACCCGTTGCCGAAGCGGTGCCGGGTCGTCGAACACCGCGAGGAGGCCGCGCCCACCCTCCTCCGGGTGCTGCGCGGATGGACGCGGACACCCGGGTTCATCATCGACCGCTGGATGAACATGCTCGCGACCAACCGCCTGGCCGACGCGCTCTACGCGGGAATGGAGTGCAACGACAACCTCATCCGGCTGGTCTTCCTCAACCCCGAGGCCGTCCATTTCTACGCGGACTGGGAGAAGACCGCCAACCTCAAGATGGCGCATATCCAGACCGTCGCGGCGATGGATCCGCATGATCCGCTCCTGCCCCAGCTCGTTCAGGAGCTCGAGGAGCACAGCGAGGAGTTCCGCCGCCTGCGGAGCCAGCGCGACCTGCGTCCGAGGACGACCGACACCAAACGGTTCCGTCATCGGCTGGCCGGCGAGCTGGCGTTCGAGTACGACTTCTACACGGCCAGGAGCGCCCCCGGCCAGCAACTCGTCCTCATGCAGGTCGAGCCGGGCAGCGCGTCGGAGCACGGACTGGCGTCGCTGTGGGCTCTCGCCGATCCCGACGCCAACGTCATCCGTCTCGCCCAGACGCCCGAGCCGGTGCCGCCCGCGGAGGCGGAAGCGGTGACGGCGGCGGTGACGGCGGCGGTGTCCGGGTTGAGTGATCGAGGGTGAGGCGTGGTCGCCGTCAACGCCTTGCCTGTCCCTGTCGCCGTGGGATGCTCAGAGGTGTAGCTTCTCTGTAGATCTTTCCGGCTGAGGACAGGCGATGACGAGACTTGCCGTCACGGTGAGCCATGAGGCGACGCACACTCTCGTCACCCTGACCGGTGAGCTCGACGTGATCTCGGGCGAGCGGCTCCGCCCCGCGCTGGACAAGCTGCTCGACGAGGGCTACACCCGGCTCGTCCTGGACACCGCCCGGCTCGGGTTCTGCGACTCCATGGGGCTGCGGCTGCTGCTGGAGACGCACGACCGCGCCGTCGCGGCGGGTGGCTTCATGAGGATCGCCGGTGTCGAGGGCGTCTTCCGGAGGATCCTCACGGTGACCGGGCTGTACGCCGCGTTCCCCATCTACGGAAGCGTCACGGACGCGGTCGCGGCCGCGACCGACTGACCGGCCGGTCGGGCCCGGTCACCACTGTCACCACTGTCACCGCTGCCGCCCCGCGCCGGCCAGGTGACTCTTGACGTCCTCCCGGAGGGCGACCAGGTTCACCCCCGCGTCGGCGAGGACCCGTACGCCCAGGCCCTCGCCCTCCCGGATGATGCCGAGGAGGATGTGCCCGTCGCGGATCTCCTTGCTCTTGAGCGCGACGGCCTCGCGCAACGCGAGTTCGAGCACCTTCTTGCTCCGCGGGGTGACGGTCGACCAGCGGCCGCCGGCGGGGATCCCCCGGCGGCCCCGGGGCGCCTCGTGGTCGAGCGCGCCGGGGCCGAAGGCCTCCTCGACCTTCCGCCGCACGGCCGACAGGTCGATGCCGATCGTCTCCAGGGCCTCGGCGTCGATCTCCCCGCCGGCCGCGTTGCCGCGGATCCGCAGGATCTCCGTGCGCACCCGCTCGCGGTCGACGCCACGGGCCGCGAGGAGCCGGGCGGAGGCCGAGTCCGTGACGCTCAGCAGGCCGAGCAGGAGGTGCTCGGTGCCCGCCTGCCCGTGCCGCAGTCGCCGGGCCTCCTCGACGGCCTGCCGCACGGCCTGCCGGGCGTCTTCGGTGAACCGTTCGAACATCTACTTCTCCCGTCTCAGCAGTCCTCGGCCGCCCGCGTACTTCTTGTGCACCGCCTGCCGGGACACCCCGAGCAGGAGCGCGATGTCCTGCCAGGACCATCCCGCCGCGCGCGCGTTCTCCACCTGTAGCGCCTCGAGCCGTTCCACCAGCAACCGCAGGGCCCGTACGGCCCGCAGGCCGATGGCCGGATCGCGGCTGCCGGCGTCGCTCGCCAGCTGTGCCGTGTCGCTCATGTCGTCAACATAGGTTGACGGCGCGATCATGTCAACCCTGGTTGACGGCAAAGAAAACGATTTGCCCTCCGACCTGCGATCTTGCGAGGCTGGAACAACCATGCGCTCTCTTCCTGTGGCCGATCCCGGCACTCCAGACGCCCGCGGGCCCCTCCGGTACCTGTGGTGGGTGGCACGCGCCCAGAGCGCCCCGCTGCTGGCCGGAGTGGGCCTCTCGGTGCTGTGGTGGCTGGGCCAGGCGCTGGTGCCGTCCGCGATCGGCCGGGCCGTCGACGCCGTCACCGCGGCGGACTCGAAAACGCTCCTCACCTGGTCGGCGGTGCTGCTCGGGCTCGGCGTGGTCCAGGCGGTCACCGGGGTCATGCGCCACCGCTTCGCCGTCTTCACCTGGCTGTCGGCGGCGTACCGCACCGTGCAGGTCACCGTGCGGCAGGCCGCCCGGCTGGGGGCGACGCTGCCCAAGCGGCTGTCGACCGGCGAGGTCGTCAGCGTGGGCAACTCGGACATCGCGCAGATCGGCAACGCGATGGACATCCTGCTGCGCGGCGCCGGGGCGGTCGTCGCGATCGTCGCGGTGACGGTGATCCTCATCGCCACGTCGGTCCCGCTCGGCCTGGTCGTGCTGATCGGCGTGCCGCTGATGGCGGCCGCCGTGGGTCCCCTGCTGAAGCCGTTGCACCGGCGTCAGCACGAGCAGCGCGACCTGCAGGGCGACCTCGCCACCCGCGCCGCCGACATCGTGGCGGGCCTGCGGGTGCTGCGGGGAGTCGGCGGCGAGCAGGTCTTCGCCGCGCGCTACCGCGAGGAGTCGCAGCGCGTACGGCACGCCGGCGTCCGGGTGGCCTCCGTGGAGTCCCTGCTCGAAGGCGCCCAGATCCTGCTGCCCGGCGTGCTGATCGCGTGCGTGACCTGGCTCGGCGCGCACTTCGCGCTCGACGGCCGCATCACCCCCGGCCAGCTCGTGGCGTTCTACGGCTACGCGGTCTTCCTGATCGCGCCGCTGCGCACGCTGACCGAGGCCGCCGACAAGCTCACCAAGGGGCACGTGGCGGCCCGCCGCGTCTGCCGCATCCTGTCGCTGGAGCCCGAGATCACGGGTGGCGACGCCCGCTTCACCGCCGGCGAGGGCACGCTCCGCGACGGCGAGTCGGGCGTCGAGGTCCGGCCCGGCCGGCTGACCGCGCTCGCCGCCGCCGCGCCCGAGGACGCGATCGCGGTCGCCGACCGCCTGGGCGCCTTCGCCCCCGGCGACGTCACGCTCGGCGGCGCGCCGCTGGCGGACCTGCCGCTCGCCGAGGTCAGGGAGCACATCGTGGTCGCCGACAACGGCGCGCGGCTGTTCTCCGGACGGCTGCGCGACGAGCTGGACGTGCGTGGCACGGCCGGCGACGAGGAGATCGGCCAGGCGCTGTACGCGGCCTGCGCCGAGGACATCGTGGCGGCCCTGCCCGACGGGCTCGACGCGTACGTGGCCGAGTCGGGCCGGGAGTTCTCCGGCGGCCAGCAGCAGCGGCTGCGGCTCGCCCGGGCGCTGCTCGCCAACCCCGAGATCCTGATCCTGGTCGAGCCCACCAGCGCGGTCGACGCCCACACCGAGGCCCGCGTCGCCGAGCGGCTGGGCAAGGCGCGGGCCGGCCGGACGACCCTCGTCTGCACGACCAGCCCGCTCGTGCTGGACCGGGCCGACCACGTGCTGTACGTCGAGGGCGGCGTGGTGCGGGCCGAGGGCGGCCACCGCACGCTGCTCGGCACGTCGCCCGGTTACCGCTCGGCCGTCACCCGCGGAGAGGACTGAGAGGTTCAGGAATGGCCCGCGAGATCCTGCCGGTCGCCGACCGGGCGCAGGTGCGCGCCTACGCGCGCCGGTTGACGCTGAAGTATCCGCGTGAGCTGGGCCTGGCGCTGGCCCTGCACGCCCTCGCGGCCGTCGCGGGCCTGGTCGCCCCCCGGATGCTCGGCGGCCTGGTGGAGGGCCTCGCCGAGGGCAGGGCCGGTCTGCGCGTCGACGCGGTCGCCCTGGCCATCGCCGCCTTCGTGGCCGCGCAGGCGGTGCTGATCAGGTTCGCGGTGTACGCCTCCTCCCGGCTGGGCGAGAAGGTCCTGGCCGAACTGCGGGAGGACTTCGTCGGCCAGGTGCTCGCACTGCCGCTGTCGACGGTCGAGCGGGCCGGCGCCGGTGACCTGCTCACCCGCACCTCCCGGGACGTGGACGCGCTGTCGCGCACCGTGCGGCACGCCGTGCCGGAGACACTGATCGCCGTCGTGACCGGCGCCTTCGTCGTCGGCGCCGTGATCCTCGTCGGGCCGCTCATGGCCGTGCCGTCGCTGATCGCCGTACCGCTGCTGTGGATCTCCACCAGGTGGTACCTCACCCGCGCCAGGGACGGCTACCTGCGCGAGAACGCGGCGTACGCCGACATGACCGAGGGCTTGGCCGAGACGGTCGAGGGGGCGCGCACCATCGAGGCGCTGGGCCTGCGGGACCGCCGCCACGAGCGGACCGACCGGGACATCGCCCGGTCGTTCGCGGCCGAGCGCTACACCCTCGGCCTGCGCATGGTGTGGTTCCCGGCCGTCGAGTTCAGCTATGTCGTCCCGGTCGTGGCGACCCTGCTCGTCGGCGGGCTTTTCCACATCGAGGGCTGGGTGTCGGTGGCCCAGGTGACCACCGCCACGCTGTACGTCCAGCAGCTCATCGACCCGCTCGACCGGCTGCTGTCGTGGACGGACGAGCTGCAGGTCGGCGGGGCCTCGATGGCCCGGCTCCTGGGCGTCGGCGGCGTCCCCGACGACCGCGCGGCCGGAACCGCCCGGCCGGTGGGGGAGGAGCTTAAGGCAGGCGGGGTGCGGTACGCCTACCGCCCCGGCCACGACGTGCTGCACGGCGTCGACCTCGACGTACGCCAGGGGGAGCGGCTGGCCATGGTCGGGCCGTCCGGTGCGGGCAAGTCCACGCTCGGCCGGCTGCTGGCCGGGGTGCACGGGCCGCGGACCGGGTCGGTCACGGTCGGCGGGGTCCCGCTGGTCGAGCTGCCGCTCGACGAGCTGCGCGGGCACGTCGCGCTGGTCACCCAGGAGCACCACGTGTTCCGGGGCACGCTGCGCGACAACCTGCTGATCGCCCGTCCGGACGCCGCCGACCCGGACGTACGCCGCGCCCTGGAGGCCGTGGACGCCTGGGAGTGGGTGGCCGCGCTGCCGCGGAGCCTGGACACGACCGTGGGCTCGGGCGGCGCGGCGATCTCGCCCGCCCAGGCGCAGCAGCTCGCGCTCGCGCGGCTGGTCCTGGCCGACCCGCACACGCTCGTGCTGGACGAGGCCACCTCGCTGATCGACCCGCGCGCCGCCCGCCACCTGGAGCGCTCGCTCGCGGCCGTGCTGGAGGGCCGTACGGTGATCGCCATCGCGCACCGGCTGTACACGGCGCACGACGCCGACCGGGTGGCCGTCGTGGAGGACGGCCGGATCAGCGAGCTGGGCTCCCACGACGAACTGGTGGCGGCGGGCGGCGCCTACGCCGCGCTGTGGGACAGCTGGCACGGCACCGCCCGGTGACTCACCCGGTCATGTTCAGCCGGTCATGTTCAGGGACTTCTTGAGGAAGTCGAGCTGCAGGAGCAGCAGGTTCTCGGCGACGACCTCCTGCGGGGTCATGTGCGTGACGCCCGACAGCGGGAGCACGGTGTGCGGGCGCCCCGCCGCGAGCAGGGCCGACGACAGCCGCAGCGTGTGCGCGGCGACCACGTTGTCGTCGGCCAGGCCGTGGATCAGCAGCAGCGGGCGCTCCTGCTTCCCGGTCTCACTCCCGGCGCCCTTCTCGGCGTCGCCCAGGAGGGACGACCTCTCGTAGTGGCCCTCGTCCGGGTGGCCGAGGTAGCGCTCGGTGTAGCAGGTGTCGTACAGCCGCCAGTCGGTGACCGGCGCCCCCGCGACGGCGGCGTGGAACACGTCCGGGCGGCGCAGCACCGCGAGCGCGGCGAGGTAGCCGCCGAACGACCAGCCCCGGATCGCCACCCGCGACAGGTCGAGATCGCCCGGGTGCAGGGCCGCCACGCCCTGGAGGGCGTCCACCTGGTCCTGCAGGGAGATCGTGAAGTCGTGCAGCATCTCCCGCTCGAAGGCCGGGCCGCGCCCCGGCGTGCCCCGCCCGTCGGCCACGATCACCGCGAAGCCCTGCTCGGCCCACCACTGGGACTCCAGGAACATCCGCCGGGCGGACAGCACCCGCTGCGCGTGCGGCCCGCCGTACGGGTCCATCAGGACGGGCAGCGGGCCCGAGCCGGGCACGTGCCAGGACGGCAGCAGGACCGCCGCGGCCAGTTCGCGCTCGCCCGCGCGGACCAGCGAGACACGCGGCTCCAGGCCGGGCCGCTCCGCCACCGACCGGATCGAGGATCCCCCTGCCGACGCTGGTCTGACCGACACCGTCACGCCCTCGGTGTCGAGGCTCTGCCGGATGACGAGCGTCGTCCCGCCCGCACGGCGGCCGGAGTGGACGCCCGGCTCGGTGGTCACCGGGCTGAGGGTGCCGTCGTGGTACGTCCACAGGTGGATCTCGGTGGAGTCGCCGCTCGCCTGGAAGAGCACCGTGTCACCGTCCACGTCGAGCACCGCGCGGACCTGCAGCGACGGCGGCGTGACCGGCTCGGAGCCGACCACGAGGCGGCGCCCGCCCTCGGCGTCGGCCACCCAGACGAGCGTCCCGCCCGACAGACGCGCCGGCACGCCGGGGACGATCTCCACCCAGGCCGGATCGGTGTCCTCACGCAGGATCGTCGTCCCGCCCGTGTCCGGGTCCGCCGACAGCAGGCGCATGCTCCTCTGGTCCCGCGAGAGCGTCACGAGCGCGAGGCCGTGGGCGTCCCACACGGCCGTCGCCAGGTACTCCTGCTCGAACGGCACCTCCGTACGCGTGCCGTCCAGGCCGATGACCCACAGTGTGACCTCGGCGTTGGCCGTGCCGGCGGCGGGGTAGCGCTGGGGGACGGGCTCGCGGGAGGGGTTGGCCGGGTCGGCGATGTGCCAGAGCGCGACCGGCGCCTCGTCCACCCGGGCCACGAGCAGGCGGTCCCCCGAGGGCGCCCACCAGTAGCCGCGCATCCGGTCCATCTCCTCGGCCGCGATGAACTCCGCGAGGCCGTAGGTGACCGTGTCGCTCTCCGGCTCGGCGAGCGTGGTGTTTGTACCGCTGCCGATCTCCAGCACGTGCAGGGCGCCGCCCGTCACGTACGCCACCCGCGTGCCGGTGGGGTCGAGGCGGGGGTCGATGACCGGCCCCGCCGCCGGGAGCCGCCGCACCTCGCCCGTGGCGAGTTCGGCGAGGTACAGCTCACCCGACAGCGCGAAGACGGCGAGCCGCGTCTCCCGGTCGGTGGCGTACGCCACCACGCCGCCGGCCGACTCCCGCGACCGCTCACGGCGGGCGCGCTCCTCCGGCGGCAGGTCCTCGTCGGCCGCGCCGAGCGCGAGCGGGTCGACGACCAGCCGCTCGGCGCCGGTCGCGCCGTCGGACTGCACGTCCAGCTCCCACAGGCACGTCACCGGATCGGTGCCCGACCTCGTCCTGAGGAAGACCACACGACCCCCGTCGGGGGAGATCGTGAAGCCGCGCGGCACCCCGAGGGTGAACCGCCGGGTCCTGGCATGCAACCGTGGGAAGCTCTCCGTCATAGCTCCTCATACTGCCAGCAGGAGGGCACTACCCTCGGAGCCATGACTGACCGCCGTCTGCTGCTCGTGCACGCCCACCCCGACGACGAGACCATCGGCACCGGCGCGACCATGGCCAAGTACGCCGCCGAGGGCGCCCATGTGACGCTCGTGACCTGCACCCTCGGCGAGGAGGGCGAGGTCATCCCCCCGGAGCTCGCCCACCACGCGGCCGACCGGGACGACACCCTCGGCACGTATCGCGTCGGCGAGCTCACCGCGGCGTGCAAGGCGCTCGGCGTCACCGATCACCGGTTCCTCGGCGGCGCCGGCCGCTGGCGCGACTCGGGGATGATGGGCGGGGCGGCCAACGACCGCCCCGGCTGCTTCTGGCGGGCCGGCCTCGACGAGGCCGCGGGCGAGCTGGTCAAGGTGATCCGGGAGGTCAGGCCGCAGGTGCTCGTCACCTACGACGAGAACGGCTTCTACGGCCACCCCGACCACATCCAGGCGTACCGCGTCTCCTGGCGGGCCTTCGAACTGGCCGCCGACCCGGAGCACCCCGGCGGGGAGCCGTGGCGCGTCGCCAAGTTCTACTGCACCGCGATGCCCAGGTCCGTGCTGCGGCGTACGACGGAGACGATGCGCGAGACCCGCGTCGGCTTCTGGGTGCCCGACTCGGTCGAGGACCTGCCGTCGTGCCCCGACGAGGACGTGACGACCGAGATCGACGCCCGGCCGTACGTCGAGGCCAAGATCGACGCGATGCGGGCGCACGCGACCCAGATCGCGGTCGACGCGCCCTGGTTCGCGTTGTCGAACAACGTCGGCCAGCAGATCCTCGGGGTCGAGCACTACATCCTGCGCGCGGGGGTGCCCGGGCCGCCCGGCATCGGCGTGCCCCCGGAGGCGGGAGGCATCGGCGAGCCGTACGACCGCGAGAGCGACCTGTTCTCCGGCATCGGCTAGGTTGGCGCTATGACCCCCGAGACCGAGGAGACGCAGGTCGGGGCCGAGAACGGTCCCGGCCCTGACGCCGGTCCTGTGGCCGGGGCCGTGGCAGGCGCGGCCTACGGCATGCTCTTCCTGCTGGGGCTCGTGCTGGGGGTCGTCGGCGGCTTCCAGCACGCGTGGTACCTGGGCGGGCTGCCGATCGCCGCGATCGCGTGGCTGGTCGTGCTGTTCGCCCTGCCGTACGCGATGGGCAGGATGATGGGCGGCAAGCTGGGGGCCCTCGTCCCGGCCGCCGGCTGGCTCCTCGTGTCGTTCGTGCTGTCCACGCCGCAGCGGGCCGGCGACCTCGCCATCGCCGGGAACCCCGCCGGCTACTGGTACCTCTACGGCGGCGTCCTCGCCGTCGCGGCCGCCGTGGCCGTGACCCGCTCCACCGGCTCCTGGCTGCTGCGGTCGTACGGCGGGGCGTAAGCCTTGCCCGGCTCTGGAGAGTCGCCGATCCTGGGGACATGCGGCGGTCGCACCGGGTCCGGCAGGTCATCAACTACGCCAATCTCTCCACGCCTCTCGGCCTGCTGATCGCGAGGCTCGGCCGGGCACGCACGTGCAGGGGGGAGCGGGGGCTCGTCTACGCGCACGGCTACCGGATCCCGTTCCCGGTCGCCGGGGCCTTCACGGTCGGCAACGTGATCCTCACCAAGTACGGCGAGGGCTATCTCAGCGGCCGGCTGCTCGACCACGAGGCGCGCCACGCCACGCAGTACGCCTTCTGCGTCGGCCTGCCGATGGTCGTGCTGTACCTCGTCGCCTCGGCGGTCTCCTTCGCCCTCTGCGGCCATCCGGGTTCGTGGAACCTCTTCGAACGGATGGCCGGCCTCGACGACGGCGGCTATCCCCGGCTGCGTCCCCTGTGGGCGAGGGCGCGATGGAGGGGGAATCGAATCCGCCGGTCGTAGGAGGAATATTTCCGGTCTCGTGGGGATCATGAGAGCGGAAGGGAGTTCCCCATGTCGCAGACGATCCAGCCGGAGAGCCCTGAGGCCCCAGAAATACGCGTTTCTTCCGATGTCGTCGTACGGCCCGCCACCACTCCCCGCCGGTGGCCGTCGAGCTTCGCCGACCGGCTGACCGCTCCCCTCCCGGACTTCCGAGAGGTGACGAGCGTCATGTGGCACGGGCAGCTCAGGCCCGACATCGGCGACGGCGACCAGATTCCTGTCCAACGCGTGGGCCTGCCCCGCGCCGCCGCGACCGAGACCATGGTGACCTGGGTCGGCCACGCGACGTTCGTGCTGCAGATCGGCGGGCTGACCGTCCTGACCGACCCGGTGTGGTCCCGGAAGATCCCCGGAGTGCGCCAGAGGCTGACCCCTCCCGGCGTCGCCTGGTCGGACCTGCCCAAGGTCGACGCGGTCGTGATCAGCCACAACCACTACGACCACCTCGACGCGCCGACCATCCGCCGCCTGCCGCGAGACACGGCCGTCTTCGTGCCCGCCAGGCTCGCGGGCTGGTTCCGGCGCCGGGGCTTCCACAACGTGACCGAACTGGACTGGTGGGAGTCGGCCCGCCTCGGCGAGGTGTCGTTCGACTTCGTCCCGGCCCACCACTGGAGCCGCCGTACGTTGTGGGACACCTGCCGGACACTGTGGGGCGGCTGGGTGCTCACCTCCTCCGAGCACCGGGTCTACTTCGCGGGCGACACGGCCTACGGGGAACGGTTCGCCCAGATCGGTGAGCGTTATCCGGGCATCGACCTCGCCCTCATGCCCGTCGGGGCCTACGATCCCCGTTGGTTCATGAAGGTCTCCCACGTCGATCCCGGGCAGGCCGTACAGGGATGCATCGACGTGGGCGCCCGGCGGATGGCGACGATGCACTGGGGCACCTTCGTGCTGTCCGGCGAGCCGCTCCTGGAACCGGTGCGCGAGGCTCGCGCCGCCTGGGAGTCGCGCGGCCTCGACCCCGGCGACCTGTGGGACCTGGCGGTCGGCGAGAGCCGTAGGCTGCCCTGACGAGGCGCTTTGGCACAATTCCCGCATGAGCTTCGCCACCGCTGATCTCTACGACGCCCACGGCGACGCGCTGCGCAGTTGCCTCACCCAGTTCCGTTCGTACGGCTCGCGTCCGCGGTTCTCCGGCCGGATCTCCACCATCCGTTGCCTGGAGGACAACGCGCTGGTCAGGCAGGCCATCGGGTCGCCGGGCGAGGGCCGGGTGCTGGTGGTCGACGGCGGCGGGTCGTTGCGTACGGCGCTGCTCGGCGACGTGATCGCGACCGCCGCCCTGAAGCACGGCTGGGCAGGCGTGGTCGTCAACGGCGCCGTACGCGACACGGCGGCGCTCGCCGGCCTGGACTTCGGCATCAAGGCACTTGGTTCCAATCCCCGCAAGAGCGCCAAGACCGGCCTGGGGGAGGTCGACGTCCCGGTGACCTTCGGAGAGGTCACCTTCGCCCCCGGCGAATGGCTCTACAGCGACGAGGACGGCATCCTCGTCGCCCCCGACCGCCTCGGCCTCTGACCGGCCTCGGCCTCTGACGGCCCGCCCGGCTCCCACGCGCCCGCCTCTATACCCGCAGCCAGGTGGTGCGGGGGTTGCGGTAGGTGAAGGCCCAGCGGTCGTCGCCGATCTTGCGGCGGGTGTAGCGGGCGGGGTGGCGGTAGCGGTCGCGGTTGTGGAACTGGCACGCCGGCCCCAGCAGCTTGAGGTCGGTCAGCCCGCCGCTGCACCAGTCCTCGGCGTGGTCGATCTGGCACATCGTGGCCGGCAGCGGGCAGCCGTCCACCCAGCAGGTCGCATACCGGGCGAAGACCGCCCGCCGCTGAGCCGGAGTCGCCAACCGGACCTTGCGGCCCATGTCCAGCACCTGCCCACCGGCGTCCATCACGATCCGCACCAGGGTGCTGGTGCGAGCCAGCCGATGCACGCGGGAGACGGGCAGCAGCTGCCCGGTCGCCAGGATCAGCCCCGGCAACCCCCGCAGCCACACCCCCGGCGGCGGACTGTTCACCCCCACCCCAGGCCACGCGTCATCGTCGCGTTCCACCCCCGGCGGAGCGTCGGCTCCTGTCCGGGGCATCCCGTGCGGCTCCCCACCTGGCGTGAAGGCATGCCGGTAGCCCTCCGTCGGGCAGTCGTCGGCAGGGCAGTCGTCGGCAGGGCGGTCCTCGCCGGGGCAGCCGTGAGCACGGCGATCCCCAGGGCGATCCCCGCTTGGACCGTCCTCCGTGTGAGCGCCAGTGGCGTCGTCACTCTTGGTCGGGGGATCAGTCGAGGGATCGGGGGCATGCGTCTGCTGCGCACGAGTGCGCTGCGGATTCCACGCTCGGTGTCTGTGCGTCTCTGCCTCGTCAGCATGCCCCTGCCGGGTGTCGTCGACCTCGCCGACCTCACCAACCTCGCCGAGGGCGGCACGCTCGTCGCCGTGGGCCGCGTCGAAGTGCGGCCAGACGACGGCCGGGCCGCCTGTGGCCGGGTGCTCGGGAGCAGAGGGCTCGCTGCCGGCGTCGGTTGTGCCGGCGTAAGGCGTGCCAAAGTCCTCGCTGACGCAGGCGTCAGCGCCGGGGACGGAGCCAGGGCCGCAGGAGCCGAGGTCGGGGCCGGGGCCGTCGCTCGGGTCGGTGTCTGAGGGGTCGCTGGTGGGGTGGTCGGCTGTGGGGTCGCCTGAGGGGGCGGTGCGCGAGGGGTCGCTGGTGGGGTGGTCGCCTGAGGGGGCGGTGCCTGAGGGGTCGCTGGTGGGGTGGCCGGCTGGGGGGTCGTCGGGGAGGGATTCGGCGGTGACCAGCACCAGAAGCTCAGTCGCGATCTTGTTCTCCAGCAACGCGATGAACGCATCCGCGTTCCGCACGCTCAGCGTGCGGTCGTCGCCCTCGGCCTTGGGCCTGGCGTAGACGTCCAGCAGGTGCTGCAACCGCGCGGCGGCTTCGACCGGGAGGTAGAACTCTCCCTCCAGCCCGCCGTTCCTGCGCCGCCGCACCCGGAAGAACCGGCGGTCGAAATCGGCCTGCTCATCGCCTTCGTGGCCGTCGGGGTCCAGCACCGCCCGCAGATACCGCCCCGCCTTGGCCACCTCCGCCGCACCCGCCGAACCCGCCAACTCCAGCAAAATCCCCTCAGCCGTCGTCGCCTGCTCATCGGTCAACCCCGCAGTGGCCGTGCAGATCGCCTCCACGACCCCCTCCGCCAGGCTGCCCTCCGCGAACCGCTCACGCACCCGCGACAGACGACCCAACTCCACGCCCATCGTCACCAACCGGCCCGCACCCGGGATCGTCATCCCCCCAACAGAGCGCAACCACAACCGGGTCGAGGCATGCCCATGGTTCCTCGCCTCCCCCGCCCGATGCACCCGCCCCACCCGGGCGGCCAACGCCGAAGTGATCCGGTCCCGGGCCGCCAGCAACTCCTCGGCCTCGGCCAGACACACCTCCGCCGACTCAGGCACCGGCACCAGCGCCACCACCCGCGCCGCCTCACCAACCGCCGCCACCGCCACCCACGACGATGTACCGCTGCCACCAGCACCAGAAGCATCCCGGCCCGGGCCCGCATCGCTCCGGCCAGCGCCCGTGGCACCGTCAAACGCGCCACCAGGCGTGCCCTCGGCATCCCGATCAGGGCCCGCATCCCGACCCCGGCCCGCATCATTTTGGCCGGCGCCCGTGGCGCCGTCAGACGCGCCACCGGGAACAGCACCAGAAGCGCCGCAGGGAAAACCGCCCGGATCGCCCGCCAAAGCGCCGTAGGGAACGCCAGCGGGATCGTCGCTCCAGGCACGTCCGATGCCGTCGGGAGAGACACCACTCGCGGTCTCATCACCGGTGAAATCAGTATCGGGCGCGTTGCCGCCACGAGTCTCGAATGCGCGGTCAAACTTGGGCGGTTTCGCCGAATCGTCGAACCGGCTCGCATGCTTACGCACATCGGGATCGACGATCGGCACATATTCACGGGCAAGCGCGCCCTCGGAAGACCAAAGGGGCGAGCCGGCGATGAGCTGATCCCACCAGTCGCCATCACCATTATCGTTCGAATGACGGAGGTGCTCAGGATCAGTGTCGAACAGATTCATCACACCCCCTCACCGCTTGCTGATTCGAAAGCCTGTATGAATTCTTCCATACCAGCGCGCCGTGAACACCTCCGCATGGCGATTTGTTGGAGCCACAAATCGGCGGTTTATTAACGTGTTTCAGCCATTTGTCGGGCGATTTGTCGCCAGGGGATGCCGGATGATGCAGCGGCTCGCCGACCGCAGTTCCGGCTCGCCCGCAGCGGACCGCAGCGGACCCGCGTTGGACTCGGTAACAACCAACAGAGTCGGCAGGACGCTTGGAATCGAGCTGACAGGCGTTCGGAACTCGGCCTGCCCGGAGCGCTGCCGTGGAGGTCAGATCCTGCCTATTTCGGCGGGCAGGTCGAGGGCGAGCACGTGGTCGAAGTGGAGGAAGGTCTCGAACTTGGCTCCCGGCGCGACCGACTCGTCGGTCTCCAGGTCGCCGAGGAGGCGCAGGGCCTCCGGGGTGTCGAGATCATTGTCCAGCGCGCTCTGGACGCGTTCGGCGTGCGCGGCGTCGATCGGGCGGCTGGGCGACTCCGCCCACTCGGCCACACTCCGCCGCAGGCGGCGCAGTTCCGCGTCGGCCGTCTTCAGGGTGTCCCAGGTGAGGTCCACCTGCTGCCGGTAAGGGTGCCGCAGCAGGGCCAGCCGTACGGCCAGGGGGTCGAGCCCCGCCGCGGCCACGCGGGACGGCGTCAGGGCGCCGGTAGAAGAACCGCCAGAAGAACCGCCAGAAGAACCACCGGGAGAGTCACCGTCTGAGTCACCAGACGAGCCGCCGTTGGAGCCCACCGGCCGGCCCTCGAACAGCAGGCGTCCGGCGTGTGCCCAGTGGGCGGCCGCCTCTTCGCCGGTGGCGGCGTTCGACTGGGCCCGCACCCTTTCGTGGTGCGGGGAGCGCAGGTCGTCGCCGCCGACGTAGAGGTCGAAGCGCGGCCCGAGGAACCGCAGCGGCGTCGCCGTGCACTCGATGTCGCGGCTCGGCAGCCCGCGTCCCCAGGGCGCGTCCCAGGCCGCGCCCGCGCCGTCCTCGTCACCGGGCTCCCACAGTGTCCAGTCACCGGAAGCCGCTTCACCGCGGATCTCCCCGTAGGCGGGGAAGGACGCCGCGTCGAACATCACCGCCCCCTCCGGGGTGGCGTACGCGTGGCCGCGCTCGACGAGCCGTCCGATGAGCTCGATGATCAGGCCCATGGTCTCGCTGGTGCGGGGGGAGTGCTCGGGCACGCGCAGGTTGAGCGCGAGGGACTCGGCTTCGAGCGAGGCTCCGTCGTCGCTCCCGTACCCGAGGTCGTAGACGTTCCGGCAGGCGAGCACGCGCAACCCGGCCCGCTCGCTGAGGCGGCGGATCAGGTCGGCGAGCAGATGCGGGCGCGGGTCGCCGAGACCGGCGGGCCCGTGTGCGGCGCAGGTGTGCATCCGCAGGATCCGCGAACCCGCCGGTACGAGGGGCACGATCTGCCGGGTCAGGGTGTCGTGGAGCCGCAACATGCCTTGAGCCTACGTGCTGCGCCAAGCGTCCCCTTCACCCGAGCAAGGAACCTGAGTCAGGAAGCCCTCGGTCGGAGAGGAAGGTCAGGACAGGAAGCGGAGGATCTCGCGGTCGCCGCGGTCGCGCAGGCGGTCGAGCACCTCTTCCCGGCCGGTTCCCTCGGCCAGGCCGATGCGCGCGCCGATGAGGCGCAGCCCTTCGGCCTCGGACGCCACCGGCGCGGTGTACCCGATCAGGTGCAGGGCCTGGTTGATCGCGGGCAGCCCGGCCGCGGCGGCGGGCAGGAACCGCGTCAGCAGTTCGCCGCCGTCGGAGACGGTGAGGAAGACGTGGTCGCCCTCGGAGGCGTTGTAGTCGGCCAGCACGTTCCTGATCGATCCGATGGTCGGCTGGTTGTGCCAGCTGATCACCACCTCGCCCGACGAGGTCGACACGGTGAGCTGGCCCCCGGGCGCCATGCCGAGATGGGCCGCGAAACCCGTCGGCAGCGGCGAGCCGGAGCCCCGGAGGTGTTCGGCGTTGACGTCGACCCGGTGCCACCACCGGCCGTCGCGGCTGCGGAAGCAGCGCCGGGTCATCGAGACGTCCCGGCGCGGCTGGTACGGCTCGCCCTGCGCCTGCCCCGCGACCCTGATGTAGCCGCGCTGGGTGCGTTCGAACCCGGGCCCTCCGGCGTACGCCCTGATCGAGCTCTCGCTCACGTCGTAGCGCGAGGTGAGGTTGTCCACGATCGTGCTCACGGACGCCTCGCCGCCCGCGCGCTCGATCTCCCGGGTGATCATCTCGCGGATGCCCAGGTACTCCTCGCCGCCCCAGCGGCGCAGGCCGTACTTGCTGCGGTCGAGCCGGATGAAGCGCTCGTCGGCGGCGAGCTGGTTGCGCAGCCCGACGAGGCTGTAGTCCTCGCCGATGCGGGCCTGGATCTCCTCCGGCGTCAACGGTCCGCCGGAGACCGCCAGCACGGCCTCGGCCTTGTCGCCCATGCTGCGCGGCCAGGGCACGACGTGCCCTTCGAGCACGCGCAGGTGCGGCACCGACGCCAGCCAGCGCTCGGCCACGTCCTCGCGTACGCCGAGCTGGGCCACCTGCGCGACCGCCTCGTCCATCGGGCGGGGGCCGTCGGCGAACAGCTGGCGCGTCTTCTCCCTGAGTTCGTCCGCGCCGCCCGCGACCAGCCAGCCGTCCACCTGGTCGTACCCCGTCAGCAGCGTGCGGACGAACCGCCACGCGGGGATCGCGAGGGTGATCAGCTCGGTGCGGTGCCACGGCACGGCCGCCGCGAGGTCGTCGGCGGGCACCGCGGAGCCGAGCCGGGTACGCAGCCAGGCCAGGTGGGCGTTGAGCGGCGCGGCGGCCGGGCTCTGCAGCCACTCCAGCACGTGGTCGCGCAGGTCGCGTTCGATCTGCCGGATCCGCTCGCGGGTGACGGAGAAGCGCTGGGCGAGCTCGTCGAGCGTGGCGCGCTGGGCCTGGCCGGGGTGCTGGCCGGACTGCTGCGAGGTGTCGTAGTAGAGCCGGTCCCTGGCGATGGCCCGCTGGCGGTCGTCCAGCCGGGCGAAGATCTCGTCGATGATCTCGGCCATCGGCCGTTCGGGGAGGGCCGGCGGGACCGGGACCCCGGCGGGCTCCCCGGCCGGCTCGGTGGCCAGCAGCCTGTCGATGACGTCGATGAACAGCTTGTGGACGACATCGCGGGGCCCGGGCGTCTGCAGGCTCTCCTCGGGGTGGGTGAACCTCAGCAGCGGCAGGATGTCGCCGAGGACCAGATGCGCCCAGCAGGCGCTGGTGAGGTCGGCGAGCCGGGAGGCGATCTGGACGGTCCCCACCGCCGCGCAGGCCCGGTCGAGGGGGAGTGCCTGCCACCACGCGTCGGGAAGACCGGGGTCGCTCGCGATCGGCTCTACCTGGCTGGGCGCGGTCCAGCGCAGCGGAGGCACGATGTCGCTAAGGCTCAGGTTCATGCAGGTCCAACCGGCGAGGGGAATATATCCGCAGTTCACACTAGGGGATCAGGCCAAGGTGGTTACACAGGCAGGAAGGGACTGGCGCGTCCCGAATAGGACACGTAGAGCAACTCTCCCGCTCGTGTGCACGCCACGTAGAGCAGCCCCCGTTCGCGTTGCAGATCGTGCGCCCGTGCCGTCGGATCCTCGGCGGCCGGGGTCAGCGCGTCGGGCGCCGGCACGATTCCGTCAGCCACGCCTATCACGGCGACCCGGCGGAATTCCAGCCCTTTCATCCCGTGAAGCAAGGCGACTTTGACCGTGATGCCCGCTTCGCGAAGTGCGGTACGGGCGGTGCGCACGAGGTCAGCGGTACGCGCGGCCACCGCGATCTCGGCCGTGGGCACGCCCTCCCGCAGCCATTCGGCCACCGTCGAGACGAGGCCGGCGATCTCCGCCGCCGGCGTCACGTACTCGCGCACCATCGGGCGCGGCCCGTGGCCCAGCCCGCGGTAGCCGTACAGCCCGGCGTTGCCCGCCACCAGGCCGTCGGCGGGCCCGCCGCCGCGCAGCCGCACCCCCCACGAAAGGATCTCCGGGGGCAGCCGGTAGGAGAGCTTCAGATGGAACCGGCGGACGGGGATGCCGACGTCGGCGAGCGCGACCCGCGTGTCGAACATGCGCTGGTGCGGGTCGCCCAGGATGAACAGGTCGTTCGGCGCGGCGGGGACCGCCGCCCGCAGCAGCCGCCACTGCGCGGGGTGCAGGTCCTGCGCCTCGTCCACCACGATGTGCCGGTACGGCTCCCGCCCCGGCTCCCGGTCGCCCAGCAGGTCGCCCACGGCCCGCCCCAGCAGCCCCGCCGCCTCGGAGGCGAGCTGGAGAAGGGTCCGCCGGCCCGTCTCGCGCAGCCGCCCGATGACGTGCTGGACGGCGTCCCACACCAGGGTCCTCGCCCCGGCGTCCAGCGGCACGCTGCGGCCCGGCCGGGCCGCCGCCTGGTACTCCTCCAGCGTCCGCAGGTCCTGCGCGAGGATCACCTGTTCCCACTCCCGCAGCAGGAACGCGCTGCCGAAGCGCCTGCCCGAGTGCTTCCCGAAGCGCCCGGCCGCCGCCTCCTGCCACAGCCCGGCCAGGTCGTCGGAGGAGACCAGCGCCGGGGCGCGGCCCTCCGCCTCGGCGACGATGCGGTGGGCGATCCGGTCCACGTTCCCCACCTCGACGCGCTTGCGCACCAGCTCGTCGCCGACCATCGTGTCGAGCCGCGCGGACAGCTCGGTCGCGAGGCCCTGCGAGAACGTGACCAGCAGGACAGGGCCGGTGGCCGCGCGGGCCAGCAGGGCCGCGCGGTGCAGCGCGATGACCGTCTTGCCGGTGCCGGCGCCCCCGGTGATCAGCACCGGCTCGTCGTACGCCGGCCAGTTGGCGTACGTGTGCTGCGGCGGGTAGAGGAACGTGCACCAGTGGGGCTGGGCGACGAGCCGCTCCAGCTCGGCGGCGTCGGCCGCGAACGCCGCCCGGTCGGGGCTGCGCCGCAGCGCGGTGAGCAGGTCCTCGGGGTCGACCTCGTCGGCCGCCCGGCAACGGCAGGCGTCCAGTTCGCGCCAGGCCGCCGCGAGCGAGCCGCCCCGGGCCAGCGCCGACAGCGGCGCGAACTGGCTGCGCGGGAGCAGCGGCTCCACCGCGGCGAGGTGGGCCTCCGACGTCATCATCCGCAGCAGCGGCAGCAGGCGGGCGTCCACGCCGATGTTCAGCAGGTCGGTGTCGCAGAAGTCCTCGAACACCGGACGGCCGCCGCTCCGCGACGCCCGGCGCAGGGCCGGTTCGATCCGCTCCAGCGCCTCGGCGTCCCAGACCTCCACGATCCCGACGGCCGTGTTCACCCCGAACCGGTGCCGCTGGGCGTACGACCACGCCTCGGCGTCCGGCAGCACGGTCAGCAGCCAGTAGACGTCGTCCTGCCGTACGACCACCCCCCGGTGGCGGTCGGCGAGCCGCAGCGTGGCGACCCGGGGATCGCGGCAGTTGCGCACCCTCTCGGGGTGCGGCGCGGTGGAGGCGTTCAGCAGGAAGCGGCGCACGGCGAGGATCGCCTCCCGGCGGACGGGCCGGGGGAGCGCGTCGAGCCCGTGCAGGAACTCCGGGGAGAGCGCGAGCCGGGGCATCCCGCTATCCCAGCAGGGACAGCAGGTCGCGGTCCCCGCGTTCGCGCAGCCGCGCGAGGATCTCCGGCCGCCCGGCGGGCCCGGTGAGCCCGACCCGCGTCGCGATCACCCGTGCCGCCTGCTCGGGCGTGCCGCCCGGAGCGGTGTAACCGACGAGGCGCAGCGCCCGTCTCGTCTCGTCGCCTCCGGCCGCCGGCAGGTGCCGTACGCGTAGCAGGCCCTCCTCGGACAGGGTCAGGAAGATGTGGCTGCCCTCCTCGGCCGCGACCTCGGTGAGGATCCGCCGCAGCGAGCCCAGCGACGGCCGGGTGTGCCAGGAGAGGCCGATGTCCCCTGCGGCGCTCTGCACGGTCCGGGTGTCGCCTGGGGCGAGCCCGACGTAGGCCGCGAACCCGGTCGGCAGCATCACTTCGGCGCCGCCGAGATGTTCGCCGGAGACGTCGACCCGCAGCCACCACCTGCCGTCCGGCTGCCGGAAGCACCGCCGGGTCAGCGACACGTCCTTGAGCCCGCTCCCGCGGGGCACCCGCTGCGCGCGTAACTGGGGGACGCTGTCCAGCCACTCCCTGGCCGCGTCGGGACGGACGCCGAGTGAGCGGACCAGTTCGAGCGCCTGCGAGACGGTCGGCGGCCGCTCGGCGGCGGTGATCAGGCCGCGGGTCCGCTCCCGCAGGTCCTCGATGTCCCCGGCCACCAGCCAGTCGCCGGAGAGACGGTGGTCGGGCAGCGTGGCGAGCACGAACCGCCAGGCGGGCACCTCGAGCGAGCGCAGTTCGCGCCCGTGCCAGTCGGCCGCCGCGACCAGCCGCGCCTTCGGGACCGCGACCCCGAGCGCGGCGGTGAGCCGGGCCAGGTGCTCGTTGTACGGCGCCGCCTCCGGTGACGCGAGCCAGTGGGCGATCCGGCCGCGCAGGGCCGCCTCGGCGCCGGCGAGGACCTCGGGGGGTACGGCGAGCAGTTTGGCCAGCTGCTCGGGCGCCGACGGGTCGTCGGTGAAGACCCGGTTCTGCGCCACCATCCAGGTCTGGTCGTCGAGGTCGGCGAAGGCCGCGTCGATCAGCTCGGGCAGGCCGGCCGGCTCCGTTTCCGGCTCGGATTCGGACTCGGGCTCGTCCGGCGGGCTCTCGGGCTTCCTGTCCGGAGAAGACTCGGGGGAAGACTCCGCCAGCCGGGCGAAGACGGCGGAGAACAGGGCGGCGAGCACCGGCCGCGCCTTGACGAAGGGCTGGTCGGCCAGCTCCCGGCCGGACAGCGCGAGCAGGCCGTGCCATGATCCCGCCCGGTCGAGCGCGATCGCGACCTGGGGGTCGTCGGCCTCGTCGGGATCCAGCACGTGCAGCGCGGGCAGCACGTCGCCCACGGCGGCGGCGGGCCAGTGCTCCAGCGCGAGGACGGTGAGCAGCTCGGCGAGCGCCTCGGCGTCCGCGACGGCCAGCACCCGGTGCAGGGGGAGCGTGCGCCACCAGGCGTCGGGCAGGCCCGGCCGGTCGAGCGTCCCGATGCGGGCGGCATCACTCCAGCGCAGTGGTGGCACGAGGTCACTCAGGCAGAAGTTCATGCTGTCCCCATCGCTCACAAAGACCAGACCATAGTCTGGCAAATCGCCTCGCCGTGCTGGAGATTCCCGACTCAGTTGCCGGCTCAGTGGCGTTCGGCGGCGAAACGGAGGCGTACGTAGTCGGCCATCCAGCCCGACTCGCGCCGCAGCGCCGGGGCGGCCAGCTCGTTGACCCGCCGGAGCAGCGGCTCGACGGTCGCCGGAGGGACCCGGTCGAGCAGCGGGCCGGCGAACAGCCGCACCCAGTCGGCCGCGCCGTTGGGGCACTCGTCGAGCGGCGTGGGACGGTCGAAGTGTTCGAGCAGCCGCACCGTGAACCCGCCCTTCTCCAGCCGCAGGGCGTACTCGGCCGGGCCGGGGAAGTACCACGGCAGCTCGGGCTCGCGCAGGCCGTGCTCGCGCCAGGCGGTGAGCATGGCCGAGGTCAGGGCCGCGCAGTTGCCCGCGCCGCCCATCTCGGCGACGAACCGGCCGCCCGGCCGCAGCGCCTCGCGTACGCAATCGATCACGGCGTCCGGGTCGCGGCTCATCCAGTGCAGGGCGGCGTTCGAGAAGACCGCGTCGTACGACTGGGCCACGGTGAAGTCGTGGCCGTCGCCGACGGTGAAGTCGAGGCCGGGGTGATGGGCGATGGCCTGCTCGATCATCGCGTGGGAGCCGTCGATGCCCAGCACGTGGGCGCCGCGCGCCGCGATCTCGGCGGTCATCACCCCGGTGCCGCAGCCGAGGTCGAGCACCCGCTCACCGGGGCGGGGGTCGAGCAGGTCCACCAGCGGCGCGCCCACGGGCGAGACGTAGCCGAAGGAGCTGTCGTAGGCGCGAGCGTTCCATCGAGTGGGACTGGGAGTTTCGTACCTCAAGATCGGCTCGCATTCTTACTGGCCGGTGCCGGGATCACCACGCTTCGATCCGCGGCTTGGCCACCACGCCTTGATCACCACGGTCTCGTGCCGACTGAGACTCCTGGGATCTGGTGGGATTCCGGTGGGATGCGACACACTTTACGGCTTCCGCCGCCTCTGCGAGTGTCAGCCGACATCCTTCGCCCAGTGTGTGGCCAGGTACGCCTTGGCCTTGTCCTGCTCGGGGATGGTGAGGATCACCGGGTCGCCGGACGCCTCGGGCAGCCGGGCGGCGGCGTCCCCGTCGAGGGCCCCGCGCGTCTGCATCGCCTCCATCCGCGACGGCCGGGCGTAGGCCTTGAGGAAGAGGTTCTGTCCCTCGTCGGACAGCAGGAACTCCTCCCACAGCCGGGCGGCGGCCGGATGCGGCGCCGCGGCGTCGATCGCCTGCATGTAGTAGGAGGCGAGCACCGCGTTCTTCGGGATCGTGACCCGCCAGGCCGCCGCCCCGCGCCCGCCCGCGGCCCGCGCCGCGTTCATGAAGTCCCAGTCCACCACCGTCGTGGCCTGGTCGGGACGGCCGAGCATGCCGCCCTTCCGCAGCCGCGCGAACAGGTTCACCCCGCGCGCGGCGTCGGGCAGCCCCTGGCCGAGCGAGGCGGCCATGACGCCGCTGAACGCCGACGCCACCTGCCGGGGGTCGCCGGGCAGCGCGACCGTCGTCCCCGGCCGGGCCAGCGCGGCGTACGACGCCGGGGCGGGCACCTTCCTCGGGTCGTAGCCGATCGACATGTATCCGCCGTAGGCGGCGTACCAGCGGCCGTCCTGGTCCTTGGCCTCGTCGGGGATGTCCGCCCAGCCCGTCACCCGGTACGGCGCGAAGAGCCGGGAGTTGGCCACCGCGACCTCCAGCGTGACGTCGAAGACGTCCGGCGCCTGGGCCGTCCCGCGCAGGCGGGCCGCGGCGTCGATCTCCTGCCGGCTGCTCGCCTCCGGCATGACCGACGTCACCTTGATCCCGTACTTGTCGGAGAAGCGGGCGATGATCTCCTTGTAGCCGACCCAGCCGCCCGGCAGGCCCACGACGGTGAGCGCGCCCTCCTTGCGGGCGGCGTCGACGAGCCTGTCCATCGTGCCGAACCCGTCGGCCAGACTGGCCGCGCGGGGATTCAGCGGAGGCGGCGGCCTGTCCGGCGTCCGCTGCCGGGAGCACGCGGAGGCCGCGGCCAGGAGGACCGCCGCCGAGGAGATCGTCACGACACAGGCGCGTAGGGTCACGTCGCGTATGCTCCGCCCCGCCGGCGCGGCCGGTCGAGGCGGCGCGCTGCGGGATTGCCGCCTGATTACCTCGGCTGTCCGGGCGGCACGACCTTGGCGGCGGCGAGGGTCTCCTCGTCGATCTCGACGAGGCTTCCGTCCCGTTTCCGCACGGTGAGCACCCCGTCGCGCCAGGAT
This sequence comes from Microbispora sp. H10670, assembly GCF_014161385.1. Taxonomy (NCBI): domain Bacteria; kingdom Bacillati; phylum Actinomycetota; class Actinomycetes; order Streptosporangiales; family Streptosporangiaceae; genus Microbispora; species Microbispora sp. H10670. The sequence goes on along the minus strand of NZ_JABBWW010000013.1, from coordinate 122,803 downwards.
TCCAACACGCCGACGGCGTCCCGGTACCCACCTGGCGCCCTGCGCCGGGTGGTCACGCGTTGGCCCACGTCGGCGGGCGTGATCGCGACGACGAGACGGGCTCCGGCCCGAGGGGCCACGACGATTGCCCCCCTCCTGTTCCGGCTGGTAAGCAGGCACCGCAATACTAGGGCTAGCAACCCGCGGTCGAGCCGTGCAACCCAGAAGGAGCCCGAGGTGACGTACGTCATCGCGCAGCCTTGCGTGGACGTCCTGGACAAGGCGTGCATCGAGGAGTGCCCCGTCGATTGCATCTACGAGGGCGAACGCATGCTCTACATCCACCCCGACGAGTGCGTGGACTGCGGGGCGTGTGAGCCGGTCTGCCCCGTGGAGGCGATCTTCTACGAAGACGACCTTCCCGAGCAGTGGAAGGACTTCTACAAGGCCAACGTCGACTTCTTCGAGGAGCTGGGCTCGCCCGGCGGCGCCTCGAAGGTCGGAAAGATCAACAAGGACCACCCGGTGGTCGCGGCGCTTCCGCCGCAGAGCGAGGAACACTAAAGAGTCACCGACCCTCGCGGGCCCGCTCCGTCACGACTGGGGGATTTCCTTTGATCGCGTTGCCCGACTTTCCATGGGACCGGCTGGTGCCGTACCAGGAGGTGGCGCGGGCGCATCCCGGCGGGATCGTCGACCTGTCGGTCGGCACGCCGGTCGATCCGGTTCCCCCCGTCGCCCGCCAGGCACTCTCCGCCGCCGCCGACAGCCCCGGTTATCCCCTGACGTACGGCACGCCGCGGTTGCGTGAGGCGGCCGCGGGCTGGCTACGGCGGCGGCACGGGGTCGTCGTCGACCCCGCGGACGTGCTGCCGACGATCGGCACGAAGGAACTGGTGGCCTGGCTGCCGACGCTGCTCGGCGTGCGGCCGGGGGAGCGGGTGGTCTTTCCCGCGCTCGCCTATCCCACCTACGACGTAGGGGCCAGGCTCGCCGGAGCCGAGCCCTACGCGACCGACGGGCTGCTCTCGCTGGGGCCCGAGCGGGTGCCGCTCGTCTGGGTGAACTCGCCGTCCAACCCCACGGGACGGGTCCTGCCCGCCGAGCACCTGCGCAAGGTGGTCGCGTGGGCGCGGGAGCACGGCGCGATCGTCGCCTCCGACGAGTGCTACATCGAGCTCGGCTGGGAGGACGAGCCGCTGTCGGTCCTCCATCCGGACGTGTGCGAGGGCTCGCACGAGGGGCTGCTCGCGGTCCACTCGCTGTCGAAGCGGTCGAACCTCGCCGGATACCGCGCGGGGTTCGTCGCCGGCGACCCCCGGCTCGTACGGCGGCTGCTGGAGGTGCGCAAGCACGCGGGCATGATCATGCCCGCTCCGGTGCAGGCCGCGATGGCGGCCGTGCTGGACGACGACGCGCACGCCGACGAGCAGCGGGAGCGGTACGCCCGCCGCAGGGCGGCGCTGCGCCCCGCGCTGGAACGGGCGGGCTGGCGGGTGGAGCACTCCGAGGCCGGGCTCTACCTGTGGGCCGCCAACGGCGAGGACTGCTGGGACCAGGTGCGCGCGCTGGCGGACCGGGGCATCCTCGTCGCGCCGGGCGAGTTCTACGGCGACGCCGGGCGTGGTCACGTCCGTGTCGCGATCACCGCCACCGACGAGCGCGTCGATGCGGCGGTGAGCCGCCTCCAGTAGGATCGCGCGCCATGACGACAACGATCGTGATCGTGCTGGGCCTCGCCACGGTCGTCGTCCTGCTGGGCGCCGTGATGGCGAGCCGGCGCAGCCGTGCGCGTCAGCCGGTGCGCACCCCGCCCGCCGCCCCGGGAGAATCGGCGGCGCGGGACCTCGCGTCCGATCCCGACTACTTCGACCCCCGCACGATCAAGGTGGGGGACACGGTCTACGTGGAGGCCGCCCGCTACCGGGCCGTCGGCGCGGTGCACTGCGCGGTGCAGGGCGAGCAGTGGACCGACTACCTCCTCGACGAGGGCGCCCGCCGGTACGACAACTGGTTGTCGGTCGCGGAACGGCCGGGTCCGGGTGGCGAGCCGTCCCACCTGGAGGTCCTGCTGTGGACCGACGTGCCGACCCAGGGGATGGTGCCGGCCAAGCACATGCTGATCGTCGACGGCGTCGAGTTCTCCCCGATCGAGCGGGGCACCGCAGCCTTCCGGTCCGAGGGGAGGACGGGCCTGCCCGAGCGCGGGTTGCTCGACTTCGCCGACTACCGCGCGGGCGACGGCCGCCTGCTGTCGTTCCAGCGTGTGCAGGGCGGCCAGTGGGAGGCGGCGTACGCCCGCCCCCTCACTCCCGGATCCGTCCGCGCGGAACGACTGCCCTGATCACCGGGGTAGGTTCTGGATCGTGGAACGGCGCCTTACCAAACCTGTCGTGACCGTCGTGGTCATCGTCGTCCTGCTGGGCGGGGCGATCTTCTACGGCGCCTATCACCTGCTGAAGCGGACCGAGCCCTTCGCGCTCGGGGAGCACTGCCTCGTCACGACCCCCGAGGGAACGCTCGACATCGACATAGAGCAGGCCCAGGTGGCGGCCACCGTCGCCGCCGTCGCGGCCCGGCGCAAACTGCCCGAGCGGGCCCTCCAGATCGCCTATGTCACCGCGATCCAGGAGTCCAAGCTGGCCAACCTCCCGTACGGCGACCGCGACTCGGTGGGAGTCTTCCAGCAGCGGCCCTCACAGGGCTGGGGGACGGTCGAGCAGTTGCAGGACCCGGTCTACGCGACCCGCAAGTTCTTCGCCGCCCTGGAGAAGGTGAAGCACTACCGGACCCTGCCGCTGCACGACGCCGCCCAGGCCGTGCAGCGCTCCGCCGACGGCTCGGCCTACGCCGAGCACGAGCAGTCCGCCCGGATCCTGTCCGCCGCGTTCACCGGGCGGGTCCCGCGGGCCGTCCACTGCTGGTACCCGCCGGCCGCCAAGCCGGTCAAGCCGCAGGCGGAGACGGCCCGCAAACAGCTCGTGCGGGCGCTCGGCACCGAGGCGGCCGGCAAGCGCGGCTGGCTGGTCGCCGCCTGGTACGTCGCCCACGCCAAGAAGTACGGCCTGCGCGAGGTGCGGTTCGAGGGGGTCGCCTGGACGGCGGCCGCCGGGCACGACGGCTGGCGCAAGGACGCCAAGCCCACCGACTCCGTCCAGGTGGCGTAAGGTCGGGAGGCATGCGACTTGACCTTGCCGAGGACGTGGGCGCGCTGACCGCGCGGCTGGTGGACATCGAGTCGGTGAGCGGCGCGGAGAAGGCGCTGGCCGACGCCGTCGAGGAGGCCCTCCGCGCCCTGCCCCACCTCACCGTGCTGCGGGACGGCGACGCGGTGGTGGCGCGGACCGATCTCGGCCGGGCCGAGCGCGTGGTGATCGCCGGGCACATCGACACGGTCCCGGTGGCCGGAAACCTGCCGAGCAGGACCGAGGACGGCGTGCTGTACGGCTGCGGCACCTCCGACATGAAGAGCGGGGTGGCGGTGCAGCTCAAGCTCTGCCTGCTGGCCGCGCCGAACCGCGACCTGACCTTCGTCTTCTACGACTGCGAGGAGATCGAGGCCGAGCGCAGCGGGCTGCTGCGGCTCACCCGCACCCACCCCGAGTGGCTCGCCGGCGACTTCGCGGTCGTGATGGAGCCGACCGACGGGCTCATCGAGGGCGGCTGCCAGGGCACGCTGCGCGCCGAGATCACGGTGAAGGGCGTCCGGGCGCACAGCGCCCGCTCCTGGGAGGGCGTCAACGCCGTCCACGGCATCGCGCCGGTGCTGGACCGGCTGGTCAGGTACGAGCCGCGCAGCCCGCTGGTGGACGGACTCCGGTTCCGGGAGGGGCTCAACGCGGTCGGCGTACGCGGCGGGGTGGCCGGCAACGTCATCCCCGACGAGTGCGTGGTGACCGTCAACTACCGCTTCGCCCCCGACCGGACGATCGAGGAGGCGTTCGCGCACGTGTGCGAGGTGTTCGACGGCTTCGACGTACGGCTCACCGACGGCTCTCCCGGGGCGCGGCCGGGACTGAACGACCCGGTCGCCGCGGCGTTCGCCGCCGCGATCGGCGGCACGCCCCGGGCCAAGCTCGGCTGGACCGACGTCGCGCGTTTCTCCGCCCTGGGCATGCCCGCCGTCAACTGCGGTCCGGGCAACCCCGACGTGGCGCACACGGCGGGAGAGAGCGTGAGCCTGGCCAAGATCGTCGAGAGCGAGCGCCGTATGACGGAGTGGCTCACCGAGGAGACCGGCGGTAGGTAGAAGAAAGTGGCTCTCCTCGCCGGCCATTTGGCGGGGAGAGCCACTTTCGTCCCGAGCAGCACCCTCGTTTCTTAGACGGGGCCTCGGCGAGGAGCGGTTCCCTCCCGCCAAGATTTCATCCAAGATTTTTTCGCCGGTCCCGACGGCGGCCGTTAGCGTGACGGGCATGAACTACACCCGACCCGAACGCCGGCAGGGCCCATCGCTGGTTCGCGGCGGCCTCGTCCCCGAATCCACCCACGACCAGCGCCTGCTCGACCGCCGGGGCCCCACCGGCTGGCTGCACGAGGACCCCTGGCGGGTCCTGCGCATCCAGTCGGAGTTCGTGGAGGGCTTCGGCGCCCTCGCCGACCTTCCCCCGGCCGTGACGGTCTTCGGGTCGGCCCGCACCGGTCCCGAAACCGCAGAGTACGAACTCGGGGTGAAGGTGGGCGCGGCGCTCGCCAAGGCGGGCTACGCGGTGATCACGGGTGGCGGCCCCGGGGTGATGGAGGCGGCCAACCGCGGCGCGCTGGAGGCGGGCGGCGTCTCGGTGGGCCTCGGCATCGAACTGCCGCACGAGCAGCGGCTCAACGACTACGTCGACCTCGGCATCGAGTTCCGGTACTTCTTCGTCCGCAAGACCATGTTCGTCAAGTACGCCAGCGGGTTCGTGGCCCTGCCCGGCGGGTTCGGCACGCTCGACGAGCTGTTCGAGGCGCTGACGCTGGTCCAGACGCGCAAGGTGACCTCCTTCCCGGTGATCATGATGGGCGTGGCCTTCTGGACCCCCCTGATCGACTGGATCCGCGACACCCTGATGGCGTCCGGCAAGATCTCCCCGCAGGACGTCGAGCTGGTCTCGGTCACCGACGACCCCGACGAGGCCGTACGGACCATCGTGGAGGCGGACCGCCGCGACCCCAACAAGTAGGGTGTCCGGGTGTTCGTGTGCGTCTACTGCTCGTCCAGCCAGCGGATCGACCGAAAGTACGCCGACCTCGCCCGGGAGGTGGGCACGGAGCTGGCCCGCCGGGGCCACGGGCTCGTCAGCGGCGGCGCGGTCGTCTCCTGCATGGGCGAGGTCGCGCGGGCCGTCCGCGCGGGCGGCGGCCGGACGGTCGGCGTGATCCCCCAGGTGCTCGTGGACATCGAGATCGCCGACACCGACTCCGACGAGCTGATCGTCACCGCGGACATGCGCGAGCGCAAGGGGGTCATGGACGCCAGGTCCGACGCCTTCCTCGTGCTCCCCGGCGGCATCGGCACGCTGGAGGAGCTGTTCGAGATCTGGACCTCCAGGGTCCTCGGCATGCACGAACGGCCGCTGGTCGTGCTCGACCCGTGGGGGCTCTACGGCCCCCTGCGCGTCCTGGTCGACGGCATGTACGAACACGGCTTCCTGCGGCCCGACGCCTTCGACGCGATCGCGTGGGCGACCACCGTGGACGAGGCCCTCGACCTGCTCGAACGGCCGGTCCCGCAGCTGCGCCCCACCGGAGAGGAGCTCGGCGAGAGCTGACCGCCCGGAGGACGGGCCCGGCTCAGGCCAGCCCGCGGCGGGTCAGGGCCGGGGGCCGGCGGCCAAGCAGGGCCTCGGTCATGTCGAGCGCCTGCCGCACGGAGTGGGAGGTCGCGCGGTGGGAGGTCGCGGGGTGGGAGGTCGCGGGGTGGGAGGTCGCGGGGTGGGACGTCCGGAAGACGCCGGCGCCCGCCCAGGCGTACGCCGCGGCGGCGGCGATCGCCTCGGTCTCGTCCTCCGGCAGCGTCACCAGGACGGTGCGCCCCGCCCGGACCAGGGCGGACACCTCCGGCAGCGAGGCGGCCTCGGCCCACTCCGGGTCGGCCGGGTCGTCCGGCCCGATCACCAGCGTCATGCCTTCCATGCTCGCACGCACACGAGTTGTGGCACGATTCGTATGTGCTGGTCGTACTCGTCATCGCCGGGCTCGCCGTGATCGCGTGTGTGGTGATGGTCTCGCTGGGCCATGGGGGTGAGATGGCGGAGTTCTCCTCCGACGCTCCGCCGCTCGGCCTGCCCGCCGCCGGACAGTTAACCCCCACCGACCTGATGACGCTCAGGCTTCCGATCGGTCTCGTGGGCTACAGCACCCATGCCGTGGACGAGACCCTGAACCGGGTGTCGATCGCGCTCGCGGAGCGGGACACCCGCATCGCCGTGCTGGAGCAGCGGGTGGCCGAACTGGCCTACGGACGGCCGGGGGCGCGTGACGCGACCGACGACAAGACTGAGAACAAGACCGAAGAACTCCCCGGCGACAGGGCCGGCGACCAGCCCGAGGTGCCCGTGCCGGCGGCCAGGGAGGGCAGGGACGGCGACCGTTCCGACGCCGAAGAGACATGGTGACCGAGTGACCACGGAGCTGACCACGGAGGTGACCACGGTCATCCGGTGCGGCTGGGCGGGGTCCACGCCGGACTACGTCGCCTACCACGACGAGGAGTGGGGCCGGCCGGTCCGCGGCGACGACCTCGTCTTCGAGCGGATCACCCTGGAGGCGTTCCAGTCCGGCCTGTCGTGGCTGACGATCCTGCGTAAGCGGGAGAACTTCCGCAAGGCGTTCGCCGGGTTCTCGATCCCCGCGGTGGCGGCCTTCGACGAGGCGGACGTGGAGCGCCTGCTCGCCGACGCGGGCATCGTGCGCAACCGCGCCAAGATCGAGGCCGCCGTCGCCAACGCCCGCGCCGCCGCGGAGTTGCCGGGCGGGCTGTCGGCGCTCGTGTGGCGGTACGCCGAGGAGCCGGGACGGACACCCCCGGCCACCCTCGCCGACGTTCCCGCCCGCACCCCCGGCTCCACCGCCCTGGCCAAGGAGCTGAAGAAGAGCGGCTTCCGCTTCGTCGGGCCCACCACGGCGTACGCCCTGATGCAGGCCATCGGCCTGGTCAACGACCACGTCGCCGACTGCCACGTCCGCGAGGCCGTCACCGCTCTCCGCGGCGCCTGACCGCGGCGGGTCTCAGCTCGCGGCCAGGTTGCGGTCCACGAACGCGGCGGCGGCCGGCAGCAGCCGGGCGGCCTCCTGGTCGAAGAAGGCGCGGGCCTTCTCACCCGGCCAGCCCGGCGGCAGCAGGTCGGCGGGCAGGCCGGGGTCGCGGAACAGGAAGTTGCGCCAGCCGTGCACCAGCTCGCTGCGGACCGCGAAGACCCGGTCGTCCGGGGCCCCCTCCGGCAGCGAGCCGATCAGGCCGGCCGCGCTGGTAAGCCAGTCCTCGTACGCCCTGCCGACGGCGTCCAGGTCCCAGGCGCGGGCGAGCAGGTTCCGCGCGTCGCCCTCGTAGGCCGCGTCGAACCGGTGGCCGGGGATTCGCAGCGCGTCGAGCTCCGGCGACGGCCGCGGCCCGATCCAGGTGGTTTCGGACAGCGGCGCGTACCCGAGGAAGGCGAGGTCGGAGCGGAGACGCTCGCGCCGCGCCCGGTCCCTGACCGGTTCGAGCACCAGGACGTGCCACCGCCCGTCCCAGGGGGTGTCGCCCCCGCGGTACACCCGGGCCGCGGCGTCGTCGAGCCTGCGCTCGCACTTCGGCGTGACGGCGTACCCCGGTCCCTGCGGGAGCCGTACGGGATCGAGCCAACCCTGCCGGACCATGCGGGAGATCGCGGTCCGCACGGCCGGCGCCGCGATGCCGAGCGGCGCGAGCAGCCGTACGAGCGCGGCCACGGAGGCGCGGCCGCCACGGGTGCGGAGGTGGTCCCCATAGAGATCGAAAAGCGCGGCTCGGGCGTTCACGCCACCCAGTGTGGGGTCACGTCCCGCCCTCCGACAACGCGCGCGGTGCGTGCATTGATCCACCTACCGGGGCCGGGCCGTTACCTTTTTGAGCTCCGAGGCGGGATAATAGAACATCACAGAAACGTGAATACGCCGGTTACCCCCTGGGGCGGCCGACAAGGCGGGAAGGGATACACGCATGGCGGCGATGAAGCCGCGGACCGGTGACGGTCCGCTGGAGGTCACCAAGGAAGGGCGGGGCATCGTCATGCGGGTCCCTCTGGAGGGTGGCGGCCGACTCGTCGTGGAGCTCTCGGCGGACGAGGCCAGCGCCCTCGGCGACGCGCTGAAGAAGGTCGTCGGCTGATCATCCGGCCGGCTTGTTGATCCACGGCCCTGGCGGCGGGTCCCTCCGCGCCGGGGCCGCCCTGTTGGAGGTGGACGTGCCCATCGAGACCACGCCGGTCCTCTCCGGCCCCCGCACCGCCGGGCCCGCGCCGGAGGCGGACCTCGTGGCCGTGCCCTTCGGCCCCGGCCCGACCCTGCCCGCCACGCCCTGGGCGGAGCTGCCGGTGCCGGCGGACGCGCTGCTCGCGCAGTACGAGGCCAAGGGCGAGCCCGGCGAGGTCGTCGAGGCGACCGCCCCGCGGGAGGGCGGGCTGCGGCGCGTCCTGTTGTACGGCGTCGGCGACGGTTCGCCCGGCGCGCTGCGCAGGGCCGGGGCGGCCGTCGCGAGACGGGCCAGGCGCAAGGCGTCGCTGTCGGTCGTGGTCCCCGCCTCCGAGGGAGCCACGGCGCCCCTGGTGGAGGGGGCGCTGCTGGCGTCGTACTCGTTCACCATCGGCGACGGCCGCGCGGGGAAGCCGGTGCGGGAGATCGTCTTCGTCGGCGGCGACGAGCGGGAGCTGCGGCGGGGCGAGGCGCTCGCGCGGGCCACCGCGCTCGCCCGCGACCTCGTCAACACCCCCGCCAGCGTGAAGACCCCCGCCTGGCTCGCGGACCGGGCGGCGGAGGTGGCGGCCGGCGCCGGCCTGGACGTGCGCGTCTGGGCGGGGCCCGAGCTCGACGAGTTCGGCGGCATCCGGGCCGTCGGCCAGGGGTCGGTGAACCCGCCGCGCCTCGTCCGGCTCTCCTACACGCCGGAGAACCCGCGCGCCCACGTGGTGCTCGCCGGGAAGGGCATCACGTTCGACTCCGGCGGTCTGTCCCTGAAGCCCACCGAGGGCATGAAGACGATGAAGACCGACATGGCCGGCGGCGCCGCCGTCATCGCCGCGATGAGCGCGCTGGCGGACTTCGAGGTGCCGGTGCGGGTGACCGGGCTCGTGGCCTGCGCCGAGAACTCCATCTCCGGCTCCGCGCAGCGCCCCGGCGACGTCATCAGGCAGTACGGCGGGCGGACGGTCGAGGTGCTGAACACCGACGCGGAGGGCCGCCTGGTGCTGGCCGACGCGCTGGCGTACGCGGACGCTGAGCTCGACCCCGACGTCGTCATCGACGTCGCCACCCTGACCGGCGCGGCCAAGATCGCCCTCGGCCCGGCGATCGCGGCCCTCTACTCGACCGACGAGGAGCTGGCCGCGGGCCTGACCGGCGCGGGGGAGGCCACCGGGGAGCGCCTCTGGCGGATGCCGCTGATCGACGACTACCGCGCGATGCTCGACTCCGACGTGGCCGACCTGGCGAACGTCGACCGGGCGATGTCGGGGTCGGCGGGGTCGATCCTCGCGGCGCTGTTCCTGCGCGAGTTCGCCGGCGGGCGGCCCTGGGCGCACCTGGACATCGCGGGTCCCGCCCGGGCGGGCTCCGACGAGGGGGAGATCACCAAGGGCGGCACCGGCTTCGGCGTCCGCCTGCTCCTGCGCTACCTGACCGCCTGACGCCGGTTCAGGCGAGCCTGACGGCGGCCAGCAGGCCGGAGCCGAGCGGCAGCATCAGCGGGCGCAGCCGCTCGTCGTTGCGGACGAGCTTGCCCAGCTCGCGGATCGCGACCGTGTCGGGGTCCCGCTGGGTGGGGTCGGCCACCTGGTCGCCGCCGAAGGCGTCGCCGAACACCACGACGCCGCCCTGGCGCAGCAGCCGTACCGACTCGGTGAGGTAGTCGATGTACTCCTGCTTGGCCGCGTCGCAGAAGACCATGTCGTAGCCGCCGTCGGCGAGGCGGGGGAGCACGTCGAGCGCGCGGCCGCCGATCAGCCGGATCCGGCTGCCGGAGAAGCCCGCCTCGGCGAACGTCTGGCGGGCCATGCGCTGGTGCTCCGGCTCCACGTCGACGCTCGTGAGCGTGCCGTCCGGGCGCATCCCGCGCAGCAGCCACAGGCCGGAGACCCCGCAGCCGGTGCCGACCTCCACCACCGAGCGGGCGTTCACCACCGTGGCGAGGAAGCAGAGCGCCGCTCCGCACCCGGGCAGGATCGGGCGCGCTCCGACCTCGATGCCACGCCGGCGCGCGGTCCGCAGGATGTCGTCCTCCGGGACGAACTCCTCCGCGTACTCCAGGCTGGCCGGTGTCGCCATCGGCCTCTCCCTCCCCTGCTTCATCTTGCACGCAGCCTAGGGGAGTCGGCCCGGAACGGGAACTCACGCCACAACGGGGACGTTGCACGCTTTGAACGGTCTTTGTTCAAGGCCGCTCGGCCCACGGTACGCAGGAAGGGGCGAAACCAGGCACTATGGCTGTAGCGACGATCCTGCAGAGAGGAATGCCGGTGGACGAGCACGACCACCAGGCGGAGACTTCGGTGTCCGACTGGACGCCTCCCACATGGGAGGAGGTCGTCAGAACGCATTCCGCACGCGTCTACCGGCTGGCCTATCGGCTGACGGGCAACGTCCACGACGCCGAGGACCTCACGCAGGAGGTCTTCGTCCGGGTGTTCCGATCCCTGTCGAGCTACACCCCCGGCACGTTCGAGGGGTGGCTGCACCGGATCACCACGAACCTCTTCCTCGACATGGCGCGGCGCAGGCAGCGCATCCGTTTCGAGGGACTGGCGGACGACGCCGCCGAGCGGCTGCACGGCCGCGAGCCGTCCCCGGCGCAGGCGTACGACGACGCGCACATGGAGCCCGACATCCAGGCCGCGCTCGACGCCCTGGCGCCGGAGTTCCGGGCGGCCGTGGTGCTGTGCGACATCGAGGGCCTGTCCTACGAGGAGATCGCGAGGACTCTCGACGTGAAACTCGGCACGGTGCGCAGCCGCATCCACCGCGGCCGCGCGCAACTGCGGGAGGCACTCGACCACCGGGCGCCCTCGGCGAACCGGAACGGCGACCAAACCCCCCCTTCATTCAGCAGGGAGGGACTGTGAGTCATCTTGGCGAGCGCGTCTCCGCGCTCATCGACGGCGAACTCAGTCACAACGAGCGGGAACGCGCGCTGGCGCACCTCACCTTCTGCGCGGACTGCCGCGCGGAGGTCGACGCGCTGCGGGCGCTGAAGACCCGCCTGCGGTCCATGGATCCGCCCGCCATGCCGGCGGACCTCACGATGTCGCTCCTGCGCATGGCGGAGCCGGGAGGGCCGTTGCCGCCGCGGATGCGGCCCTTTCCCGACCATCCGGCCTTCGGCCGGCTTCCCGGCATGCACGCCGCGGGGCCGATGGACAACCGGCCCCGGCGCCGGGACGACGGACGATCGGGGCCCGGGCGGCCCGGCAGGGCCAGACGCGCGGGATACGTGGCCGTGGGAATGGCCTCCGCGGCCGTCGCCCTCGGCACCATGCTCATGGCCGGCGGATCGAGCGCCACTCCCAGCCAGACCCCCGGGCAGATGTTCGTTCATCCCGCCCCGAACAAGGCGCCGGTGGTGAGCGTGTCGCCCAGTCCGTCGCAGAGCGTGACCAGGGGTCTTTCGCGCTGACCGGGGGAGACGGCATACGATCGGACACCGCAGCCGTTTGGGTGCGGGAAGTGCGCTCGTGTGCGAGGAGTCACTGTCGCGATGACCGACAACACGCGTTCCCACGGCGCGTCGGACCGGCCCGAGTTCCTGCCCGCCGGACATGAGGCGCCCCAGGAGCCGTCCCACGACTCCTGGGGCGCCCGGTGGGCGCCCCCGCCGGGGGTCCCCCGGCAGCCGTACTTCACGGAGACGGCCTTCACGGAGGCGGCGCCGGAGCCCCGCGGGCCCAACCTCGCGCTGTTCACGGCGCTGGCCGTGGTGATCGCGCTCGTGGCGGGCGGGGTGGCGAGCTGGGGGACGTTCCTGCTGACCCGCCCCACCTCCGGGATCGACCCCGGCTACACGCTGAGCGGGCCGTCGTCCCTCCCCACGGCACGGCCGCCCGGGTCGGTCGCGGGGGTGGCCGCCAAGGTCCTGCCCAGCGTGGTCTCGCTGGAGGTGAAGGGCAACAGCGAGGCCGGCACCGGGTCGGGCTTCGTCATCAAGGGCGGTTACGTCGTCACCAACAACCACGTCGTGGCCGTCTCGGGCCAGGTGGGCAACATCCGCGTGCGCTACAACGACGGCACCTCCGCCGCGGCGCGGGTCGTGGGCCGCGACCCGAACTCCGACATCGCGGTGGTCAAGCCCGACGGGACCGTCAGGGCGCCGGAGCTCGCCCTCGGGAACTCCGACGGGGCGGTCGTCGGCGACCCGGTCATCGCCGTCGGCTCGCCCCTCGGCCTGACCGGCACCGTCACCACCGGGATCATCAGCTCGCTCAACCGTCCCGTCGAAGCCGGCGGCAGCACCGGGTCCGACTACGCGCTGATCAACGCGATCCAGACCGACGCCGCGATCAACCCGGGCAACTCCGGCGGCCCGCTGGTGAACACGGCGGGGGAGGTGATCGGCGTGAACTCGGCGATCGCCACGGTCGGCGGCGGCTCGCTGCTCGGCCAGCAGTCCGGCAGCATCGGCCTCGGCTTCGCGATCCCGGTCAACCAGGTGCGCCGGATCGCCCAGGAGCTGATCACCACCGGGGCCGCCCGCACCTCCCGGATCGGCATCACCATCGACCAGAACTATCAGGGCGAGGGGGTGCGGATCGCCACGGAGACCGAGGGCGGCGCCGTGCCGGTCACTCCCGGCGGGCCCGCGGCGAAGGCGGGCCTGCGGGCCGGCGACGTCATCCTGGAGGTCGACGGCCGGCCGGTGAGCGACAGCCGCGAACTGGTCGTCACCATCCGCAGCAAGGCACCCGGCGACCAGGTCCGCCTGCGGTTCCGGCACGACGGCGAGGTGCGGACCGCCACCGTCACGGTCGGCGCGGCACCCGTCCCCAGCGCCGCCCCGTCCTGACCGCCCCGTCCTGATCCTGCGGCTGGTCCTGCCGGGACGCCCCCGTCCCCAGCGCGGGGGCGTGGGCATTAGTCTGAAACCAGTCGTACTTGCTGGAGGAGATCGCCATGTTCGGACTCGGCTGGGCGGAGGCCCTGGCGCTCGTGGTGATCGCCTTGCTCGTCTTCGGCCCGGACAAGCTGCCCCAGGCCGCCCAGCAGGCGGGCCGCACGCTGCGGCAGCTCCGTCAGATGGCCAACAACGCCAAGTCGGACCTGCAGGCCAACATGGGTCCCGAGTTCGCCAACTTCGACCCGGCCGACCTCAACCCCAAGAACTTCGTGCGCAAGCACCTGCTCGACGACCTCGAGAAGGACTGGAACGACTCCGGGCACACGGACCACGGGCCGGACTCCCCGACGCCCGAGCTGCCCGAGCTGGGCGTCGGGGAGATCCCGCCTTACGACAACGAGGCGACCTGACCGCTCTAGTGCTTGACCGGTGAGATGTCGAGCTTCAGGCCCTTGAGGCCGGTCGGCTTGCGGCCGAGCCCGGCCGCGATCCGGCGCAGCTCGGCGGCCGCCGGGGCGTCGGGGTCGGTCAGCACGAGCGGCTTGCCCTCGTCGCCGCCCTCCCGCAGCCGCATGTCGATCGGCACCTGACCGAGCAGCGGCACCCGCGAGCCCAGCGTGCGGGTCAGCGCGTCGGCCACGGACTGGCCGCCGCCCTCGCCGAACACGGAGATGCGCTCGTCGCAGTGGGGGCAGGGCAGCCACGCCATGTTCTCGATGACGCCGGCGATCTGCTGGTGGGTCTGGGCGGCGATCGACCCGGCGCGCTCGGCCACCTCGGCGGCGGCCTGCTGCGGGGTCGTCACGACCAGGATCTCCGCCGTGGGCAGGCGCTGGGCGACCGAGATCGCGATGTCGCCGGTGCCCGGCGGCAGGTCCATCAGCAGGACGTCGAGGTCGCCCCAGAAGACGTCGGTCAGGAACTGGTACAGCGCGCGGTCGAGCATCGGGCCGCGCCAGACCACCGGGGTGTTGCCCTCGGGCTTGAACATGCCGACCGAGATGACCTTGATGTCATGCGCCACCGGCGGCATGATCATGTCCTCGACCTTGGTGGGCTTCTCGCTCACACCGAGCATGCGCGGCACCGAGTGGCCGTAGATGTCGGCGTCGACGACGCCGACCTTCAGGCCCTGGGAGGCCATCGCGGCGGCGAGGTTCACCGTGACCGACGACTTGCCGACGCCGCCCTTGCCGCTGGCGACGGCGAAGACGCGGGTCAGCGAACCGGGCTTGGAGAAGGGGATCTCCTTCTCCGGCCCGCGGTCGCCGCGCAGCTTCGTCTGCAGCTCCTTGCGCTGCTCGGCGCTCATCACGTCCATGTCGACGTGGACGCGCGACACGCCATCGAGCCGGGAGACGGCGCCGGTGATGTCGCGGGTGATGGTGTCCTTCAGCGGACAGCCGGCGACGGTCAGGTACACGCCGACGCGCACCACCCCGTCGGGAGAGATGTCGACGCTCTTGACCATGCCGAGCTCGGTGATCGGCCGGCGGATCTCCGGGTCGTTCACCGTGGCGAGCGCGGCCGTGACCTGTTCAGGGGATGGTGCCATGAATCCATGCTATGGACTCAGCGGGGATCCTCCGAACCCGCCCCGCACGATCTCGCCGGTTCGCCGCCCAGCTCCTCCTGGAGGCGCTGGAGCTCCGACCGGATGTAGTCGCGCGTGGCCACCTCGCCGATCGCCATGCGCAGGGCGGCGATCTCCCGGGTGAGGTACTCGATCTCGGCCTGGTTCCGCTCGGCCGACGTCTTGTCCTGCTCGTACTGGACGCGGTCGCGGTCGGCCTGCCGGTTCTGGGCCAGCAGGATCAGCGGCGCGGCGTACGACGCCTGGAGGGAGAGCATGAGCGTGAGGAAGATGAACGGGTACGGGTCGAACGTGACCGGCGCGAACAGGTTCCACAGCAGCCACACCGCGACGAACACGGTCATGTAGACGATGAAGCGGGCGGTGCCGAGGAACCGCGCGAACCGTTCGGAGAACCTGCCGAACGCCTCGGGGTCGTAGTAGAGCCGCACGCGGTAGCCGATCTCGCGCGGCTGGTCGAGGCGTTCTGTCATGGTCGTTCCCGCCAGTCGTCCGGCAGCATGTGGTCCAGCACGTCGTCGACGGTCACGGCGCCGAGCAGGCGCCCCAGCTCGTCCACGACGGGGACCGCGACCAGGTTGTACGTCGCGAGGTACGCCGCCACCTCGGACACCGTGAACTCCGGCCTGATCGGGTCCACGGTGATGTCTATCACGCTGCCGAGCAGCGTCGACGGCGGCTCCCGCAGCAGGCGCTGGAAGTGCGCCACGCCCAGGAAGCGCCCGGTGGGCGTCTCGCTCGGCGGCCGGGCGACGTACACCTGGGCGGCGATGGCCGGCGTCTGCTCCTGCTGCCGGATGTGCGCGAGGGCCTCGGCCACCGTCGCGGTCGGGGGCAGGACGACCGGCTCGGTCGTCATCATGCCTCCGGCCGTGTCCTCGCGGTAGCTCAGCAGCCGCCGCACCGGGGCGGCCTCCTCGGGCATCATGAGGCGCAGCAGGCCCTCGGCCTGCTCGGCGGGCAGTTCCTGGAGCAGGTCGGCCGCGTCGTCCGGGCCCATCTCCTCCAGCACGTCGGCGGCCCGGTCCCGGTGCAGCCGGCTCAGCACGAGCACCTGGTCGCGCTCGGGCAGCTCCTCCAGGACGTCGGCGAGGCGGTCGTCGTCCAGCGCGGCGGCCACCTCGGCCATCCGCTCGCCGGGCAGCTCGTGCAGCATGTTCGCCAGGTCGGCCGGGCGCAGCGCCTCGAAGGCGGCGAGCAGGTTGGCCGCGCCCTGGTCCTTCTGGACCCCGGCGAAGCCGGAGACGTCTCCCCAGTCGACGATCAGCGTCTCGCCCCTGCGGCGCGACCCCCGCCGTACGGCGACCTTCGCGATCAGCCAGTCGGAGGGGCGGGTCCGCTCCATCGCGAGGTCCTGCACGGTGACCCGCTCGCCGCGGTACTCGACGCTGCGGTCGAGCATCTCGCCGATGGCCAGCGTCTCGGTGTCCCGGCACTCGAACCTGCGCATGTTGAGCTTGCCGGTGAAGATGACGGCGCGGGCCTCGATGGAGGTGATCCTGGTGACCGGCAGGAAGACCCGGCGGCGCGGCTGCACCTCGACGACGAAGCCGTGGACCCGGGGGAGCAGCGGCCCCCGCAGCGAGACGACGACGTCCCGGATCCGGCCGATCTGGTCGCCGGCCGGGTCGAAGACCGCCACCCCCGCCAGGCGGGCCACGAAGATCCGATCCACCCTGCCAGGTTACGCAAGGATGCGGGCCGGTCCGTGTTGTGACAGGATCAAAGCCTTTTATTGGTGATTACATGGGCAGGTGGCGATGAGGGCGGTCAGCCTGGCGATCGCGGGCGTATCGGCCTTCTGTTTCGGGTTCTCCGGCCCGATGGCGAAGATCCTCGGTATGGCGGGGCTCACGCCGCTGGAGGCCGTGTGGGTCCGCATGGCGGGGGCGGGGGTGCTCCTGCTGCTGGTCCTGGCCGTCTTCAGGCCGCGGGCGCTGCGCATCCCCCGCGACCGCCTGCCGTTCTTCGCGGCGTACTCGGTGATCGCGGTCGCCGCCGTGCAGGGCCTGTTCTTCGTCGCCATCACGCGCCTGCCGGTCGGCGTCGCGCTGCTGCTGGAGTACACCTCTCCGGTGCTGGTGGTCCTGTGGGTGAGGTTCGTACGGAGGGTCCGGCTGCCGCGCTCGGCCTACCTGGGAGCCCTGGTCGCGGTCGCCGGTCTGGCGATCGTCGTCCAGGTCTGGGAGGGTCTGCGCCTGGACGCGCTCGGGCTGCTGCTGGGCCTGCTGGCCGCGGCCTGCTGCGCCGGATATTTCCTGATGAGCGATTCGTTCGGCGACGACGTGGACACGCTGGGCCTGATCGGCTGGGGCATGCTCGGCTCCGCGGTGGTGCTGCTGCCCGTCTCGCGGCCGTGGCAGATCGACTGGGCGGCGTTCACCCGCACGGCCGAGGTCTCCGGGCACACCGTGCCGGTCGCCGCGGCCGGCATCTGGATGATCGTGGTGGCCACCGTGGTGGCGTACACGACGGGGGTCACCGCCGTACGGCGCCTGTCGGCGGCGGTCGGGGCGACGGTCGCGTCGGTGGAGGTCCTCGCCGGCGCGCTGATCGCCTGGGTGCTGCTCGGCGAGCACCTTGGCGCGGCCCAGATCACCGGGGGCGCGATCGTGCTCGCCGGCGCGTTGTTCGCCCAGTCGGCGACCACGCGGATCGGCGCCGTGCAGCACGCCCCCGAGGCGCCGCAGGCCGTACGGGTGTAAGGGGGGCGGGTAAGGGGGTGCGGGTTCAGGGGGCGCGGGCCGTGCCGCGGCGGCCTTCCACCCACCGGATCTCGCTACGGTAGGGCCATGCGCGCGCGACGTTCCTGCCTGGCGGTGCCCGGCAGCAACCCTCGATTCCTGGAGAAGGCCCAGGGCCTGGGCGCCGACGAGGTCTTCCTCGATCTGGAGGACTCCGTCGCCCCCGGCGCGAAGGAGGAGGCGCGCCGCAACGTGGTCGCCGCCCTGCGGCAGGGCGACTGGACGGGCAAGACGGTCGTCGTCCGGGTCAACGACCTCACCACCCAGTGGACCTACCGGGACGTCGTCGAGGTGGTCGAGGGCGCCGGTGACAGGCTCGACTGCCTGATGCTGCCGAAGGTCCGGGACGCCTCGCACGTGGCCTGGCTCGACACCCTGCTCGGCCAGATCGAGCGGGCCGTCGGGCTGCCCGAGGGCCGCATCGGCGTCGAGGCCCAGATCGAGGACGCCCGGGGGCTCGTCGAGATCGACGACATCGCCCGGTCCTCGCCCCGGCTGGAGACCCTGGTCTTCGGCCCGGCCGACTTCATGGCCTCCATCGGCATGCGGACGCTGGTCGTCGGGGAGCAGCCCCCCGGATACGACGAGGGGGACGCCTACCACTACATCCTCATGCGCATCCTGATGGCCGCCCGCGCGTACGGCCTGCAGGCCGTGGACGGGCCGTACCTCCAGATCCGCGACCTGGACGGCTTCCGGCGGTCGGCGAGGCGGTCGGCGGCGCTGGGCTTCGACGGCAAGTGGGTGCTGCACCCGTCGCAGGTCGAGGCGGCCAACGAGGTCTTCTCCCCGTCCCAGGAGGACTACGACCACGCCGAACTGATCCTCGACGCGTACGAGTACTACACGACGGTCGAGAAGCGGGGCGCGGTGATGCTGGGCGACGAGATGATCGACGAGGCGTCGCGGAAGATGGCGCTGGTGGTCTCGGCCCGGGGCCGCGCCGCCGGGCTCGCCCGCACGAGCGCCTTCACCCCGCCTTCCTGAAGCCCTCCCGAAGCCCTCCCGAAGGCCCGCCTGAAGCGGGCGTACGAGGGCCGCGAAGAATGGACACATGAGCGAGACACAGCCGGATCCGCACCGGCTTCCCGCGGTCTACCTGGCTCCCGGGCCCTACGCGGGCGGGACCGCGTGGCCGGCCGGCCCGCCGCCGGGATGGCACCCCGGCCGGTACCCGCGCGGGCCCCAGTGGGGGGACGCGGCCTGGGGAGGCCCTGTCTGGGGAGGCGCTGCCTGGGGGCCGCCCGCGCGGACGCGCTGGGACGTCCCGCCGCCGCCCGGCACGCCGTACGACCAGATGGCGCGCACGGTCCTGAACCGCTGGTGGCGGCCCATCGTGGGCACCCTGGCGATCGTGGCGACCTTCGTGGTGATCTCCATCGGGGCGGGACTGGTGGCCTACCTCGTCTCCCTGGTGACCCGGGTGCCGATGACGGGGTCGGGACCCCGGCTGTTCGCCGATCCCGTGCTCGACCTCGGGTTCCAGCTGGGCGTCATCGCGTTGCTGCTCCCCCTGGTGCTCGGCGCGGCGTGGGTGTTCCAGCGGAGGCCGCCCGGGTCGCTCTCCTCGGTGGCCCTGCGCCTGCGGTGGAGGTGGCTGGCGGCCTGCCTGCTGGTCGCTGTGGTGTCGGTCGTACTCGGGCAGGCCGCCGAGGCCGGGATGCTGCTGTCGGCCGGAGTGGGTCCGGGGTACGGCTGGGCGGGCTGGGGGGCGTTCCTCCCGGCCCTGATCGTCATCCTGCTGCTCGTGCCGTTCCAGGCGGCGGCCGAGGAGTACGCCTACCGGGGCTGGATCATCCAGGGGCTGGGGGCGTACTTCCGCAGCCCGTGGCCGGCGATCCTGCTGGGCGCGGTGGCCTTCGCAGCCTCGCACGGCTACACGGGCTGGGGGATCGTCTACGTCTTCGTGTTCGGCGTGCTCATGGGGTGGCTCGCGGTCCGCACCGGCGGGCTGGAGGCCCCGATCGCCCTGCACGCCTCGAACAACGTCGTGGCGTTCGGGCTCGTGGCCGCCTCCGGCGACATGAACGGCGCCCTGGAGCAGGGTGCGGTCCCGTG
This sequence comes from Microbispora sp. H10670, assembly GCF_014161385.1. Lineage (NCBI taxonomy): Bacteria > Bacillati > Actinomycetota > Actinomycetes > Streptosporangiales > Streptosporangiaceae > Microbispora > Microbispora sp. H10670. Next base: position 103,170 of record NZ_JABBWW010000013.1, on the reverse strand, counting down.
GCAGGCTCTGATCGGATCGGCCGTCCAGTTCGCGGTTTTCGGGTTTGGTGTCCTAATAATCGCCCGAAAGTGGGCAATTCAGACTCTCTCCCGATAAATCTCACTAGAGAGGTATGGTCCCCGGGGCTTTCCCGTGTTGCTCTGGATTCGTGATGGGGTATCACTGTGATCGCTTTGCCGTAATAGAGGTGGAACGGTCCGGATTGACCTCTCCGGGGAGGAGGTACTGAGCGTGGCCTCGGGCCCCGACGAACGTGACCGCCGGCGTACGCCCGGTGAGCAGGAGACGCCCGCGCCCCCTCCGGAGCTGCATCACCGGCCGCCGGGTCCCTCCCCGTGGGCACTGCCCCCCTTCGCCGCCCCCGTACCCGAGGACGCCTTACCCGAGGAGCCCTTGTCCGGGGACGTCCTGTCCGGGGACGACGAGGACACCCGGCCCTACCGCAGATTCGGCGACCCGGAGCCACGCCCCGAACCCCAGACAGGGCCTCAGGCGGGGTCTCAGGGCGAGGCGCACGACTGGGCGCCGCGGCCGGACGCGGAGGCCCCGCCCCACTTATCCGGCGGTCACCCGCACCGGACCGGCCGCAGGCCCTACTCGGCCCCGTACGGCGCCGCCGCGGACACGGGAGCCACAGACACCGGAGCCACAGACACCGGAGCCACCGGCCCACCGGGCTCCCCTCAGGACTCCACCACCTGGCACGGCGAGGGTGCCAGGTCGACCGGACCGTCGGAGGCCGGACCGTCGGAGGAAGCGGGCCGGCGGCGGCGCGTCGTGGACCGGCCGGACAAGCTGGTCGCCTCGGGCCCGCCCCGGCAGCGGCGGGCGCAGATCCCGCGTGAGAACCCCGACGGCCCCGGGGCCCCCGAGATCGACACTCCGCCGTCCGGCCCGCTGCGTCCCCCGGCTGGACAGGAGACGGCGGGACAGGAGCACGTGTGGGCGCACACGCCCCCCGAGCCCGCCTCCCGCCACGGCCACGGACACGGCGACGATCCGGACACAGACGACCGGGAACCGGGTGAGCCGGAGACAGCCGAGCCGGGCATCCGGATGCGCCCGGAGATCCCCGTCGAGCCGGAGCCCGGGCCGGAGCTCGGGCCTGAGTCCGGCCCTGAGCTCGGGCCGGAGCCCGGGCCACGGCCCGGACCCGAGGCCGGGCCGGTCGAGCGCATCGGCCGCCCGCCGGGAGGCCGCCCGGCCCGGCACGACGTGCTCGTGGCCGTCGGGCCGCCGAGACCGGGCGGAGGGCGCCACCACAGGCGGGTGCTGCCGGGCCGCGGCTCGCCGGTCCGGGGGCTGCCCCGGCTCGTCACGTCGCTGGTCGTCGCGGCGGTCCTCGTCGTGGCGGCGGTGCTGGGCGTGGCGGTGGTGAAGTGGTCCAGGGGCCCTGCCACGACCGGGCTGCGGCTCGCCGCGGGCGACGGCCAGTCGGGCGACACCGCCTTCGCCGCGCCGGGCCTGCCGGGCAACGGCTCCAGCCAGGTGCTCAACGCGTTCGCCTCGGCGGGCTCGACCGTCGTGGCGGCGGGCAGCGACATGACCGGGGCGCTCGCCCGGCCGCTGTTCCTCGTCTCCGCCGACGGCGGCGCGCACTGGCAGCTAGGCCGGGTCGCGGGAGCCCCGGGCTACGAGACCGCGGCGGCGGCCGTGGGCCGGGTCGCGGGCGGCGACGGCCGCTGGCTCGCGGTCGGCACCGACGCGCCGGGCCCCGCGGGCCCCGCCGCCCGCGGCATGTGGGTCTCCTCCGACGGCCGTTCCTGGGCCGCGGTCGACCCGCTCCGGCTGACCGCCTTCTGGAGCCAGGACAGGATCACCGACGTGGCGCGGACCGCGACCGGCTTCCTGGCCGTGGGCGCGACGACCCTGCGCGACGGCACGGCGGGCCCGGTGGCCTGGGTGTCGGCCGACGGCACCGGCTGGACGCGGGTGGACACCGAACAGATCGGCACGCCCGACAAGGTCCGCGGCATGCGGGCGGTGGCGGCGCGCGGCGACCGGGTGGTGGCGCTCGCCGACCCCGGCTCCGGCGACACGGTCTCGGTCATCCTGCGGTCCGACGACGGCGGCCGCACCTGGCTGCGTACGGCCGCGGCGATCTCCGACGTACGGCCCGAGCCGGGCGCGCTCGCCGCCGCGGAGAAGGGCTTCGTGCTCGTGCCCACCCGGCAGCGCGACGCCGGCGGCGAGGTGCGGGTGTACTGCTCGCCCGAGGGCGCCGCCTGGACGCAGTGCGGCGCCATCGGGCCGCTCGGCGCGCAGGGCACGGGCGTACGCGGCCTCGCCTCGTCGGCGGCGGGGATCGCGGCGGTCGCCGAGTCGGCCTGGGAGCGGTACGCCGTCTACACCAGCCGGGACGGGCGCGAGTGGACCAAGAGCGCCGACCTCGGCGAGATCCCCGGCACGGTGCGGGGGCTCGCCATCACCGACGGCGGCACGCTGGTCGCGGGCGGCGACAAGCGGGGCCCCGGCGACGTGGAGAACCTGCCGGTGCTGATCACGGCGGGGAAGGGCGAGGCGGCCCACCCCGTGCCGCTCAAGGAGATCGGCGGACTCAACCGGCTGGCCAGGGAGACGGCGAACCTCGCCGCGGCCGGCGGCACGTTCGTGGCGGTGGGCTCCGCCAACGGCGACGCCGCCATCTGGACGAGTGGCAACAACGGGGCGAACTGGAAGGACGCGGGCTTCCCCGACCTGCTCGGCGGCCCCGGACGGCAGGCCCTCGGCGGCGTGGCGCACGGCCCGAAGGGGTGGCTCGCCGTGGGCGGCACGATGACCGACCCCGCCGTGACCCGGCCGCTGCTGGTCACCTCGGCGGACGGCAGGTCCTGGCGGCCCGGCCCGCCGATCGAGGTGCCCCCGGGCCACTTCCTGCTCGCGCCCCGCGTGGTCGCCGCGGGGGAGAAGGGCTACGTCCTCGCCGGTGAGGACCGGAGTGCGGCGGGGGTGGTCGCCGCCCTGTGGTTCAGCCCGGACCTCAGGCGGATCACCCGCTCGGCGGCCGGCAGCCTGCCCGCGGGCGGGGTCAACGTGCGCCTGTCCGGGGTCACGGCGACGTCCCACGGGTTCATGGCGGTCGGCGGTTCGGGCTCGGCCGACCGTGAGTCGGGAGTGGTCTGGGTCTCCTCCGACGGGCTCAACTGGACCGCGCGCGGCAGGGTCCTGCCGCCGGACGCCACCTCGGCCGGGTTGCGCCACGTGGTCGCGACGAAGGCCGGGGTCGTCGCGGTGGGCGTCGCCGTGACCGAGGACGGCCCCCGCCCGTTCTCCGCCGTGTCCACCGACGACGGCGAGCACTGGGAGTACGCCATGCTGCCCGCCGAGGCGGACGCCTCGGTCCTCGACCTGACCGCGACCGCGAAGGGCGTGGTGGCGGTGGGATCGCACCGCTCCGCCGAGGCGGACGGCGAGGGGGACAGCACCGCCTGGATCTCCGAGGACGGCCTGGACTGGTCGCGGCACACGCTCACCCAGGACGGCCTGGGCGGGCGGGGCGCCCAGTGGCTCGGCGCGGTGGCCGTCTCCGGCAGCCGGGTCGTGGCCGTCGGCAGGTCCACCGACTACGCCGACGACCACCTGACGATCTGGCGCAGCACGGTCACGGACCGGTGATCCTGGAGACGACCCCCCATTCGGCGAGGGCGTCGGCGAGGCCGTCGGTCAGCGGGAGGCCGGCCAGGTCGGCCGGCGCCCACCAGCGGGCGTCGGCGGCGTCGTCCCCGGCCACCGGCGTCCCCGAGGCCGTTCCCGAGGGTGTCGCCACGTAGTCGTGGATCTCGTACGTCACGCCGCCGGGGCCGGGCCGCAGCACGGTCCCGGCGAGCCGTACGACGGCGACGTCGAGGCCGGTCTCCTCGCGCAGTTCGCGGCGCACCGCCTGCTCGTCGGTCTCGCCGGGCTCGACCCTGCCGCCGGGCAGCGACCACAGTCCCTCGCCGGGCGGGCGGCCCCGCCGCACGAGCAGAAGCCGCCCGTCCGGATCGGTGATGATCGCCCCGACGCATCTGACGCGCTTTCCAAGACCAAGATGTCGCACAACACCAAGATTACGACTAGATAACGGGCAGGCTCTTGACTGATGGACATCACCGACGCACCGTGAATATTTGTGAGAACCGCGCCAACCTGCCCGCGGTGCTTCGGGCCGCTGCACGAACCGAACGTCTGGTCGAGCTCATGGCGATGCGCCGCCCACGGCGACGTCCTGCCGTTCCAGCCGCCCCACCGGCCCTCTCAGCCCGCGCTCGACGCTATGTGCGAGGCCGCCCGGGTTCCCGTGTGGCTTCCGTGGCCGCTCCCCACGGGGTGGCTGGTGACCGGCTTCGCCGAGGTGGGCGATGAACGGACCGGTGCGAGGGCGAGCGTCGTCGCGCTGACCGGCCCCTCGATCACCCACGGGCCCGCCGACATGCTGATCGTCGCCGAGGAGCCCGGGATCGGCCTCGGGGCCGCGTACGCGGGGCTGCCCGGGCCCGATCCCGGCTCCGGCTTCGACGCCGGTCCGCCGCACGCGAAGATCGACGTACGCGGCCACCCGACGGCGCTGTGGTGTGCGGGGCCGGGCGTGCCCGACGACCGTGCCGCCTATGTCGGGGAGGCCCTCGGAAACTGGCTGTGGACGGTCGCCTGGCCGGCCGAGGCCGGTTGTTTCATCGCGCTGGCCGATCTCTCGCTGCGTGACCTGCGCGACCAGGAACAGGCGGTGGCTCCGCCCTTCGGCGCCCTCTCGCCGAGACTGGACGGGGATGCGCGGTAAAGCCGGTCCGAAGCGCCGGGGATAGTAAGGTTCTGAGCCGTGACAGCGCGTATCGAACGAGTGGTGACCTCGGGCCTCGTGGACATCGAGGGCGACGAGCACAAGGTCGAGAACAACACCTGGATCCTGGGTGACGACGACGAGGTGATCGTCATCGACCCGGCACGGGACGCCGAGAAGATCCTGGAGAAGGTCGGCGACCGCGAGGTCCTCGCCGTCATCTGCACCCACGGGCTGCCCGACCACGTGGGCGCCGCGATCGAGGTGGCGGCCAGGGACGAGGCGGTGATCGCCGTCCACGCCAAGGACAGGCGCCTGTGGCGGCAGACCTGGGAGGAGACCTGGCCCGACATCGAGATGGAGGACGAGGGACTGTTCTCCGTGGCCGACGTCGAGCTTGAGGTGCTCGCCACCCCGGGCGTGACCGCGGGCGGCGTCTCGCTCTACTGCGAGGAGCTCGCGGCGGTCTTCACCGGGAAGACCCTGCTCATGGACGGGCCGGGCAAGCTCGGCGGGGAGTATCCCGCCCTCGCCGACCAGCTCACCTCCATCGGCGAGCGGCTGTTCACGCTGCCGCACGAGACGAGGGTGCTGCCCGCGCACGGCGAGGAGGGCAGGATCGGCGACCTGGAGCCCGAGTTCGACCGCTGGCTGTCGGGGTCGCTCACCGGCGCCGAGGAGGCCGAGCCGATCTCGCCGCTGGTGGACGGCACCGGCGCGTCCGGCATCACGCTGAACCGCGACGAGTAGTGCCGTGGAGCAGCTCGGCCTCGAGGGCATGCCGAGGCGGCTCTACACCTGCACTCCGTCACGCCTGAACACCTGGCTCGACTGCCGGCGCCGCTACCGCTTCACCTACCTCGACCGGCCGGCCCCGCGCAAGGGGCCTCCATGGGCGCACAACAGCGTGGGGGCCTCGGTGCACAACGCGCTGGCCGCGTGGTGGCGGGAGCCGTACGAGCGGCGTACGCCGGTCGTGGCGGCCACCCTGCTGACCGGCGGCTGGATCCGCGAGGGGTTCAGGGACGAGGAGCAGTCGGCGGCCTGGCGGGACCGGGCCCGCGAGATGGTCTCCTCCTACGTCGCGACGCTCGACCCGGCCGACGAGCCGGTGGGCGTCGAGCGGACGGTCGCCACGCGCACGTCCGTGCTCGCCCTGTCCGGCCGGATCGACCGGCTGGACCGGCGTGGGGACGAACTGGTGGTCGTCGACTACAAGACCGGCCGCCGCCCGCCGACGCCCGACGACGCCCGGTCCTCGCTCGCGCTCGCCGTCTACGCGATCGCCTCGTCCCGCATGATGCGCCGCCCCTGCCACCGGGTGGAGCTGCACCACCTGCCCACCGGTTCGGTCGCGGAGTGGGAGCACGGAGACGAGTCGCTGGCCCGCCACCTGCGCCGGGCCGAGGAGATCGGCCTGGAGGCGGCGGACGCCGACGACGCCTACCGGGAGTGGGCCGGGCCCTCCTCCCGCGAGAGCGGCCGTACGACGGGCCGCGGGCGGGGCCGTACGACGGGCGCCGTGCCGGCCCCGAGGCGAGGGGAGGGCGGGTCCGTGGAGGACGGCGCCGCCGTCGCGGTGCCGCCGGAGATCGACGCGTTGTTCCCGCCCGAGCCGGGGCCCATCTGCTCGTGGTGCGACTTCCGCGCGCACTGCCCGGAGGGACGGGCCGCCTCCTCCGAACGCCTGCCCTGGGACGGCCTCCCCACGGCCGAGGAGGTCCCCGGCTAGGCTGTGTCTCCGGTCAGCCTCCGGTCAGCCTCCGGGCGGGGTCGCGGCGGGGTGGCGGCGTGGGTCGGCCAGCCCTCGCAGGCCCTGCCCGACGTCGTACCCGGCCGCGCCGAGGCGCTCCCGGGAGGCCCGCAGCATGGCCCTGGTGCCCTCGCCGAGCACGCGCTGGTGCATCGGGTCGGGAATGGTGTTCATGGTGAGCCGGAACGCCCGCAGCGCCGCCGTGACCGCGATCTCCGGCACCTCCGGCAGCACGCCGTAAAGGCGGCGGGCCCAGCGGGGCAGCGTGTAGTAGCAGAGCGCGCCGAACGGGAAGTAGACCGGCCTGGCCGGGGACAGGAACCGCAGGTTCTCCGGCAGGCGCGGCCAGAGCAGGAACCGGACGGCGGCGGCCGACTCGGGGATGACCCGCAGGACGGGCCGCATCCGGGCGAAGTAGTCGTCCATCTCGCGCATCGTGCCCGGCACGTCCTCCGGGCGCAGCCCGACGTACGCCGCGCTGCGCCGCTGCTCGGTGAGGTAGCGGTCGGCCTGCCGGTCGGTGATCGGGACGCCGGCGCGGCGGACGACCTCCAGGTAGGACGTGACCTCCGCGCAGTGGACCCACAGCAGCAGTTCGGGGTCGTCCACCCGGTGGACCCGGCCCGTGTCGGGGTCGTGGACGCGCAGCGCCCGGTGGATCGCGCGGACCCGCCTGCCGATCCGCTCGGCCTCCTCCGGGCTGCCGTACGTCACGCGGCCCACGAAGTCGGCCGTGCGGCGCAGCCGCCCGAAGGGGTCCTCGCGGAAGTCGGAGTTCTGCCACACGCCCCGCATCGCCACCGGATGCAGGGCCTGCAGCATCAGGCCGCGGACGCCGCCCACCCACATGGTCCGGTCGACGTGGACCAGCCACGTCACGGACTCGGGAGGCTGGACGGTCGGACCGCTGACCCCGGTCATGGCCGTCGCGTCAGCCGTGCTGGAGCAGCCGGCTCTCGGCCGCGTTCCAGAACCGGGTCAGGGCGGCGGCGGTGGTCTCGGGCGCCTCGACGGCGGGTGAGTGGAGCGCCCCGGGCACCACGACGCACTCCGCGTCGAGCCGGCGGGCCATCTCGGCCTGCAGCGGCGGCGGCCAGCCGTCGTCGTGCTCGCCGTACAGGACCAGGAGGTCGAGGTCGCACTGGGCGAGCTCGTCGCACCGGTCGGCGGCGCCGAGCACCTCGTGCGCCATGGTCATGAGCCCGGTGGGGTGGTTGGCCAGCAGCCGCTTGCGCAGGAACGCCACGATGTCGTCCGGGACGCCCGCCTTCAGCGCCTCCGGCTCCATCCGGTTGGACCACATGTAGTCCAGGCCGTACTCGGGCAGTTCGGCGAGCATCACCCGGCCCATCTGCTCCCGGGGCCCGACGATGCCGGCGGGCCCGGAGCTCATGAGCGTGAGCGAGGCGATCTTGGCGGCTCCGTTCAGCGCGACCTCCCGGGCGACGAGGCCGCCGAAGGAGTGCCCCATGAGGTGCACCGGCTCGCCCTGCCCGACGACCGCGGCGATCGCGTCGACGTCCGCGCCGAGCGCCCCGCACGTGTACGCCGCCGGGTCGTCGGGGCCCGGCGTCTCGTACTGCCCGCGCATGTCCACGGCGATCACCCGGCGGCCGGCCTGCGCGAGGGTCTGCAGCACCGCGATGAAGTCCTCCTTCGATCCGGTGAAGCCGGGGACGAGGAGGGCGGGCCAGCGCTCGGGGATCCCGCTCACGGGAAGCGCCTCCAGGGCCGCGAACGAGCCCAGCGGCGTTTCGATCTGCTCGCTGCTGACGCCCGGAGGGAGGGTCAGGAACCGTGGCGTGCTCACGAGACCTCCTCCATCTCACCCGGGTTCCCCGGCATGGACCGTCTGCTGAAGGCTCGCTCACTCACGTGGCATCACGATACCCAGCGGGGACTCCGGCGACACCGCCGAAAGATCCAAGCCGGTTGCGGACCGGCCGGGCAGAGAGAGTCCGGGTGTCATGACGCGTGCCTCCTGTCCAGGTCATACCCACTGCGAACGTGGCGGCCCGCCGGGGGGACCGTGCCCACGTGCGAAGGCGCCCACGTGTGAAGGCGCCCACGCGCGAAAGCAGGGAGGGCGCCGGGTGTCCGGCGCTCTCCCTGCCCTGGTGGTCGTGCTCATCGACGAGCGGGCCGCGGCCGGCCCCTCACCCCGTACGGCGCGGGCGGGGCCGGGCCGGGCGGCGCCGCTGCTGGGCGCGCTCGGTCGCGGCGGACGGAGCGGGATCGTCGTCGTCGGTCGCGAGGTCGGGGGACCTGAACACGACCATGAACGGGCTGGCCGGAATGATCCTCTCCGGCTCCTGCCGGGCGACCGGCGGCCGGGCGGGCTCGTCCGCCACGCCGTTCACGGTCGCCTCGCCGGACGGCACAGACGGCACAGACGGCGTGGACGGCGCCTCGTCCGAGGCGCCCGCGTCCGTGCTCCGCGTACGGCGGCGCGTGGGCCGGTCCACGGAGACAGCCGGAGAGACGGCCGGAGAGGCCGCCGCGGCGTCCTCCGCGCCCGTGGTGGCCCCCGTGGTGGCCGCCGCGGCGGCGCGGGTTCCGCGCCGGCGGGCGGGCCGGTCCTCGACGGGCGCGGCGACCGCCTGGTCCCCGCTCCGCTGCTCACCGGCCGGTGACTCGACGACCTGTGACTCGACGCTCCGGGGCTCGACGCTTTGGGGCTCGTCGACCTGTGGCTCATCGATTCGGGGCTCGTCGATTCGGGGCTCGTCGATTCGGGGCTCGGCGACCGGGGTGCCGGCCGTGTCGGCGGCACGGGTCCTGCGGCGGGAGGCCCGGCGCGGGGCCGGCTCCGGCTCGGACGCCGCACCGGCCAATGGCCCGTCCGCCTGCTCCTCCTGTGGCCGTGCGCCCGGAACCTCGGCCAGCGCGCCGGTCAGGGCGTCGGTGTTGGCGCCCCCTCGCCGGGACCTGCGCCCCTGGGTCTGGGTCTGGGCCTGTGCGGGCTGCTCGGGCGACTCGGAGCCGTCCCCCACCTGCGAGGTCAGGGCGTCGGCGTCGCCGGGGGAGGACGCTCCGGCCTCCTGGAGGCGCCCGCCACGGGTGCGCCGCCGCTCGCGGGTGCGGGCGGGGCGCTCCCGGCGCTCCTCGCTGTTGTCGTGGTCACGATCACGGTCGCGGTCACGGCCGTTGCCGCGCCCGCCCCGGTCGGACTTGCCGCGGGAACGGGTGCGCCCGGTCTCGCCGAGGTCCTCGATCTCCTCGGACTCCAGGCCCGCGCGCGAGCGCTGGGCGCGCGGCAGCACGCCCCTGGTGCCCTCGGGGATGTCGAGTTCGCCGTACAGGTGCGGCGAGCTCGAATAGGTCTCGACGGGATCGGCGAAGTCCAGCGAGAGGGCGTTGTTGATGACCTTCCAGCGGGTCAGCTCGGTCCACTCGACGAAGGTCACCGCGACGCCGGTGCGGCCCGCCCGGCCGGTGCGGCCGATCCGGTGGACGTAGGCCTTCTCGTCCTGCGGGCAGTCGTAGTTGACGACGTGGGTCACGTCGTCGATGTCGATGCCGCGCGCCGCGACGTCGGTCGCCACCAGCACGTTGATCTTGCCGTTGCGGAAGGCGCGCAGCGCCTGCTCGCGCTGGCCCTGACCGAGGTCGCCGTGGACGGCCGCCACCGCGAAGCCCTTGTCCTTGAGCTGCTCGGCGACCATGTCGCAGGCCCGCTTGGTCTCGCAGAACACCATCGTGAGCCCGGCGCCCCTGCTCTGCAGCAGCCGCCCGAGAATCTCGATCTTGTCCATGCGGTGCGTGCGGTACACGTACTGCGTGGTGAGCGTGGTCGTCTCGGCCTCGGCCGTGCCGCTCTCCGCGCGCACGCGGGTGGGCCGGTCGAGGTAGCGGCGGGACAGGTTCACGATCTCGCCGGGCATCGTGGCCGAGAACAGCATGGTCTGGCGGTCGTCCGGCACGAGCTTGATGATCCGCTCGATGTCCGGGAGGAACCCGAGATCGAGCATGCGGTCGGCCTCGTCGAGGACGAGCATGGTGATCTGGCTCAGGTCGAGGTGCTTCTGCTTGACGAGGTCGAGCAGCCGCCCAGGGGTGCCGACGATCACGTCGACGCCGTTCTTGAGCGCCTCGATCTGGGGCTCGTACGCGCGCCCGCCGTAGACGGTGAGGATGCGCGACCCCAGCTTCCCGGCGGCGAGGACGAGGTCCTCGGTCACCTGAAGGGCCAGTTCGCGCGTGGGGACGAGGACGAGACCGCGGGGCTTCTTGCGGTTCTTCCTCGGCTTGCCGACCAGTTGGAGCATGGCGACGCCGAAGGCATAGGTCTTGCCGGTGCCCGTGCGCGCCTGCCCGATGACGTCCTGGCCGGCCAGCGCCAGCGGGAGCGCCATCTCCTGAATCGGGAACGGTGAAGTGATGCCCTCGGTCTCGAGGGCATCGGCGATCTCCGGGATGACTCCCAGGTCTCGGAACGTCGTTGTCAGCGTGGCCTGCCTCAATCTGTGAAGGCGGCCCTCCGGGACATCCGGCCGGCAGATCTTTCCCGGTCCGGGTCCTCGCGGACAGTCGCGCCCTCGTCGTGAACAGCGACCGCGGCATCCACTGGTTCCAGAGGTCCGGGGCAAACCCCGGATCGACTCGGTTGTAGGCCAGCGCTGGTTGTTGGCCAGTGCGGTCGCACTTCCACGAACCAGTCTACTCGATACCACAACACGGAACCGATTTCCGCGTCTTCTCGCTAAAAACTGTTGTCCTGTGGGCGGCCGTACGGGGTTCCACCGGGGGTCGCGCCGGGGTTCCGCCGGACCGGAGCGGCCGGCTCCGCGGGCGTCGCGCCGACCCTTACGCTGCATCCATGAGTGATTCGTCTCCCGGGATCGTCGACCTGCTGGGCGTCCTCGCGTACGCCGAGCTCACCGCCTTCCTCAGGCTGGCCGAGGATGCCGCGCTGTTCGCGCCGACGCTGAACGACAGGGCGGCGCTCGGGGACGTGGCCGCGGCCGAGTACGGGCACTTCCGGGTGCTGCGCGACCGGATCGCCTCGCTTGGGGCCGATCCGGAGGAGGCGATGGCTCCCTTCGTCGAGGCGATCGACGCCTGGCACGCCCAGACCAGGCCGAAGGACTGGTACGAGGCGCTGGTGAAGGCCTACGTGGGCGTGGGGATCGCGGGCGACTTCTACCGCGAGGCCGCCCGCCACGCCGATCCCTCGACCACCGCCCTGGTCGACGAGGTGCTGGCCGACGAGGGCCGTTCGGAGTTCGCGGTGGAGCGGATGCGCGCGGCGCTCGACGCCGATCCGCGTCTGTGCGGGCGGCTCGCGCTGTGGGCCCGCCGGATGGTCGGCGAGGCGCTGAGCCAGGGGCAGCGGCTGGCCGCCGCCCGTCCGCACCTCGCCGCGCTGCTCGTGGGCGAGCAGGGGGAGGATCTGGCGGAGATCGGGCGGATGTTCGCCCGGCTGACCGAGGAGCACGGCAGGCGCATGACGGCTCTCGGCCTCACCCCCAACGGGTGAAACCTCGCCGTTCCTGATTCGCGCACCCGGCAAACGGATGTACGGTGCGAGCATGAGGGCCTCGCGCCGCTACGGCAGTTCCTTGACAAGATGTGGGCCGAACAGCTGGACCCCCCGTGCGATTCTGCGGAGAGGAAGCGCGGGCTGTCCGACGATCGGCGGAAGACGGGACGATCCGCATCGGGCGGATCTCACCCGGCGTCCCCGCGGATGCGGTTACGGGCGGTCCTGACCCGGGCGGCCGGCTCCGGCCGCCGGCACGCCGCGCGTCCTGGGACACCCGCGCCGCCGGTCGGCTCCGGCCGCCGTCAAACTGTTTCCGCGTCAGAGCGTTTGAAGTCAGAGCGTTTGAAGTCAGGGCGTTCTGCGTCAGAGCGTCTCCGAGCCGGAGCGTCTCCGGGTCAGAGAGTTCCGCCGAAGCCGACGGGACGCGTCTCGTCCTCGCCGATCTCGACGAACCCGAGCGAGGTCACGGGTACGACCACCCGGCGTCCCGTCGTGTCGGTTAGGGAGAAGACGCCCTTGTCCGAGGCGAGTGCCTTGCGGAGCTCCTCTTCGATCTCCTCGGCCGACAGGTCGGTCTCCACGACGATCTCGCGGTGCACCGACTGCACGCCGATCTTTATTTCCATAAGGCTCCCCTTTCGCGAGGGCTGTTCTCTCCCCATCGTCGTCGCCCGGCGGCGCGGCGAGCCCTGTGATCGCGTCAAGCGAACAGGGAACCGGAGGCCCGGTCAGCCGGTGCGGGGGAAGCCGCTGATGCCGCGCCAGGCCAGGCGTGCCATCAGCTGCGTCGCCGCCTCCTTGGGGATCGAGCCGTGGCTGCTCAGCCAGTAGCGCGCGCTCACCTCGGCCATGCCGACCAGTCCGACGCCGAGCAGGTGCGCCTCGTCGCTGGAGCAGCCGGTGTCCTCCTGGATCACCCGGCTGATCGCCTCGGCGCTCTCGTAGAGCGAGCGCTCCATGCGCTGCCGTACGGGCGCCACGTTGCGCAGGTCGGACTCGAAGACCAGCCGGAAGGCCTCTCCCTGGCTCGACACGAAGTCGAAGAAGGCGCCGATGGCCGCCTGCACCCGCTGCTTGTTGTCGGTGGTCGACTCGAGCGCCTGGCGGCACCGGTTCACCATGTCGTCCACGTGCAGGTCGAGCAGCGCGAGATACAGCTCAAGCTTGCCCGGGAAGTGCTGGTAGAGCACCGGCTTGCTGACCCCGGCCCGCTCGGCGATCTCGTCCATCGCCGCTGCGTGGTAGCCGTTCTCCACGAACACTTCCTGCGCCGCGCTCAGCAACTGGCGGCGGCGGGCCATCCGGGGCAGCCGGGTGCCCCGGGGCTTGGCGTCCGGGGTAGCGGTCACGGCAGTCTCCTTGCAAGAAGCGCATCGGGGGCTCCCGCCCCGGGGCCTCATCCTACGTGTCGGTATCTGTGATCAGCGATAGTCGTCGTCGTCGAGGTCGACCGTGCGCTCCTGCTCGGTCACGTCGGCCGGGTCGGCGTCGAACGGGACGTGTTCGGGCCAGCGCCTGTCCTCGGCGACCTTGACGAGCTGGTGCTGCTCGACCGCGTCGGCCTCCGGCGCCTCGATCGAGATCTCCTCGGCGGCCTCGTCGAGGGGCTCCATCTCTGGCATGTGATCTTCCTTCCGTTCGACGGTCGGCTGCGACAGGTCTGACACTCAGGTCCAACACTACGGCCAGGGGTGCGGCCCGGCTAAGCGCCGAGGGCCACGAACAGGTCGCCGTGTTCCGCGACGCGCTTCAGCACGTCGGAGGAGGTGAAGACGAGCTGCTCCGGGTTCTCGCACGCCTCGACCTCTTCCCACCGCAGGGGCGTCGACACGGTCGGCAACGGGTTCGCGCGCAGCGAGTACGGCGCGACGGTGGTCTTGGCCGGATTGTTCTGGCTCCAGTCGATGAAGACCTTGCCCGGCCTTTCCTTCCTGGCCATCACACTGGTGACGAACGGGTGCTCCGCCTGCATCCGCCGGGCCAGCTCCTTGGCGTAGTCGGAGGTGCCGGGCCCGCGGTCCCACGGAACGTAGAGCTGCATGCCCTTGTTGCCGCTGGTCTTCGGATGGCTCTCCAGGCCGTCGTCGGCCAGTGCCCGCCGCAGCAGGACGGCGACCCGGCAGCAGTCGACGATCGTGGCCGGGGCCCCGGGGTCGAGGTCGAGGACGAGGGTGTCGGGCGGCTGCGGCTCGCCGTCCTTGGCCACCCGCCACATCGGCACGTGGATCTCCAGCGCGGCCAGGTTGGCGTAGTGGACGAGCGTCGGCAGGTCCTCCACGACCGCGAACTCGATCTCCTCGCGGTTCTTCGTGCTGCCCGGCGCCGGGAGGGTCACCGTACGGACCCAGGCGGGGGTGTGGTCGGGGGCGTTCTTCTCGAAGAAGAACGCGGCGTCCGCGCCGTTCGGGTAGCGCTTGACCGTGAGCGGGCGTCCCCGCAGATGAGGGAGCAGGGCCGGGGCGATCCGGGTGTAGTAGTCGATCACCTCGGCCTTGGTGAACCCGGTGCCGGGATAGAGGACCTTGTCCAGGTTGGTCAGGACCAGCATCCGGTCCTCGACCTTCACCCGCACCTTCTCCGTCATCACCGCTCCTCCCGCCGGCCCCCGGCGGGCATTCCCGGAGATCGCCCTTGGCGGCCCGCCAGAGAAGGGGCTCTGCCCGATCTCGGGCGGCTCAATCAGGCACGCGGGAGAGCGCCGGAGGCCCCGAGCGCGGGTTCCACCGGGTACGGCGCCGCCATTAGTGGGTACCTGCCCATGAGGTAACTCCCTTGGATCCCACCATAGCGGTATTCGAACACAGAGACGAGAATGTAGCCATGCGGAGCATCTGGAAGGGCGCCATCTCGTTCGGTCTGGTCACCATTCCCATCAAGCTGTACTCCGCGACCGAACAGAAGGACGTCAGCTTCCACCAGGTGCACCGGGAGGACGGCGGGCGGATCAAGTACAAGAGGGTCTGCTCGGTCGACGGCGAGGAGGTGCAGTACTCCGACATCGCCAAGGGGTACGAGCTTCCGACCGGTGAGATGGTCGTGCTGACCGACGAGGACTTCGCCGACCTGCCGCTGACCACCTCGCGCCGGATCGACGTGCTGCAGTTCACCCCCGCCGCCCAGATCGACCCCATCTACTTCGCGAAGTCGTACTACCTGGAGCCCGACGGGCAGGGGACGAAGCCGTACGTGCTGCTGCGGGACGCCCTGGAGAGGTCGGGGCAGGTGGCGGTCGTGAAGATCGCCCTCCGCCAGCGGGAGTCGCTGGCCGCGCTGCGGGTCCGGGACGGCGTGTTCGTGCTGGAGACGATGCTCTGGCCGGACGAGATCCGCGAGGCCGAGTTCGGCTTCCTGGAGGAGGACGTCCAGGTGCGGCCCCAGGAACTGAAGATGGCCGAGTCGTTGATCGACACGATGGTGGCCGACTTCGATCCGGCGGAGTACACCGACGCCTACCGGGAGGCTCTGCAGGAGGTCATCGAGGCCAAGGTCGCGGGCAGGGAGATCGTCGCGCCCGAGGCGCCCGCCGAGCAGGGCCCGGCCGTCGACCTCATGGCCGCGCTGCGCGCCAGCGTCGAGGCCGCCAAGCGGGAACGCCAAGGCGCCGGGGCGGCCGAGAAGAGCGCGGCGAAGACTCCGGTGAAGACCGCCGGGAAGAGCACTGCGAAGAGTGCCACGAAGAGCGCTGCGAAGAGTGCCGCGAAGAGTGACGGCAGGGCGGCCCCGGAAGGCGCGGAGGAGGAGAGCGCGCCCAGGAAGCGGAAGACCCGCCGCTCCGCCTGAACGTCCGCCTTCTTCGCCGCTCCACGGGAGCCCCGGCGGCTGTCCCGCCGGGGCTTGTTCACGGTACGGCTTGTTCACGGTACGGAAGCGGCGCAGGGTAGCGCCGTCCGGGATCAGTCGTCGTCGTCGCCGTCGATGTCGACGACGGCGTCGCCGGACGCGAAGGCGGTGTTGTCCCGGTGGACCTTCTTGATCCTGTAGTACTTGAAGCTGCGGAATTCGTTCCGGTTCACGAGCTTGTTCTTGTTCTTGTTGTAGTCGCGGCCACGTCCGTGGCCGTTCCAGCCGCAGCCCCCGTTGGCGCTGATGGTGGCGGTGGTCGGGGTGGAGGCGTGGGCGGTGACGGTGCTCAGAGCGAGCGCGCCGCCGGCCATCGCCGTGCTGACCGCCAGGCCGGTGATGACGTTCCGGAATTTGGGCATAGAGGCCCTCCTCGAAGGATGGATTGCCCGTACTTCTGACTTCTCCGGTGGGAACCGGAGATGTCCGGTTATGACCTATATGTCCGGTCATCGCCGTGGTGTCTTGATTGCCGAAGGGGCCCCCGGCCAAACTCGGCGGGGGAGAGTTTGACCTCTCGTCGCGACTCATGGCGCGGCTTGGCCGGCCGCTGACGCAGTCGGTGTCCGGCCCGCGATTCGCCGATCGATCCGGAGGGTACTCGCCGGGCCGTTTTCCCCGTCGCCGGTCCCCGATCCTCGCGGCCGCGGACTCGCCCGCCCGTCCGGGGCGTGGAAAGGTCAGGGCTCCGGCGAGGATCTCGCCGGAGCCCTTGTCTCATGCCATCCGGTGGAAGGCGTCTCCAGACTTCCGGTCGCTCGGCGCGCGGGTGCGCTGGAAACACCTGGCTGCACTCACCGGCGCCGTCGTCCCCGGCCGGTGGCGGAGAGGCACTCGTGGGTGGTCCCGCCCACCGGCTCCCGTCACCCGACCGGACGGCGCGGTGCCGCGCGAGGCGTCAGGCCTCGCGGATCAGACGTTGTTGCCGTTGTTGTTGTTGCCGTTGTTGGTGTGCTCGCGGTCGTTGCGGTTCCACCAGTCGTTGTTGTTGTGGTCCCACCAGTTCTGGTCGGCCCACCAGTTGTTGTTGAGCCAGTTGAACGCCTTGTCGTCCTTCTCCTGGAAGCCGAAGGCGACGTCCTTGGCGACGAGGCCGAAGGCGTCGTGCTGGGCCTTGTCGTCCTTGTAGAGGTTCTGGCCCCACCAGTTGTTGGTGTCCCAGAAGTTGTTCTGGTTGCGGTCGTTGATGTTGTGGTTGCGGTCGTTGCGCTCCCGGTTGTTGTTGTTCGGGAAGAACGCGCGCGGGAAGTCCACCCCCTTCTTGTTGTCCTGGGCGATGCCGCCCGTGCTGTCGTCGACGCCGTTGGCCGCGCCGTCCTTGACGATGGGGCGGTCCTCGTTCTTCGTGTAGAAGGGGCTGTCGTCGGCGCTGGCGGCCGCGGCACCCATGGCGACGGCGCCGCCGACGACCGCGGTGCTGAGCGCGAGCCCTGCGAAGATCTTCTTGAGGTTGGGCATTATGGTTCCTCCCTGACAGGATTCGATTTCGAATTGCCCTGTGTCTGTCGGCGTTTCCTGGCCGCCTACTGCGGTCAGGATTTTTTCTTCATGGCCCTTATTGGGCCCTGCTCCCGACGCTAGGGTGATTTCCTGCCGGGTGGCCCGACAAACTGACGTCTGCTGCTTTTGATTAATGATTAGCTGCGTATAGGCTTGATTCGATGGATAATGCGCCTTATGTAGTGATAGGTACGATTTGTTCCCTGGCGCGGACGCGGCCCGACGCCCCGTGAGCGGGGGCGCCCGCTCAGCCGCGTCCGCCATCGCGGTCGGCGGGCAGGCCGGGCAGGCCGGGGAGGCCGGGGAGGCCGGGGAGGTGGGGAGCGGCGCGATCGCGGGCGGGGAAAGGCCGCGGAAGGACGTGGTGGCGGCGGCGACCACGGTCGGGGAAAGAGCAGGGCTCCGGCGGAACCTTCCCGCCGGAGCCCTTGGTTGTCCCTGTAGGAGGATTGACGGCCGTTCCCGTTCAGGCCGCCGCCGCTCGGTGAGCGAGCGGCCGGCCGGTCGGGGAGCGTGTCTCTGCACTCAACGGCGCCAGTCCCTCAGCCGGAGTCGGAGACCTCGTGGGAGGTCTTCGGGATCCGTCGTCTTCCCGGAACGGCGCGATCGTCTCGCAGGAGCCGCTGGACCTGCCTTCTCAGTTCACGTGGTCGTTGTTGTTGTTGTTCCACCAGTTGTTGTCGTTGCAGTTCCACCAGTTGTTGTTGTTCCACCAGGCGTTGTTGAACCAGGTGTTGTCCTTGTTCGTCTTGTCCTGGAAGCCGATCGCGACGTCCTTGGCGACGAGACCGAAGCCGGAGAAGTCGTCCCGCTTGTCGGAGAACGCCCCCTGGTTCCAGAACTGCTGGTTGTTCCACCAGTTGCTGTTGTCGTTCTGGTTGAGGTTGTGGTTCTGGTTGTTCCTGTCGACGTTGTTGTTCGGGCTGGAGAAGACAGGGAAGACGTTCTCCTGATCACCGCGCTCGCCGACACCCCTGTTGCCCTGGGCGATGCCGCCCGTGCTGTCGTCGACGCCGTTGGCGAGGCCATTCCGGACGATGGGACGGTCGACGTCGCCGGTCCTGGTCGTGGCACCGGCGGCACCGGCGCCCAGGGCCAGTGCGCCGCCGACGGTGGCGGTGCCGAGCGCGAGGCCAGCGATGATCTTGTGGAGCTTGGACATGCGTGTCCCCCTTGACAGGATTCAGTATCCCTGAATTTGTTAAGGGCGTTTCTTTGAGAGAAAGGCCCTTCGGGCTCTTAATTGAGCCCTAACTTCCTGTGCTGTGATGATTTCCAGCGTGGTGGGCAGACAAACGGCCATCTAAGCCTTTTGATCACCAGTTAGACTCTTATGGACTGACTTAGAGGTATTGAAAGTGAAATGTCGCGATTGACCGATTTCTGGAAGGGTGTTCACCGGCCTGGCCACGCGGCGGAAACGGAGGCGGCGGCCTGAGTGCGTCGTCGCGGGTGTCCCGGCAGGCGTCGTTCGCCCGCGTACCGCTGACGCACCGCCGCCGCATGGCCGGGGGAAATCCTGCCGGGGCAGGGAAAGGCGACCTGGAGGGCTCCGTGCCGCCGGAACCCGCCGGCGAACCCGTCCCTTCGGGCTCCGTGCCTGAGCCCGCCGTACGGGGGAAAAAGTCAGGGCTCCGGCGAGAGTCTCGCCGGAGCCCTTGTTTCTGCTTTCTGCTGGATCGAACGGCCGTTCCCTGAGCGTGAAGTGCTACGGATCTTTCGGCGCTGTGGGAACGTGGCTGCGCTTCAGGGCGCCGTTCTCCTGTCGAGGCGGTGGACGACCGGGTGGCCGGCCGTATCAGTCATCCCTTCACCCGGCAGGATTCCGAGCGGCGCGGTCGTCTCGCAGGCCGCTGCCGGCCCCGCCTTCTCAGTTGACGAAGTTGTTGTTGTTGTTGTTCCAGTTGTTGCAGTTGTTGTTGTTCCACCAGGAGTTGTTCTGGAACCAGCCGTTGTTGAACCAGTTGCTCTCGCGGTTGGTCTTGTCGCTGAAGGCGATCGTCGCGCAGGGCCCGACGATGGCGAAGTTGGAGTCGCTGTCCAGGTTGTCGCAGAACGCGCTCTGGTTCCAGAAGCTCTGGTTGTTCCAGAAGTTGTTGTTCTGGTTGTTGTTGCACCAGTTGTTGTTCGCGAAGTTTTCGTTGTTGTTGTTCCCGCAGTTGTTATTGTTGTTGGTGTTGAAGGGAACGAAGTTGTTGTTGTTGCAGGGCATGCCGCCGAGACCCATGAGGCCGTCTCCACAGCCGGCGCTCGCGGCCGTGGCGCTCATGGCGATCGCGCCCCCGGCGATCGCGGTGCCGAGTGCGAGTCCGGCGAAAAGCTTCGTGAACTTGGGCATTGCTGTCCCCCTTGAAAGGATTGGAATTCCCCGCATCCTTCGGTATTTCTCCGTGGAGATTCGAGAGAAATACCTCTATGGCCCCCGTGGGCCGGGTTCCTGCGATACGTTGATATCCGGCGACATCACCCGACAAACGCGCCCTTATGGCTTTTGGTCAGCTATTAGCAGGCTATGGCACGAATTGGAGATAAAAGGGGCGACTTGTCCCATAATGTCCGATTTGAACGTGGGGTGCTCAGTGGAGACCGGATGCGTCTGGTGGTGTTCCAGAGGGGTTCGAAAGGGCATGGGGCGGGCCGCGGCGGGGGCGGCTGGACGGCGACCCGGAGGTGGCGGCAGGGGGGCCGCGACCCGGATGACGAACCCCCGGGGCGGGCGCGGGGAAAGCGGTCGGGGTGGGGGAGACGAAGAGTGCCCGTGCTCACGGTGGGCGTGTGACTTCACGCTCAGGTGAGCACGGGCACATACATCGGCACCCGGGCCGGCGGCCCGAGGCTCAGCGCGACCGGTCGTCCCGGTCACGCGAAGGACGCCGCGGATCAGGGAATGGCGTCGTATCCCGGCCGCTCGTAGTCCTTCTTCTTCTCCTCTTCCTTCTTCTTGATGTCGGCGTCGACGTCGATGTCGACGTTCTTGGTCTTGGCCTTCGGGTTGATCTCGGTGGCCGTGTTCGTGCGAGGGTCGGCCTGCGAGGACTGGTCCTGCCAGGGCCGGTTGTGCATCTGGTTCCAGTCGCTGGTGTTGGTGTACGGGTTGGTGGAGTTCTGCGACCACTGGGCGTTCCACGGCACCGCGGCGGAGCCGTTCGACGACTTCTGGAACGGCGTGAGTACGAGCGTGAAGTCACGCATCAGGAACTGGTCCTGGTACTCCGACTGCCGGGCGTGCTGCCACTCGTGGTTCTTGTTCTTGTTCTTGTTCTTGTTGCGGTTCAGCGCCTTGTGCCCCTGGCGCTGCCGGTTGGTGTTGTAGTTGTAGTTGTAGGCCCGCGGGACGTAGCGGGCGCCACCGGACGGAGCGGGAACGTAGCCGCCCATGACGGTCGCCGCGCCGGCTGTGCCGGCGGCGACGCCACCGAGCACGATGGCCGCGCCGCTCAGCGCGGTGCCGAGAGCGAGGGCCCCGGCGATGTTCTTCAACACGGACATTTGGGTGTTTCTCCTCTGAATATCGCGACCCCGGCCCGGTCCGGTGGGGGACCAGGGCGGGTGGTAGTTGGTTCGGCGCCGTCGTGTGTGACGCGGCGCGGTGCGTTCGCCTGGCACCGGCGGTCCTCTCCTCGAAACACGCCTCCGGTGCTCTGTTCTCTCGACTGCTCTCAACTGCTCTCGACTGCTCGCTCGGCCGCGGACGGAGCGGCGGACGCGGGTGGCGCCGGTGCCGTGTCTCACGGTCATCCGGTCGCCGCCCGTCCCGCCGGGCGGGTGTGTCCGCCGCTCCGCCGCTCGCGTGTGTCTCCCGCCGCTCGCGGGTTCCGGCTCGGGTGAGGCCGCCGGTCACGAGTACGGGTGGCCGTCGGCCGGCGCGTCACCCGTCGTGGCCGGGACGTCTGCCGAGGCCGCTCGTGCCGATCGCGTCAGCGCACGAACTCCGGCTCGCTGCCGTAGTCCTTCTTCTTCTCCTTCTCCACGTCCACGTCGATGTCCGCGTCGATGTCCTTCTTCTTGATGCGCGGGTTGATCTCGGTGGCCGTGTTCGTCTTCGGCTGGGCCTGGGCGTCCTGGCCCTGACGCGGGTTGTTGAACTGGTCGCTGAAGCTGTTCGTGCGGGTGTACGGGTACGACTGCGTGTTTCCGTACTGCCAGTTGTACGGAAGCGCCCGCGCGTCGGTGTCGGTCTTCTGGAACGGCGTGAGGACGAGCGTGAAGTCACGCAGCAGGAACTGGTGCTGGCCCTGGTTCTGCCGCTCGTGCTGCCACTGCTTCGTCTTGTTCTTGTTCTTGTTCTTGTTGCCGTTCAGCGCCTTGTGCTTCTGCCGCTGCGAATTGCGGTTCGCGTTGAAGTTGCCGTAGGGGTACGGGTAGCCACCGCCGCCCACGTAGCCGCCCATGACGGTCGCCGCGTTCGCGCTGCCGGCGGCGACCGCGGTGCCCAGCGTGACGGCACCACCGGTGAGCGCGGCGCTGATCGCGAGGATCCCGACCAGGTTGTTGAACTTGGGCATTTCATGTCCTCCTTGAAGGATTGTTGCCCCGACACTCCGGCGTTTTCCAAGTCGTTCGGAAAATGCCCTTACTGATGACCCTTGGTGGATCATCCCTGCATTGTCTTGATTTCCTCGGTGTCCGAGCGACAAACGGCGATCGGCGGCTTTTGCCTTCTGCTTATCGCTTTATTGGCTCCGTTGAACCGCTAGCGCTCGGTTTGGCGTGGAATGTCATTCATATCCGCATTTCGAAATGTCCGAATGGGGTGGATATTGGGCTTATGTCGCTCCCGGCCGATCGGGATGAACCGGATGATCGCTCCCGTCTCGCCTGGGTAGGGGGAGCGCCCGCCGAGGTGTCGCAGGGGCGGGGTTATGGTCGGAAACGCGAGGTGAACGGGGGAGGACACGTGCGAGACGAGCCGATTCCGGTGTGGCCCGGCCGGTTCATCGACGTGGAGGGCGGCGGCCGCCTCCATCTCCGGGCGACTCCGGAGGGGCCGCGGGAGACCGCCGTCTACGTACACGGACTGGCGGGTTCGGCGACGAACTGGACGGACCTGATGGGCGAGCTCGGCGGTGAGGTGCGGGGCGTCGCGGTCGACCTGCCCGGTGCCGGGCACTCCCCGGAGCCGCCGGACGGCGACTACTCCGTCGCGGCCAACGCCACCGCGGTGGTCAGGCTCGCCGAGGCGCTCGGGGACGGCCCGGTCCACCTGTTCGGTCACTCCATGGGCGGCGCGGTCTCGGTCCGGGTCGCGGCCACGCGGCCCGACCTGGTCAGGTCGCTGACGCTGGTCTCGCCGGCGCTGCCCGACCTGCGGCCGAGGTACGGCCCGGCCAGGATCGCCCTGTCGGCCGCCCCGTCCATCGGCGAGCTGGCCGTCCGGTGGCTGAGCGCGCTCCCGCCCGAGCGGCGCGTGCTGGCGACGGTGAGCATGTGCTACGCCGACACGGGCCGCGTGCATCCGGACCGGCTGCGCGAGGCGGTGGAGGAACTGCGCCGCCGCGACGCGCTTCCGCACGCGGTGTTGTCCATGGTCGGCTGCACCCGCGCGATCGTGCGGGAGTACTTCAGGTTCGGCGAGGAGAACCTCTGGCGGCAGGCCGGCCGGGTCACCGCGCCCACCCTCGTCGTCTACGGCCTGCGCGACCGCCTGATCCACGCCCGCATGGTGCACCGGTCCGGGCGGGCCTTCCGTGACGTGCGCCTGGTCACACTCCCGCACGCCGGGCACGTGGCGCAGATGGAGTATCCCGAGCTCGTCGCGCGGGAGGCGCGCCGCCTGCTGGCCTACACGAGGATGTCCCCGCGCCGAACAGCGTGATTGGGGAATGCGGGGCCACCCCGGTTAAGTTGTGAGAAGAGCTTGTGATGGGCCCATGGAGCCGAGCGCGACCATTGGCACGAAGACGGACACGCAAAGCAGGAGTGGAACTGTGTCGTTGCCACCGCTGGTAGAGCCGGCAGCAGAGCTGACGGTCGACGAGGTGCGCCGCTACTCGCGCCACCTGATCATCCCCGATGTGGGCATGGCGGGTCAGAAGCGGCTCAAGAACGCCAAGGTGCTGTGTGTGGGCGCGGGCGGCCTGGGCTCTCCCGCCCTGCTGTACCTGGCCGCGGCCGGGGTGGGCACCCTCGGCATCGTCGACTTCGACGTCGTCGACGAGTCGAACCTCCAGCGCCAGGTGATCCACGGCCAGTCGGACGTGGGCCGGCTGAAGGCCGAGTCGGCCGCCGCGAGCGTGCGCGAGGTCAACCCGCTGGTCAACGTCATCATCCACAACGTCGCTCTGACGACCGACAACGTGATGGACATCTTCTCCGGCTACGACCTGATCGTGGACGGCACGGACAACTTCGCCACCCGCTACATGGTCAACGACGCGGCCGTGCTGCTGGGCAAGCCGTACGTGTGGGGGTCCATCTACCGCTTCGACGGCCAGGCGAGCGTCTTCTGGGCCGAGCACGGGCCTTGCTACCGCTGCCTCTACCCCGAGCCCCCGCCGCCGGGCATGGTGCCGAGCTGCGCCGAGGGCGGCGTGCTCGGCGTGCTGTGCGCGTCGATCGGCTCCATCCAGGTGAACGAGGCCATCAAGGTCCTCACCGGCGTCGGCGAGCCCCTCGTCGGCCGCCTGATGATCTACGACGCGCTGGAGATGAAGTACCGGGACGTCAAGGTCCGCAAGGACCCGGAGTGCCCGCTGTGCGGCAAGAACCCCTCGATCACCGAGCTGATCGACTACGAGGCGTTCTGCGGCACGATCTCCGACGAGGCCCAGCAGGCCGCCGCGGGCAGCACGATCACGGCGGCCGAGCTCGAGGCGATGCGCGACCGCGGCGACGACATCATGATCATCGACGTCCGCGAGCCGAACGAGTACGAGATCGTCAACATCCCCGGCGCCGTGCTGATCCCCAAGGGCGAGTTCCTCAACGGCTCGGCCCTGGAGGGGCTCCCGCAGGACCGGAAGATCGTGCTGCACTGCAAGTCGGGCGCCCGCTCGGCGGAGGTTCTCGCGGTGCTGAAGAACGCCGGCTTCTCCGACGCCGTCCACGTGGGCGGCGGCGTGCTGAGCTGGGTCAAGACGGTCGACCCCAGCCTGCCGACCTACTGATCGCCGCCACGACGGCCGCGGCCGCCGCCTCCACCCCGGAGGCGGCGGCCGCGTCGTTCCGGCCCCCGCGCTCACAGGGGCCTGCCCGCGGGCTGCCCGCGTTCCTCCGGCACCACGTTGAGACCGCTGGGCGAGACGATGCGCTGCAGGTTCGCGACGTACGCCGTGAACGCCGCCCGTCCCCTGTCCGTGAGCTTGAACCAGGTCTTGGGCCGCTTGCCCACGTACCCCTTGCGTACGTGGACGTATCCCGCGTTCTCCAGCGCGCTGCCCTGCTTGGACAGGACCGAGTCGCTGACGCCCAGGGTGTCGCGGACGAACGCGAACTCCGCCTCCTCGGCCGCGGCGAGCAGCGAGACGATCTGCAGCCGGGTGGGCGCGTGGATGACGGGGTCGAGGTCCATCACGAGCCGCTCTCGATCCGGCGCGCCAGCATCGCCGACATCCACCGGCCGACGAACGGTCCGGTGACCAGCAGGAACGCGGTCATGACCAGGCCGGCGTACGTCCGCGCGTAGGCCACCTCCGCCGCGTCGAGCCGGAAGGCGACGGCGAGGCAGAGCCCGATGCCCAGCGCGAGCCAGAGCATGAAGAGCGTCATGACGTTCGCCCGCACCAGGCTGCGGTGGGCCGTCATGGTGCGGGTGCGCACCAGCAGGGCGATCAGCGCGCCCATGCCGGCGGCCAGCAGGAGGCCCGTGACCATCATCACCACGACGGGCGTGCCGGGCTCCGTGACGAACTGCACGCCGGTCACGAACAGCCCGACCCCGGCGGCGTACCAGGCCGGGAACCAGGGCTGCGACCTGACCGCCTTGGCCTGAGTCCGCCGGATGAGCGCCAGGCTCCGCTCCGCTTCCTCGACGTTCATGGGGACTCCGTTCGCGCGACAACCACTTTCCACTATGGAAAGTACTTTTCGCTTTCCATGGCGTCAAGTACTTTCCGTCGCATTTGGGGGTATGGCGGGCGGTTGGTCGCGTTAAGGTCACGTAGGAGAGGAGGCCGAGACGCGAACGGAGGCGCAGTGGGCGAGACCCGCACCTGGCCGGCCGTCGCCGTGGCCTCCGCGATCACCTTGATCTGCGCGATCGTCGGCGGCATCGCGGCGAGCGCGGCGGTCGCCGAGCTCACCCGGGGGCCCAGCCGGGCCGAGTTGCGCGAGGCGCAGGCGGCCGAGACGGCGCTGCGCTGGGAACGCTGGCCGGTGGGGCGTGTCTTCCCCGCGAGCCTGGCGTACAACAGCGAGCAGGGCGGCCGCGAGCTGGCGCGGCGGGTGGGCGTCTCCACGCGCACCGACTGCCGGTCGGCCGTCGACACCGCCGCCGTCAGGGCGCTGCGCGCGGCCGGGTGCCGGGCGGTCCTGCGGGCCACCTACCTCGACGGCCTGCAGGGCGTCGTGGTCACGATCGGCGTGGCGGCCTTCCCCGACGCGGCCCGGGCGCGCACCGCGCTCGCCGCCTTCCCCCGCGAGGGGGCGCCCGTCCCGGGCCTGCGCGCCCTCCCGTTCCCCGGCACCGTGACCGACCGCTTCACCGCGGGCGGACGGCAGGCCGCGACCGTACGGCAGGCCGGGCCCTACCTCGTGCTGACCACGGCGGGCCAGGTCGACGGGCGGCCGGCCCGCGGGGTCGGGCAGCAGCGGGCGACGATCTTCTCGTTCGCCGGCGACCTGGCCGGGGACGTCGCCGCGATCCTGACCGCACCGGTGTCCCCGGACTGCCGGGCCCGGGAGTGGCAGTGCTGACCCGCCGCGCACGGACGAAGATCCGGAGGTGCGTCCTGGCCGCGCTCACGGCCGGGACGCTCACCCTGCCCGGCGGGGCGTTCCTCCACGCGGCCCGGGCCGACGACGTACGGCTCAGCCAGCAGGACGTGCTGCGGACCCTCGACGTCGACGACGCGTGGCAACTGACGAAGGGCGCGGGCGTCACGGTGGCGGTCCTGGACTCGGGGGTGGACCCCGACCACCGCGACCTCGCCGGTTCGGTCGTCACCGGCAGGGACTTCACCGCCGGCGCCAACCCCCGCGGGGTGCAGCCGGTGCGGCTGCACGGCACGTACATGGCCTCGCTCATCGCCGGGCACGGACACGGACCCGGCGGGGCCGACGGCATCATCGGCGTCGCGCCGGAGGCCAGGGTGCTGTCCGTGCGGGTGATCCTGGAGGACGAGGAGCCCGGGTTCCGCACGTTCAACTCCGACGCGCGTTACGAGGGCGTGGTCGCCAAGGGCATCAGGTACGCCGTGGACCACGGCGCCGAGGTCGTCAACCTGTCGCTGTCGAAGGACATGCCGACGGAGGACGAGCGCGCGGCCATCCGGTACGCGATCTCCAAGGGCGTGGTCCTGGTCGCCGCGGCGGGCAACGACGGCGCGGGCAAGCAGACCGCGCCGTACTCCTACCCCGCGGCGATCCCCGGCGTGATCTCGGTGGCCGCGGTCACCTCCACGCTGCGGCGGGCCTCGTTCTCCAACCGCAACTCCTCGGTCATGGTGGCCGCCCCCGGCGTGGACGTCCTCGGGGCGGGCCCGGGCGACGAGTACTGGGTCGGCCGGGGCACCTCGCAGGCCACCGCGCTCGTCTCCGGGATCGCCGCGCTCATCAAGTCGCGCCATCCGCGGATGTCGCCCGCGCTCGTCGCGCAGGCGCTCACCTCGTCGCCCGCCCGCAAGGGGCCCTACAACACGGGCACCGGCTTCGGGGTGGTCAACGCGTACCGCGCGCTGAGCGTCGCGGCCACCCTCGCGCGGCACCGCGCCGTCGCGTCCGGCGCCGGCGTGCTGAACCCCGCGCGCCCGCTCCGTACGGCGGCGCGCGGCCAGGAGCCCATCGTGGTCGTACGGCGCGACACCGGCGCGATCCTGCTCTACGGCGGCATCGCGCTCGCCGCGTTCGCGGGCTCCGGCGCGGGACTCGCCGTCCTGCTCGTGCTCGCCCGGCGGGCGAGCCGGCGGGAACGAGAGGACGACGCACTGCCTCCGGCTCCCTGGCCGTCGAGCCTGCCGACGTAGCATCGGAGTATGCCGCCCGAGCAGTCCCACAGCCCCAAGAGGGCGCGGATCCCGCAGACGGCCCGGCTGCCGCGCCGGGCGCGGGCGCGGCCCTGGACGGCGTCGCGGGGACGCGCCGCCGCGGCGCTGGCGGCCAGGGAGCGGGCGGAACTGGCGCGCGGGGTCCGGTTCCGGTCGGCCTATCTCACGATCATGGGTGTCGTCCTCGCCGTGGCCGCGGTCAACGTGCTGCTCGGGGCGTTCGGGCTCTTCCGCGAGACCCGGTCGAGGCCGCTCACCGACGCCGAGCGCGCCCGCTACGTCGCGCAGGACGTGGCCCGCCGATGGCAGGCCTGGCCCGCGGGGATGGTCTTCCCCGAGGAGCTTCCCTACACCGGGCTCGGCCGGACCCAGCAGTACGCGCGCAGGGTCGGCATCGCGCCCGAGGCGGCGTGCGGGTCGGTGGTCGACGCCACGGTGGCGCCGGTGCTGAGCGAGCACGGCTGCCTGACCCTGCTGCGCGCCACGTACGTCGACCAGACGGCCACCTTCGCCGTCACCGTGGGCGTCGCCGTCATGCCGAGCGAGGAGGCGCGCGCCGACGCGGCGGCCGACCTGCCCGTGGACGACCGGGTGGGGGTGCGGCCGGTGGCCTTCCCCGGCACGGTCACCGACTCGTTCGGCGCGGCCCAGCGGCAGCGCACCGGCTGGGTCGGCGCGGGACCGTACATCGTCTTCCTCACAGTGGGGTACACAGACGGAAGGACACGCGCGTCCGTCCCCCTGGAGGAACAGGTGAACAGCGAGATGTGGCCCCTGGCCCAGACCGTGGCCGGGCGCATCGCGCGTGCCCTCGGCGAGCCCCCGGACGTCCCCCGCTGCACCCAGGGGAACGCGTGCTGAGGGCCGTCTCGCTCCGCGCGGGGCTGGCGGCCCTCCTGCTCGGGACCGGCCCGGCCGTCTCCGCGGCGGCCCTGCCGGACGAGATCCCCGCCGCCGCACGGGTCGCGGCGCCGGGCGGCGGGGAGGAGCGGTGGGCGCTCGACGTCGTCGACGCCGCCGAAGCCTGGAAGGTGACCAAGGGCGCCGGGGTGGTCGTGGCCCTCCTCGGCGAGGGCCAGCCCGACACCGGCCTGCCCGAACTGGCCGGCCGGGTCGAGCGCGGACCGGACATGACGGGCACCGTGATCGGCGACGAGACGCAGCGGCCGGGCGACGACGCGACCGGGCTGGCATCGGTGATCGCGGGGAGCGGAAGCGGCGGCGGGTTCTCCGGGGTCGCGCCGGAGGCGCGGGTGCTGTCCCTTCCCGTCACGGTCGACCGGCCGGAGCGCGACTACGTCGATCCCGAGGAACGGCCGGAGGAGACGCGGGACAGCCCGCTCGCCCGCGGCATCCGGTACGCCACCGCCCAGGGAGCCAAGGTCATCTGCCTGCCCGTCCCGGCGTACGGCGTCGACCGCGTGGAGCGTGACGCCATCTCCTTCGCGCTGGCCAGAGGCGTCGTGCTCGTGGCCGCGGCGGGCGACGCGGGCCAGTCGGCGTACACGCGCCAGAACGGCACCTCCTTCTGGGCGTTCCCGGCGGGATATCCCGGAGTGGTGGGCGTGGGCGCCGTCGACCGGCGGGGCGGCAAGACCTCCGGCAGCAGCGACAACCTCTCGGTCCTGGTCGCCGCGCCCGGAGAGCGGGTGCCGGTCGCGCTTCCCGGCGGACGCAGGGGCACGGCGTCGGGGACCGGAGTGGCCAGCGCGATTGTCGCCGGCACCATCGCGCTAATTAAGGCGAAATATCCGGATTTGCCGCCGGAATTGGTATCACGGGCACTGACCGCGACGTCGCGTCCCCATCCGCTCGCCGGTTATGACGACAAAGTCGGATTCGGGGTTGTGGACGCGGCGGCGGCCCTCGCGAAAGCCGGAGAACTGGTCGGATACGGCCACGCGTCGGCGGTGCAGGACGACGCGCACTTCGGCAAGGGCCCGGTCTCACGGGCGCCCGCGCGCCCGGGGCCGGATCCCGTTAGGCTCTGGGTCTACGGCATCGCCGTCGTTCTCGGGATCGGCGGTTTCTGCGCGGCCGCCCTCGCGCTCAGCCGCCGGTGATCACATGTTGGCCGCCGTTCGGCCGCATTTCGGGCGCGGTCTTCCCGTTGTTCGCGTTTCCGGTCACAAAGCCGGGTCAATTTTCGCTAAGGTCGCGGCTCATGGGGTACGAGCTGCGCGTAGAGCGTGATGCACCGCTCGCCTACGCAGAACTCGCGAACGTCTCGGCGCAGGCCGGATTCGAGCTGCGGGGGTCGCACGAGGCGGGCGAGGTCCTGGCGCGCCACGGAGACTCCGAGCACCGGATCGCGACCTGGTCCGGACGACTCGTGGGCCAGCCGGGGTCGGACTGGCAGGTCGCCCAGCTCGCCCGGCTCACCGATCTCATGGGAGCCCGGCTCGTGGGCGAGGACGGCGAGGCGTACGGCATCAGGAACGGCGTCGTCGAGCAGATCAACGGGGCGGCGACCTACGAGTTCGGCAAGCTCGAAGAGATCATCGCGGCCGGGCCCACCGACTGGGGTGTCTGAGGCCGGCCGCGAGCCCCCGCCGTACGCGGAGCGGGTGCTCGACGTGGTGGAGCGGATCCCGCCCGGCAAGGTCATGTCGTACGGAGACGTCGCCGAGTATCTCGGCGAGGGCGGTCCCCGGCAGGTCGGCCGGGTGATGTCCCTGTGGGGCGGCGCCGTGCCGTGGTGGCGGGTCATCCGCGCCGACGGGACCCCGGCGGCCGGCCTGGAGGCCGAATGCCTGGCGAGATGGCGGGCCGAGGGCACCCCGACCCGGGGCGCGCGGGCCGACATGCGCAGGGCCCGCTGGGACGGTCGCGAGTGACGCCCAGGATCCGGCCCGGCCCCTGACGGGTCACCCTTCGCCGTCGGCGCGTCACGCGCCGGATCACACGAAATTCACAGGCTGCGCGGAGTCAGGTCTGGCAGTGTCCTGACAGCATTACCATTTTCTGAACACAGGTCTGGCGAAGGGCGGTGCCTCCCTTATGACACCCGCACCCACGAGCGACGCCGTCGCTGAACGATTGCGGGCTGTCCAGGAGCTTTACGACCGGGGCGAGCCCATCGACGCGTTGGTCGCGCTCGTGCGCGCGGAGGGCCTGAGCCCCGCGCAGCGCAGAGAGCTCGACCGTGAGGCGATCGTCGGCCCCCTGGGCCTGCGCCTCGACGCCGCGGCCAAGCGCGGGGCGGCCCGCCGCCGCCAGGCCGTCGACGTGCTCCGGCCGTACCTGGCGCAGGTCGATCCGAAGGTCAAGCGGGAGCTGCCGGTCGGGCGCCGGGTCGCCTGCCACCTCATCGAGACCCAGGATCCGGGCGCGCTCGCCGAGGGCGACGCGCTGGTCAAGCTGGCCGCCGCCGCGGCCGAGCCGTCCCGCCGGGTCCGCCGGGGCCTGCGGTGGTACGCCGACCTGCCGGTGGAGGTCGGCGACCCCTCGCTGCTGCGCCTGCGGGCGGCCGACCTCGTGCCGGTGACGCAGATCGACGACATCACCTGGGCGGGCAACCGGTTGCGGATCACCGGGCACGCCTACATCGCGGGCCTGTCCGTCCGCGGCCGGCGCTTCAACCACGCCACGGTCGTGCTGCGCGGCCCCCGCTGGCTGCCCCGGGTCACGCTGCGGACCCGGCGGATCTACCGCCCGGAGGCCACCCACGCCGCCCGCGAGCCCGGGTGCAACTACGACTGGGCGGGCTTCACCGCCGAACTGCACCCGTTCTCGCTGCGCTGGCGGGCGGGGGTGCGGGCCCTGGTGCGCGGTGGCAAGCGGCTGCTGCGCCGCCGCCACACCGTCCAGGACACCACCACCTGGCGGGCCGAGATCGTCATCTGGAGCCGCGCCGCCCGGTCCAGGGGCGTGCTGCGCGGCCCCGTGATCGGCCGCACCGAGCGCCCGGCCGGCCTGCGGGTGCGCCCGCGCTGGTGGGTGCGCCCGGTGTGGACCTCCGACAAGGCGCTGCAGGTGGTCTACCAGCCCACCCGCGCGGAGCTCACCGGCGTCCGGCTGAACGGCGACAGCGTCGAGCTCACCGGCTTCCTGCCGGGCCGGCCGGTCGCCAGGGGCAAGGCCCGCGTCGGCGGGCACCGGATGTCGGCCGACTTCACCCCGGCCGAGGGCGGCAGCCGCTTCTCGCTCTCGCTCGCGGTCAACACCCTGCTCAGCGCCGAGTCCCGGCGGCTGTGGGTCGAGCCGAAGGGCGACCCGGCGGCGGCGGTGATGCTGGAGGGCGCGGAGGAGACGCGGCTGCTCGTGGGCGACCGCGAGATCACCGTGCAGGGCGACCGGCGCGACCGGGTCGTCATCTCCGGCCACAAGATCCTGCCCGTGATCACCTCCGCCGTGTGGCAGGACGAGTCGCTCACGCTGAGCGGGCGCTACCCCGACCCGGACGACGGCCCGCGCGACCTCGTGCTGCGGCACCGGGGCGGGCTCACCATCCGCGTCCCGCTGGAGCGCGACGGCGAGCGGTTCACCGTACGGCTGTCGCCCGGCGCGATGCCGCGCTTCGGCACGGCCGTGCCGCTGGCCGAGGGCACCTGGAACATCTCGGTGGCCCCGCCCGGCAAGTACGGCCCCGCCATGGTGCCCACCCGGTTCGACCACGCGGCGCTCGACGGGCTGGACGAGGGCCCCCGGACGATCGGCGGCCGGGTCTACCGGTTCGTCGCCACCCGGTTCGACGTGCCGGTGCTGGTCACGGCCGAGGACCGGCCGGGCGACGAGCGGAGCGCGGCGGGCGTCTGGGCGCTCAGCCGCACGTTCTACCCCGCCGAGCGGGCCCGGCCGGTGCGCGACGCCACGGTCTACGTCTCCTTCGACGGCCGCGCCTACTCCGACAACCCGCGGGCCATCTACGAGGAGCGGCTGCGCCGCGGCGACGAGAGCGAGCACATCTGGGTCGTCCGGGACGGCGCGTTCGTTCCGCCGGGCTCGCGCGAGCTGGGGCTCGGCGACGGCGTGACGCCCACCGTCGTCCGGGAGGGCAGCCGGGAGCACTACGAGGCGCTGGCCCGGGCGCGGTACGTCGTCTCCAACGGCTTCCTGCCGCAGTGGTTCCGCGCCCGTGACGAGCAGGTGTGCGTGCAGACCTGGCACGGCACGCCGATCAAGCACATCGGCCGCGACCAGGCCCACATGAAGCGGGAGCCCCGGCCCCCGGTCTGGCACCGCCAGGCCGTCGAGGTGCGCGGATGGGACCTGCTGCTGTCGCAGAGCCCCTGGGCGTCGTCGGTGCTGCGCAAGGCGTTCGGCTACGAGGGCGAGATCCTCGAGTCGGGCTACCCGCGCAACGACGTGCTGCTCGCCGGTGACCGCGACGTCATCGCGGCCGAGATCCGGCGCCGCATCGGCGTCCCCGAGGGCAAGCGGGTCGTCCTGTACGCGCCGACCTTCCGGGACTGGGACCGCAGGAACGCGGCGGTCAAGCTCGACCTGGCCGACGCGAGGCAGGCCCTGGGCGACGACCACGTCGTGCTGGTCCGCGGGCACATGATGCAGGCCTTCCCGCACGTGCACGCGCACGGCGGGTTCGCGATCGACGTCACGACCTACCCCGACACCGCCGACCTGATGCTGATCGCCGACGTGCTGGTAACCGACTACTCGTCGGTGGTGTTCGACTTCGTGGCGACCGGGCGGCCGGTCGTGCTGTTCACGCCGGACCTGGCCAAGTATCGCTCGTCCCGCGGGCTGTACCTCGACCTGGAGTCGCAGCGGCCGGGGCCGCGCCTGGAGACCTCCGCCGAGGTGGTGGAGACGCTCCGCCACATCGACACGGTCACCGCGAAGCTGCACGACCGCTACGCCGCCTTCGTCCGCACCTACGCCCCCCACGACAACGGCAAGGCCGCCGCCCGCGTCGTCGACCACGTCTTCACATCCTGACCGGCACCGAGGACGTGGTGGACAGCGGGGAAGAGGTGCCGGACGGACGAGGTTCGCCGGGGACGGGACCAGGAACGCGGCCGTACGGGCGGATGCTCGTGCTGGCCGCGGTGGTCCTTCTCGTGGACCAGGCCTCCAAGCTCTGGGCGACCTCCGCGCTCTCCGACGGTGCGGCCATCACGGTGATCCCGCGGCTGCTGCGCTTCCGGCTGCTGCTGAACCCCGGCGCCGCGTTCTCGATCGGCGAGGGGGCGACCTGGGTGTTCACCCTGGCCGCGGCCGGCGCGGTCGGCGGCATCCTCTACGTCGGGCGGCGGCTGCGTTCACCGGCCTGGACCCTGGTGCTGGGCGCGTTGCTGGGAGGCGCCACCTCCCATCTGCTCGACCGCCTCTTCCGTCCGCCCGCCTTCGCCCAGGGCCATGTCGTGGACTTCATCGACTACGGCGGCCTGTTCGTCGGCAACGTGGCGGACATCGCGCTGGTCGGAGGCTGCGCCCTCCTCCTGCTGCTCAACCTGCGCGACGTCCCCCTCGGAGACCCGGCCGACCAGGCCCGCCCCGCCCCGTAAGCCAGACCACCCCACTCCGCTGGCCGATCCCGCCGTAGTACGCGTCGGCCGACCTCATGCGCCCGATGCTTTTTCTCACATCGGGTGGTGCTTTCTTCTACTACGGCCGCACAGGCGTCTTTCCATCGGTCGTCGCGTCGTCAATCTCTGTTACGTTCGGTGTCTATCGGATCGCCGTGAGTACCATCGGAGCGTAGGGAGCCGGAGAGGATGGCGATCGTATGGCGCTTACTAAGCCGACGAGGCGGGGCAGGCGATGGCATGTCCCGAGATCGGAAGTCTCGGCGTCGGCCGAGCCTCAACCGGAGCCGATCGACGGCCAGGACGACATCCAGCGGTTGTGCCAGGAGCTCAACGACGCCGGCTATCGGGCCGAGATCACCTATGGCCGGGTCGTCGTGAGCCCTATGGTCAGTCGGGAGCAGTCGAACATCACCTTCAGGCTGATGAACCAGCTTTTCGACTCGGTTCGTGAGAATCGGTGGGTCATCCACTCGAACTGGGGAGTCCACATCCCGCCGTTCCCCGATATGCGGCTTCCCGACCTTATGATCGCGCCACAGGACGCCGAGCAGTACGACGACATGCACATTTTCGGCGACGGCGCGTTGCTGGTGGTCGAGGTGTGTTCCAAGGGGACCCGGTCGATCGACTGGGACGAGAAACCGCTGGAGTACGCCCGGGCGGGCGTGCCGCTCCTCCTGATCGTCGATCCGGTGACCGACCCCGCGACCGTCACGCTGATGCAGGAACCGCGCAAGGATCTCGCGCCGGACGACCTCCGCGAGCCGTACCAGCGGATCAGTGTGGTCAACGCCGGAGAGGCACTCCGGCTGCCGGCGCCGTTCGACATCGACCTGGACACCGGGGCGCTGTTCGCCTGACCGGAAGCGGCCGGAGAGGGTGAGCTGGGGCGATGAGCATGGGATTCGGGGCGTCGGGCGAGACCGGATAGCGCTGTACTGGGCATTCGGGCACGATCTGCCGCAGGGATCTGGTGGAATGCTGTGTTGTGAGTGGTCAGAACTACCGGCTGGTGCGGCGTGGAGGCGTGGGACGGCGCGCGGCTCCCGTGCTGGACGAGCACCAGAGGGCCGTCGTCGAGCACGAGAGCGGGCCGCTGCTCGTGCTCGCCGGGCCGGGCACCGGAAAGACCACAACGATAGTGGAGACCGTCGTCGACCGGGTCGAACGGCGGGGTGTGGATCCCGAACGGGTGCTGGTGCTGACGTTCAGCCGCAAGGCCGCCGGGGAGCTGCGTGAGCGGATCACCGCGCGGATGCGCCGGACCACCAGGACCCCGCTGGCCCTCACCTTCCACAGCTACGCGTACGCGCTGCTGCGGCGGGAGGCGGTGCTGGCCGGTGAGCCGCCGCCGCGCCTGCTCACCGGTCCCGAGCAGTTGCTGGAGGTCCGGCGGCTGCTGCACGGCGAGCTGGAGGACGGCGCCCGGCACTGGCCGGCGGACATGCGGGAGCTGCTCAAGACCCGGGGGTTCGCCGAGGAGCTGCGCGACTTCCTGTCCCGGGCGGCCGAGCGCGGCCTGTACGGCGACGCGCTGGTGCGGCTGGGCCGCGAGCACGGCAGGCCCGACTGGGAGGCCGCCGGGCTGTTCTCCTTCCGCTACCAGGACCGGTTCGACCTCGATCCCGTGCCGGCGCTGGACTACTCGGAGCTGATCCGGGAGGCGGCCGGCCTGCTGACCGACGGGGAGGTGCGGCGGCGCGAACGGGCGGCCTACGACGTGGTGCTCGTGGACGAGTACCAGGACACCGACCCGGCGCAGGAGTTCCTGCTCAGGCAGCTCGCCGGGGACGGCCGCGACCTCATCGCCGTGGGCGACCCCGACCAGTCCATCTACGGCTTCCGTGGCGCCGACGTGCAGGGCATCCTGCGGTTCCCCGAGCGGTTCCCGGCCCGGGACGGCCGCGACGCGCCGGTGGTCGCGCTGCGCGTGTGCCGCCGCAGCGGCCCGGCCCTGCTGGAGGCCTCCCGCCGCGTGGCCTCCCGCCTGCCCGCCGTACCGGGTCATGACAACAGGGCCGGCGGCCACCGTGACCTGATCCCCGTCGGGGACGCGGACCCGGGTGAGGTCAGGGTCCTGCTGGCCGACAGCGTCAGCCAGGAGGCCGCGGTGGTGGCCGACACGCTCCGCCGGGCCCACCTGCTCGACGGGGTGCCCTGGTCGCGCATGGCGGTGCTGGTGCGCAGCGCCATGCGGCAGGTGCCGCTGCTGCGGCGGGCGCTGGTGTCGGCGGGGGTCCCGGTCGTGGTCGCGGGCGACGAGCTGCCGCTCGTGCAGGAGCCCGGCGTACGGCCGCTGATCACGCTGCTGCGGGTCGCGGTCTCGCCGTCCGCGCTCGACGTGGCGACCGCCGAGGAGCTGCTGACCGGCCCGCTCGGCGGCACCGACATGATCGGCGTACGCCGCCTGCGCCGGGCCCTGCGGATCGCCGAGCACGAGGCGGTCGCCGCGGAGGCCGCCAAGGAGGAGGCGGGCCAGCCGGCGCTGCCCTTCACCTCGCGTTCGTCGGACGAGCTGCTGGTCGCGGCGCTGCGCGACGCCCGGGAGCTGACCGGGGTCGAGCCACACGTCGCGGCCCCCGCGGAACGCCTCGCACGGCTTCTCACGACCGCCCGGGACGCCGTACGACACGGCCGGGGCGCTGAGGAGGCCCTGTGGGAGATCTGGCAGGCCAGCGGGCTCGCGGAGCGCTGGAGTGAGGCCAGCCTCGCGGGCGGGGCGCGGGGCGCCCAGGCCGACCGGGACCTCGACGCCGTCGTCGCCCTGTTCGACCACGTGGCCCGCTTCGCCGACCGGCTGCCCAAGGCCGGGGTCGCGGTCTTCCTCGACGACCTGACGTCCCAGGAGATCGCCGGTGACTCGCTGGCCGAGTCGGCCCCCGAGGGCGACGCCGTACGGATCCTGACCGCGCACCGGTCCAAGGGCCTGGAGTGGGACGTGGTGGTGGTCGCGGGCGTGCAGGAGGGCCTGTGGCCCGACCTGCGGCTGCGCGGCTCGCTCCTCGGCACGGAGGCGCTGGTGGAGTTCGCGGGCGGGTCGGCGCTCGACACCACCCAGGCCGCGGCGGCGGCGCTGGCGTCGAAGCTGCTCGCCGAGGAACGGCGGCTGTTCTACGTGGCGGCGACCCGGGCCCGCCGGAGGCTCGTCGTCACCGCAGTCGGCGGCGAGGACACCGACGAGCGGCCCTCGCGTTTCCTCACCGAACTGCTGCCCCACGGCGTGGAGGCGGCCACCGTGGACGACCGGGCGCGGTGGCTCAGCATGTCCGCGCTGGTCGCGGACCTGCGCGCGGCGGTGTGCGACACGACCAAGCCGGAGGCGGTGCGCCGGGAGGCCGCCGCGCACCTCGCCCGGCTGGCCCAGGCCGGGGTGCCGGGGGCCAACCCCGGCGAGTGGTACGCCCTGACCCCGATCTCCGACGACCGGCCGCTCGGCTGGCCGGACGACATCGTGCAGATCTCGCCGTCGTCGGTGGAGAACTTCACCAAGTGCGGGCTGCGCTGGATGCTGGAGACGGCGGTCGGGGCGGGGTCGAGCAACGTCACCCAGAGCCTCGGCACGGTCGTCCACGCGATCGCCGCGATGGCCACCGAGGACGGGACCGACTACGTCAAGCGGCTCGACGACATCTGGGACCAGTTCGACTTCGGCGGGCTGTGGTTCAACCGCAAGCAGCGCCGCGTCGCCGAGCAGATGGTCGACCGCTTCGTCCGGTGGCAGAAGGACAAGCAGCGTGACCTGGTCGCGGTCGAGGAGGCCTTCACCGTACGGGTGCCGGGTCACGACATCCAGATCACCGGCCGGGTGGACCGGGTGGAGCGGGACGGCGCCGGCCGGGCCGTGATCATCGACATCAAGACCGGCAGCGGCAGGCCCAAGGACACCGAGATCGACCGGCATCCGCAGCTCGGGGTCTACCAGCTCGCCACGACGCTCGGGGCGTTCGAGCGGCACGGCCTCACCCAGCCGGGCGGCGCGTCGCTGCTGCACCTGGGCAAGGCGGCGGGCCAGGGCGCGGACGCGCGGGAGCAGGCGCAGCGGGCGCTCGCCGACGACCACGCTCCCGGGTGGGCGGACGACCTGGTCAAGACGGTGGCGACCGGCATGTCCGCCAACGTGTTCGTCGCCACGGTCAACGACGGCTGCCGCAACTGCGCCGCCAGGATCGCCTGCCCGGTGAACGACAACGGGGGACAGGTGTGCTGACGCCGGGTGAGCTGGCCGGCCGGCTCGGGATCCTCCCGCCCACGCCCGAGCAGGCCGCCGTCATCGAGGCGCCGCTGGAGCCGATGGTGGTCGTGGCGGGTGCGGGCTCGGGCAAGAGCGAGACGATGGCGGGGCGGGTGGTCTGGCTCGTCGCCAACGGCTACGCGCGCCCCGAGCAGATCCTCGGCCTCACCTTCACCCGCAAGGCCGCCGCCGAACTTGCCGAGCGGGTGCGCCGGCGGCTGGCCGGGCTCGCGGAGGCCGGGCTGGTCGAGCCGGAGATGCTCGACTCCGAGCCGACGGTCTCCACCTACCACGCGTACGCCGCGCGGCTGGTGACCGACCACGCGCTGCGTGAGGGGCTGGAGCCCACGATGCGGCTCGTCACGCCCGCCGTGGCGTGGCAGATGGCGGCGCGGGTGGTCGGCCAGTACGACGGGCCGATGGACCGGGTGGACCTGTCCCCGCCCAGCGTCACCGCCGCCGTCCTCGACCTGGCCGGGGAGCTGGCCGAGCACCTGCGCGAGCCGGGGGAGGTGCGCGAGGTCGGCGACTGGCTGCGCGAGCGCCTCGCCTCGCTCACCGGGCGGATCATCAAGGACCAGCGCAAACCGGTCGACACCCAGGCCGTGCGCGAGCAGTTGCTGCCGATGGTCGAGGCGTACGGCCGGCTCAAGCGCGGCCGGGAGGTCATCGACTACGGCGACCAGATGGCGCTGGCGGCCCGGATCGCCTCCCGGCATCCGGAGGTCGGCGCGTCCGAGCGGTCGCGGTTCTCGGTCGTGCTGCTCGACGAGTACCAGGACACCAGCCACGCCCAGCTCGTGCTGCTGCGGTCCCTGTACGCCGGGGGGCACCCGGTCACCTCGGTCGGCGACCCCTGCCAGTCGATCTACGGCTGGCGCGGCGCGTCGGCAGGCAACCTCTCCCGCTTCCCGCAGGACTTCCCGGCGGCGTCCGGCGAACCGGCGCAGGTGCGGCGCCTCTCGGTCAGCTTCCGCAACGGCGAACACGTGCTGGATGTCGCGGCCCGGATCCAGGCGCCCCTGCGGCGGGAGGCCCGGGAGGTACCGGTGCTGGTGCCGGGCGGCAACCGGAGCGGGCGCGGGCGGGTGGTGTGCGCCTTCCACGAGACGGCCGAGGACGAGGCGGAGTGGATCGCCGGGGGCCTGGCCGCGATGCTGCACGGCGAGGGCGCCCCGGACGGCCTGCCCTGGGGTGAGGGCGAGCGGGCCAGACGCGGACCGGCCCTGCAGCCGCAGGACGTCGCGATCCTCGCCCGCAAGAGGTCGCAGTTCCCGGCGCTGCGCCGGGCCCTGGAGGCGCGGGGCATCCCGGTCGAGGTCGTCGGCCTCGGCGGGCTGCTGACCGTGCCCGAGGTGGCCGACATCGTGGCGACGCTGCGGACGCTGTACGACCCGACCGCCGGGGACGCGCTGGTCCGGCTGCTCGCCGGGCCGCGCCGGCGGATCGGCCCGGCCGACCTCAAGGTGCTCGGCGACCTGGCCCGCGAGCTCAACCGCGAGATCAGGGCGGCCAGGGGAGGGCCGCGGCCGGAGGACCCGCTCGACCAGGTCGTCGCCGACCTCGCCGAGGAGCGCGGCAGCCTGGTCGACGCGCTCGACGAGCTGCCCGACCGGCCCGACTGGCTGGCGCGGTTCTCCCCGCTCGCCCAGGAGCGGCTGCCCGCCGCCGCCCGCGAGCTGCGTCAGCTGCGCGCCCACGCGGGGCAGCCGCTGCCCGACCTCATCAGCGAGATCGAACGCCGCCTCGGGCTCGACGTCGAGGTGGCCGCCCGGGGCCGCGGCGGCGGCCCGCTGGCCGCCCGCGCCGACCTGGACGCCTTCCTCGACGCGGCGTCCCGGTTCGCCGGCGACTCGGAGGACCCGACGCTCGGCGCGTTCCTGGCGTACCTGAAGGCGGCCGAGAGCGAGGAGTTCGGCCTGGAGGCCGGGCGGGTCGGCGACAGCAACACCGTCAAGCTGATGACCGTCCACGCGTCCAAGGGCCTGGAGTGGCCGGTCGTGGTGGTGCCGGGGCTGTCGCAGCTCACCTCGCAGAAGGGCGGGCTGATCAAGGGCAGCGTCTTTCCGGCGACCCCGGTCACCAACTCCCGCTGGACGGAGAACCCCCGCAAGCTGCCGTACCCGCTGCGGGGGGACAGTTCCGACCTGCCCGAGCTGGCCGGGCTGGACCGGGAGGCGCTCGGCGCGTTCGACGAGCGCTGCCGCGACCGCGACCTGATGGAGGAGCGGCGGCTGGCGTACGTCGCCGTCACCCGGGCCCACTATCTGCTCATCGCCTCCGGCTACCGCTGGGGGAGCTCGTCCCGGCCGCTGGAGCCGTCGGACTTCCTGCGGGAGATCCGCGAGGCGGGTGCGGGGGTCGCTCACTGGGCGGAGGACGAGGACGCGCGGAGCCTGGAGAACCCTCTGCTGGCCGAGCCGTCGGCGGCCAAGTGGCCGTCCGTCACCGTCCACGACGCCATCCGCGACGGCGCCCGCCTCGTGGAGGAGGCGATGACCGGCGCCACGCCCGCGACGGCCTCGGCTGGTGACGGTCCCGCTCTGCTGCGGGACCGGGACCTGGAACGGATGCGGGCCTGGGCCCGCGACACCGACCTGCTGCTGCGCGAGCGCGAGACGAACCGCCAGAGAGCCGGCGCGGTGGTGGAGCTGCCGTCGCGGCTGTCGGTGTCGTCACTGGTGACACTGGCCCAGGACCCGGCGGCGTTCGCCCGGCAGGTGCGGCGGCCGGTGCCGCGCAGGCCCGCCCCGCTGGCCCGGAGGGGCACCACCTTCCACCGGTGGCTGGAGTCGCGCTGGGGTCAGCAACGGCTGATCGACGACCTGGAGCTGCCGGGCGCCGCCGACGAGCTGTCGGAGACCGACGTGCAGCTCGCCGAGCTGCAGGAGCGGTTCGAGGAGAGCGAGTGGGCCGTGCGGGAGCCGGTCGACCTGGAGGTCCCGTTCGAGACGATGATCGGAGACCGGCTGGTGCGCGGGCGGATGGACGCGGTCTTCCGCGAGCGCGACGGCTACGTGGTGGTCGACTGGAAGACCGGCGAACGGCCGCACGGCCGGGCCGCCGACACGGCGTCGGTGCAGCTCGCGGCGTACCGGGTGGCCTGGGCCGCCCTGGCCGAGGTGCCCCTGGAGCAGGTCGGGGCGGCCTTCCACTACGTCCGCTCGAACGAGACCATCCGTCCCGTGGACCTCCTCGACGCGGACGGCCTCA
Source organism: Microbispora sp. H10670 (assembly GCF_014161385.1). Classification (NCBI taxonomy): domain Bacteria; kingdom Bacillati; phylum Actinomycetota; class Actinomycetes; order Streptosporangiales; family Streptosporangiaceae; genus Microbispora; species Microbispora sp. H10670. The sequence continues at coordinate 61,755 of NZ_JABBWW010000013.1, read as the reverse complement.
CCATCCTCATCCAGCGCGTTCCCGAGGAGTGACCAAGGGAGCCGCCGGCCGTCGTCGGATTCAGGAGGCTTTCCCGCCGCAGGGGCTGCGGTCAGTCGCGCCCGCCCGCGACCGCCTTGATCAGACGCAGCAGGTCGTCCAGGTCGGCCTCGAACTCCGTGTCGAGGTCCCAGGGCAGGTCAAGCCACGGCGCGAGCCTGCCGTGGCCGGGAAGCTCGCCCTCCGGCAGCCGGCCGCGCCGGCCGCGCGGATCGACGGAGCCGGTGCCGAAGCGGCCGGAGGCCTCGGAGGCGGCGAAACCGATCACGAAGGTGGAGATCAGGCGCTCCAGCCGGGGCACCTCGCGGTCCGGAACACCGGCCTCGACGAGCGCGGTGTAGATGAGGTCCACCACCCGCACGGCGTCCGGTGTGACGGCCGGCCGGGAGAACAGCAGTTGCGCCGCCCAGGGATGTCGCCGGGCCATCCCGCGGACGGCGTACCCGAGGGCGGCGAGTCGTTCGTGCCACGCCCGGCCCTTCCCCGCGTCCGGTGGCAGGAGCCCGGCGAGAAGCCGGCCGACCATGCCGTCCAGGAGTTCGGCCTTGTCGCTGACGTGCCGATACAGCGCCATCGGCGTCACTCCGACCCGCTCGGCCAGCGCGCGCATCGAGACCTTGCCGATGCCGTGCTCGTCGGCGATCGCCAGCGCCGCGTCCAGGATCTCTTCTCTCCGGCCACTCACACGTATACAGTGTAGACGTATACACCGTAGACCAGAGGGGGCGGGATGCTCGTCGCGGAGGGGTTGGTGAAGCGCTACGGCCGGCGCAGCGCGCTCGACGGCTTCGACCTCGCGGTCGCGTCCGGCGAGATCGTCGGCCTGATCGGGCACAACGGAGCGGGCAAGACGACCTTTGTCGAAGTCGTCACCGGCCTCGTACGCCCCGATGCGGGCCGTGTACGCATAGCGGGTGGCTCCGGTCGTGCCGTACGTCGGCTGCTCGGCGTCGCCCCGCAGGAGTTCGCGCTCTACAGCGGCGTCAGCGTGCGCGAGAACCTGCGGCTGTTCGCCGGACTGGCCGGGCTGCGCGGGCGGCGCCGGGACACGGAGATCACTCGCGTCCTGGACGAGCTTCACCTCGCCCCGATCGCGGATCGGCCCGTCGGCGTCCTGTCCGGCGGCCAGCGCCGCCGCGTCCAGGCGGCCACCGCCATGGTGGGCTCGCCACCGCTGCTGCTGCTGGACGAGCCGACCGCGGGCGCCGACCCGGAGACCCGCTCGGCCCTGCTGGCAGCGGTCAGGGCCCGCGCGGAGGCGGGGGCCGCGGTCCTCTACACCACGCACTACCTGCCGGAACTCGTGGATCTCGACGCGACCGTGGCGCTCGCCCGAGCCGGTCGGGTCGTCGCGCGCGGCACCCAGCGGGAGCTGACCCGAGGGCTGCCGGGCGAGCTCAGGGTGACCTTCGCCGATCCCGCCGATCCCGAACTGCGTCTGCCGACCACCGATCCCGGCGCCGACCTCGCCGCGTTGCTCGCCTCGGGCCGCACGCCCACGTCCGTCGACGTACGCCGCCCCAGCCTGGACGACCTCTACCGCGCGCTGGAAGCCGGGAAGGCTCGTGATGTCGCCGCGTGAGTCCGTTTTCCGTACGGGTGTCCTGGTCCGTCACAACCTGCTGCTGATGCTCCGAGAGCCCGGCCCGCTGCTGAGCAGGATGATCCTGCCGCTCGCCTTCCTCACCCTGCTGCGCCCGCTCTACGTCGCCGCACAGGGGCGGGCCGCGGGCACGGAACAGGCCGTCGTCGGCACCCTGGTCACCTTCTCGCTGCTCGCCCTCAGCATCTCCGGCAACTCGATTCTCACCGAACGGCTCGGCCGGACCTGGGACCGCATGCGCGGAACGGCCCTCCACCCGGCGGAGATGCTCGTCGGCAAGGCCGTGCCCGTCTTCGCCGCTCTACTCGTCCAGCAACTGCTCATCGTCGGATTCGGCGTGTGCGTCCTGGACATGAGCGTTCCCCATCCGCTCCCGCTGCTGGGCGTCCTGCTCTGCTGGAGTTGCACCCTGCTCGGCATCGGCGCGCTGCTCGGCGTGCTCGTACGGAGCATGGGCGAACTGTCGGCGGCCTACGACATCGGCGGCATGCTGCTCAGCAGCCTGGGCGGCGCGCTCGTCCCGCTCGGCGCCATGCCGGGGTGGATCGCCGCCGCGGCACCGGTCTCTCCCGGGTACTGGGCCGTCCAGGGCCTGCGCGCCGCCGTCACCGGGGACACGCACACCGTGGTGACGGCCTGCGGCGTGCTGCTCGTGGTGGCGTCGGCCTCCGGCGCCCTGGCCGCTGTCCGTCTCCAGGGGCGCGGCGGACGCCTGGTCGCGCTGTGATCCGTCCGCCTCCAACGGTCTCCGGGCAGAGTTCCTAGTCGAACAGCACGCTCGTCTCGATCTTGATCCCGAACGGTTCCGGCAGTTCCAGGACCTCGCCCTCCTCCGCCGTGACGATCTGCCGGTACGCCTGCCGGTGGTAGTCGAGGGGCTTCAGATCGGAGAGAGGATCGCTCATAAGCGTCACTCTGCGCGGAGACGTCACGGGGTCCACGATCAGATAGAGCGGTACGCCCGCTCGCGCGTAGTCGAGCGGCTTCTCCTGCCAGTCGGCCACTTGGGTGCCAGGCGAGCAGGCCTCCACGACCAGCAGGACGCTGTGCCCGTGTACGCGCATCGGATCGAGGCTCTCGACTTTGGGTGGTACGACGATCATGTCGGGCAGTCGATGGTCGAGTAGCGGTGGAATGTGCACCCCCCAGTGGTAGTGAAAGCGCCAGCGGTTAGCCAGCTTCAAGGGGTACAGAAGTTCGGTGAGCCGGTCGAGAACGTCGCCGTGCTGCATGGTTGCCGGAGGTGTCACGACGACCTGCCCGAGACGAATCTCCGCCCGGTAACCGGCGTCGTTGAGTTGCATGAACAGTTGCAGCACCTCGTCTGGGAGCTCTTGGGGCTCTTCGGGCTTCCCGGCCTCCTGGGGCTCGTGCTCGCCGGGGACGGGACCGTCCTGCTTGTGCGGGACGGAGTGGTCGTGCCTGCCGCGACGGCTCGGCTTCGTGAGGGCCATGTCGCCATCCTCTCCTACTCCTCCATGTCGATGGTACGGAACGCTCTTGTGTCGACACGGAAGGTAATCGATACGTGATGGCGTGCGTGCCTCAGGAGGCGGGCGAAGTGGAGGAAGCTCACGACACGGCGGTCGCGGACGCGCAGTGCCGGGCCGAGACCGGCTACTCCGACGTACGCCGCACGGTCTACGTCGAGGCCCAGCAGCGGGTCATCGGCCGCGATCGTGCCTGGCTCGACGTCATCAGGTCGCTCAACGAGGCCCGCTTCGCCGACTCCGCGAAGGTTCTCGGCCCTCAGCGCAGGTAGTGGCGCTCCCACGGGCCCAGGCATCCGCTCCCGTCGGCCGTCCGGAGCATCAGGCGTAAGTGGCGCTCGAGCCGGCGTAGACGGAGTTTCCGGCGAAGGTCACGGTTCCTCCGATTCCGCGGCACGGCGGATTACGGTCGAATCTTGGTCTGGTGTACACAGTTCCCGAGAAGTTGCCGGTGGAGTTCGTCACCACGTTCTGGTGGATACCGATTGGGACACCAGTCAGTACGACTGTGACATTCGGCACCGGGAGACTGACATCGGTCCTGACCAGGCGGCCGAAGACGGTGTCCGCACAAACCTGGCTGCCCAGCCAGTTCACCAAAGGACCACCGTCGACCTTGCTGAGGCCGACGAACCGCGTCGGGATCAGGGCACTGGCACCGGCATTGGCCGGCGTGGCGGTGAGAAGCCCGCTGAGCAGCACGCTGCCCGCAACGACGTAAGTGAACGCAGGGAAGCGACGACCACGCATGGGGCACTCCAGATAATGGCGACGGCTGCAGCGTTCTCAGTATGGGATGAGGTGATCAACCGGAACAGGCACATTCTTGAGGCCGCGAGGACAGGAAACGGGCAGCACGGCGGGGCCGACACCGGGAGCTCCGGAAAGACGGAGCGCGTGCCGCAGTGATTGGCTGATGTGGTGGCCGGTCGCCCTGCTGTCACCGTCAGCGCAGGTAGTGGAACTCGGGCTTCGGGTGCATGAGGAAGTCGTGATGGGAGATAGTACGCCGCCCAGTCGAACCGCTCCTCGGGACGGGTGTAGGAGACGGCCATCCCGCCGCCGAGGTTGAACTCCCGCAGGCCCAGGCTTCTGCCGTACGCGAGCACGGCCTCCGGGTCCATGCCGAACGGCGTGGCGCCGCCGCCCATCGCGAGGGCCGAGCCGGTGACGGGCACGTCGAGGTTGACCCGCAGCAGCACGTCCGCCGGTCCGCGCAGGCGCCGCAGTTCGGCCGGGCTCTCGACGTGCCACCGGTGCGCCGACGGGCGCTCACCGGCCCATCGCCTCTTTCACCCACAAGACCACTGAACGCTTGAGAACATCACGCTCGTTTTTCCAGCTCAGCGCGGTCCTTCTCCCACGCGGCCTTTGGCGTCTCATGAGTCGTGAAGGGTGCCGGTCTGTGTCACGCCGTGCGTCCCGTCGCCGGCGACGGAGTAATCGGTGGACCCTGGCCGTCGGGTCATCTGACGCCGATTGTTTCGGGGTTGTTGCGTCTGTTGTATTTGTCCATCAGCCGCCTGAGCGGCGCAAATCTCGCCCTGGTCGGTTCGGCCTGAGCTTGGCACTGAACCAACCCCATTCACGGACCCCGCCGCGCCACGTTGAGGCGTTCGTAACCGTGTTGCGCGTGAGCGCCCGTTCACAGCGAGTTAACTGCGCCTAGCTGCAGCGTGAAACATCCGGCTGGCGTCATCAATTCACCCCACCTCAGGAGGAGTGCATGCATTCTCCCCCACGCGGCATTCTCGCCGCCCGACGCCGGGCCAATCGACGACGACTGGCTTGGCTACTGACCCCCATCCTTGCTCTCGTAACAATTGGGGTCAGTCCTTCCTCATCCCAGGCGCTTCCGATCGGTGTAGGAACGCCGGTGCAATTCACGCTAACCGACAACCAGGGTGCGTGGTTCGACACCGGTGCGACGCTGTTCGGCACGCGGTCGCTCGGCGTCGCCGTGACGCCGCGGACCAAGCTCGCGTCGCTGCCGCTGAACACCGACACGCTGCTCAACGGCGATCTCGGCGGCGGCCTGCTCAACCTGCCGCTGCTCAACGGCGACGCACCGCTGATCGGCCAGCTCGGTGTGAACGTCAACAGCCTGCTCAACCTCGACCAGCTCAACTCGGCGGTCGACGCGGCGGGCGGCGCGCTCGGATTCCTGAACCCGACGATCCAGCGTGCCAAGACGCAGATCAACCAGCTCAGCCAGCAGCTGTCGACGGTGCCGGACAGCAGCGCCACCCCGCTCGGCAGCCTGCCCGTGGGACTCGACCTGATGCGCACGCTCAAGGAGGTCGCCGCGCTGGCGCCCTCGGACCTGAGCCTCGCGCCGAAGGCGAAGTTCGCGGTGGCGGCACCGGCGGCCGCCTCGGCCCACTCGGTGACCAGCCTGATCTGGCCGGTCGGCGCGCAGCCGATCGACCAGAACAGTGCGTTCATCGGCAACGTCGAGGCCAACCTGACCGAACCGGGCCTGTACGCGTGGGCCTGCAAGATCCACCCGTACATGCTCGGCGCTGTGGTCGTGGACGACCCGCTCACGCCCGGCCTGGACTTCGGCAAGAAGCTCAACGTCAACGTCAAGGGCGGCATCGTCGTGCCCAGCTCGGCCGACGTGGTGCAGGAGCTCGTGCAGAAGTTCTTCCGGATCACCACGCCCGACAACTGGCAGGTCTTCAGCAACACGCAGACCAAGAACTGGAACCCCTACTACCCGCCCGCGCCGATCCTGGAGTACGACGCGAACGAGCAGCCGGTGATCATCCCGAGCCTCGACGCGTACTACAACAGCAAGTTCAACGAGGGCGTCACGCTGCCCGCGCTCACCCAGCGGCCGAGCACGCCCGGCGTCGGTGAGCTCTGGGTCGACACCCAGATGGAGCAGTACGCCGGCAAGGTCAAGTCCGGCGCGGCGACCAAGGTCGACGTGCAGAACTGGACCGTGGACCGGAAGGTGGCGCTGCCACAGATCAACCTCAACAACCCGCACAATATGTGGTCGGATCGCGCCGGAAAGTACATCTATCAGACGGAATGGTTCTCCGACCGCCTGACCGTGTTCGACCGGACCACGGGCAAGCTCGTGCGAACTATCCAGGTCGGCCCGGACCCATCCCATGTGATGACCCGGACCGACACCGACCAGCTCCACGTCGCCATCAACGCCGGCAACGCGGTGGTCGAACTGAGTCCGGGTGCCACGCAGATCGACAGACGCATCCTGGTGCAGGGTCCCGGCCAGACACCGGCCCACCCGCACGCGCACTGGATGAGCGCCGACGGGCACACCATGGTCACGCCGAACGTCAACCACAACAACTCGACGATCGTCGATGTGCCGTCGGGCTCGATCCAGGAGGTGCAGACCGAGCAGCTGCCCATCGCGACCGGCATGATGCCGGACTCCTCGAAGTACTACGTGGCCAACTTCCTCGGCCAGAGCGTCTCCTGCATCTCGCTGGACGGGCCGGCGTGCCACTCCGACAGCGGCACGAAGGTCGGCTACAAGTCCATCAACCTGTGGGCGAACTACGACATGGTGACCGGGGCGACGACCGGGGGCTTCGGCGGCCTGCCGATCCAGATCCCGGTCAGCCCTGACGGCAACGTGGCGTTCGTGGCGAACACGCTCACGAGCAACATCGCCGTCATCGACACCAAGACCGACAAGGTCATCAAGTACCTGCCGTGCGACTCCGGCTGCCACGGCATCAACTTCGGTGCCAAGCGCGGCGGCGGCTACTACGCCTACGTGTCGAGCAAGTTCGCCAACACCCTCGCCGTGATCGACCCCGACCCCAACGGCGACGGCAGCCCCGCCGACTCCACAATCGTCGGCAAGATGGTTCTCGACTCGGCCGCGGGCACCGCCGTGGACGACGTCGTGACCGGCTACAACGGCATGGGCGGGCAGGGCGTCTTGCCCTATCCGATCGTCTACAACGGCTGGGTGCAGAACGCCACGCCGGAGATGGCGGACCAGCTCACGTGTGCCCAGCTCAACCCCATCAACCAGGGGGTCTGCGAGTAACTGCGGGCCCGTACTGCGGGGGAGGGACCGTAAAGCGGACGGTCCCTCCCCCTGACCAGGGCCCCCGATCGCGCACCACCCACGCCGGTCCATTCGGCCGCCGACACGTGGGCGCGTGCATCCCACAGTAGACGAGGAAGTACACCCATGTCTGATACGACCGCGCCGGAGCCCTTCGCGGCCCTCCGGCGCGCCCTCTCCGACGCCTCGCCACCGGTACGGCGGCTGATGCTGATCGGCGTGATCGCGCTCTCGATCCTGGTCCCCGGCGCGGCACTGTTCGCGCCGAAGGCCGCGGGCGCGACGAACCACACGATCGCGATCAAGAACTTCGCGTTCACGCCGGACGTGCTCACGCTGGCACCCGGCGACACGGTCACGTTCGTCAACCAGGAGACAGACGGTACCGTCCACGCCATCCGCGGCGACTTCACGTCCCCGGACCTGCCGCCCGGGGCGAGCTTCATGGTCACCGTCGCCACCGCCGGCTCGTACAACTACTACTGCAGTTTCCACCCGTACATGACCGGCATCATCAACGCCGGAACGGCACCGCCGTCGCCGTCGCCGTCGCCGTCCCGGTCGCCGAGCGCGAGCCCGTCACCGTCCCGCTCACCGAGCGCGAGCCCGTCGCCGAGCGGCAGCCCGGGCACGAGCCCGAGCCCGAGCGTCACTCCGACGACGCCGCCGCCCGGCTCCGCGCCCTGCGACAACCCGGCCCTCGGCGCCGACCAGGGCGATGGCACCCGGCTGGCCGCCTACAGCCTGGTCGGCACTGTCAAGGTGTTCAAGCTGTGCATGTCGCAGACCGACTGGGAGGTCTCGCCCGGGGTGGTGAAGCAGGCGTACACGTTCAACGGCATAGTGCCCGGCCCCACCATCAAGGTCAACGAGGGCGACCAGGTGCGGGTCATCGTGCAGAACGACCTGCCGGAGCACACGGCGGTGCACTGGCACGGCATGCAACTGCCGAACGCGCAGGACGGCGTGCCGGACATCACCCAGCCGCACATCATGCCCGGCAACACCTACACGTACGAGTGGACCGCCAAGTCCACCGGCACGCACTGGTACCACTCGCACATGGGTGGCGGCCAGGTCGGCCGGGGCCTCTACGGCGCGCTCCTGGTGACCCCGACGCTGGGCGACATCGCCGCCGACAAGCACTACACCATCGAGATCGGCGACGGTTCCAACGGGTTCACCTTCAACGGCAAGTCGTACCCGGCGACCGTGCCGCTGACGGCGGCGGTCAACCAGAAGGTCCACGTCCGGCTGATCGGCACGGGCCCCGAGATGATCCACCCGATGCACCTGCACGGGGTGCCGTTCCAGGTCGTGGCCCAGGACGGCAACAAGCTCGCCTCACCGTACACCGTGGACACGCTCAACGTCGGCGTCGGACAGACGTACGACATCGTGTTCCAGCCCAAAGAGCCCGGGAAGTGGTTGCTGCACTGCCACATCTTCTCCCACTCCGAGGGACCCAACGGCATGATCGGCCTCGTGACGATCATCAATGTAACGCCGTAATCGCCGGCTGAACCCGCCTCCGAACCCGTGCCGGTCAGCCGTGAGCGCACCTGACCGGCACGGGCTCCACATACCGATACGCGCAAGGAGTCCGCGCATGAAGCCCATCCGTGTCGTCGCCGCGACGCTCGTCGCCGGCGTCGCCGTCCTGCTCGCCCCCACCTCGCCGGCGTGGGCCCACGTCACCGTTTCCCCCTCGGTCGCCACCACCGGCGGCTACGGCACGTTCGCGTTCAAGGTGCCCGACGAGCGCGCGGACGCGAAAACGACCCGCGTCGAGGTCGTCTTCCCGGAGAACGCCCAGCTCACCAGCGTCTCCCTGCGTCCCGTCCCGGGCTGGAAGGCCACTGTCGCCACCCGGCAACTGCCGAACGCCGCGTCCGCCGGGCACGACGACGACGAGGAGGCCGCCAACAAGGCCGTCACGGGCATCGTGTGGGAGGGCGGCGCCATCAAGCCCGGCGAGTTCCAGCTCTTCGAGGTGTCCCTCGGTCCGCTGCCCACCACGCCCGGCCAGCTCGTGTTCAAAGCGCTGCAGACCTACAGCGACGGTGAGGTCGTCCGCTGGATCGACATCCCGGAGGCCGGCGCGCCACGGCCCGAACACCCGGCGCCGATGATCGACGTCAAGCCGGCGGACGCGCAGGCCAACGCGCCCGCTGCGCCCGCCGCGCCCGCTGCGCCCGCCGCGGCCGCCGCGGCCACCCCCACCGGCGACGGCGTCGCTCGCCTGCTCGGCTGGGCCGGCCTCGCGCTCGGCGCCCTCGCGCTGCTGACGGCGGCCGCGACCGGGCTGCGCCGGCGCACCCCGGCGCCGGCCTCGGCGCCGCTCGCGGAGGCGGACACCGCGGCGCGGCTCTCGCGATGACCCTCACCAGGACGCGCGGCGCAGGGCTCGCCGTCCTCCTCGCAGGGTTCGCCACCGCCGTGTCCCTCGTGGTGGCGAGCCCTGCCTGGGCGCACGCGGAACTGGTCGACGCCGCGCCGGCCAACGGCCAGATCTACCAGGATTCCCCTCGGACGCTGCTGCTGCAGTTCACCGACCCGGTGACCGTGCCGCCGGACGGCCTGCGGCTGTTCGGCCCGGACGGCGCCCGCATCGGCATCGGCGCACCGGTCCACCGCGTGGGCGACGACACGTCGGTGGAGGCCCCGCTGAACGGGAAACTCGCCGACGGCGTCTACACCGTCTCGTGGCGGGTGGTGTCCTCCGACAGCCACCCGGTGCAGGGCGCCTACACGTTCACCGTCGGTACGCCGGGCAGCCGCCCGGCCGCCGTCACGCCCTCGGGCGATCGTTCCGGCGATGCCGCGACGGCGTACGGCGCCGCCCGGTGGGCCGCGTTCGCAGGGTTCGCCGTGCTGCTCGGCACCGCGTTCTACCTGGCGTGGTGCTGGCCGGCCGGTGCGCGGCGACGGCTGGCCCGGCGGGTGTTGTGGGCCGGCTGGGGCGCCAGCCTCGCCGCCGCGATCGCCTGCGGCCTGTTGTACGGGCCGTACGTGGCCGACGGCGATGTGGCGGGCGCCTTCGACCCGCGGCTGCTGTCCACGACGTGGGCCACCGGCCTGGGCCGTGCCCTCGGGATTCGCGTCGCTCTGCTGCTCGCCGCGGTGCCCGCGCTCGTCTGGCTGCTGAACCGCTACCCGGACGCGCCGGACCGCCGCACACGGTGGACGGCCGCGGCGGCGGTGCTCGCGGCCGCCGCGGCGCTCGCCGTGACCTGGAGCATCGCGAACCACAGCGTGTCGGGCGAGGCCGGCGGGTTCGCCGTGCCGGTCGACGTCGTGCACCTCGTCGCCGGCTCGGTCTGGCTCGGGGGGCTCGTCGCGCTCGCCATGACGCACGTGCCGACCCGCGACGCCGTCACCCTGCGCGTGGCGGTGCCCCGGTTCTCGCACACGGCGCTGGTGTGCGTGGCGCTCATGGTCGCCACCGGCCTGTTCCAGGCATGGCGGCAGGTCGGGTCGCCGCCGACGCTGTTCGCCACCGCGTACGGCCGGGTTCTGCTGGCGAAGGTCGCCCTCGTGGTCGTGCTGGTCGCGTTCGGCGCCGCCGCCCGGGGATGGGTCGCCCGCCACTACGGCGCGGGCGGCAACCGGCGCCGCGGTGGCCCTGACCCGCACCAGCTCTACGCGTTCTACCGGCGGCTGCTGACCGAGACGGCGGTGGGCGCCGTCGTGCTGGGCCTGTCCGCCGCGTTGGTCGCCATGGAGCCGGCCCGCGTGGCGTACGCCGAGCACCGCTCGACGGCGGCGCCCGCGAATACGGCGGTGCCCGCGAATCGAGTGGCGCCGGTGCCGGCCGTGCCCACACCCGTGCCGTTCTCGGCCGGCTCCGGCCCCCACTCGCGCGGTGCGGTGCTGCTCGTGGTATTTCCGCCCAAGGTGGGGCCGGCGCAGCTGCACCTGTCGGTGCTCGACCCGAACGGCGCGCCGCTCAACGTGCCGGAGGTGCATGCCGCCATGACCCTCCCGGACCGGGACCTCGGGCCGATCCCGGTGGAGCTCCAGGGCGCCGGCGGGCACTACATCGGCCAGCTGAACCTGCCGTTCCCGGGTCGCTGGCAGGCCGTTCTCACGGTCCGCACCACGGAGACGGACCAGGCCACGGTTCGCGTCGTGGTCGACGTGAGCGCCTGAGGAACGCGGCCCGCCTCGCCGACTCCGCGAAGGTTCTCGGCCCTCAGCGCAGGTAGTGGAACTCGGGTTTCGGGTGCATGAGGAAGTCGTGGTGGGAGATGTTCCAGGCGTACGCGCCGGCCATCGCGAAGGCGACGACGTCGCCGACGGCGAGTGCGGCGGTGACGCGGCGGGCGAAGACGTCCTTGGGGGTGCAGAGCCGTCCCACGAGGGTCACCGGGTCGTCCTCGCCCTCCCCGCTTCGGGGCAGCACGGCGAACGGCTGGTCGTGTCCCTTCGTCACGGGGGTCCGCAGGTGGTGGGTGCCGCCGGAGAGCACGGCGAAGCGTTCCCCGTGGACTCGCTTCACGTCGAGCACGGTCGTCAGGTACCACCCGCAGTAGGCGGTCAGGGCCCGGCCCGGTTCCACGCGCAGCGTCTCGCCCGGCCGGGCGAGCGCCCGCAGGCCCGCGCCGTACGCCGCCCAGTCGAACCGCTCTTCGGGACGGGTGTAGGAGACGGCCATTCCGCCGCCGAGGTTGAACTCCCGCAGGCCCAGGCTTCTGCCGTACGCGAGCACGGCCTCGGCGAGGGTGAGCAGGTCGGGGGCGGCCAGGCCGCTCGCGAGGTGGGCGTGGACGCCCTTCAGCCGCAGCGCCCCCCGCCCCTTCGGCTCGCCTGAGAGGCCGCCTGAGACGTCGGCCGAGACAGGACTTGGCGGGGACCCCGACAGCTCGTCTGGGCGCATCCCTGGAAGGCCGGGTGAGGCGGCGTCGCCGGGGGCGGGATGGCCGAGCAGGGCGAGGCATTCGGCGACGCCGTCCGGGTCCATGCCGAACGGCGTGGCGCCGCCGCCCATCGCGAGGGCCGCGCCGGTGACGGGCACGTCGAGGTTGACCCGCAGCAGCACGTCCGCCGGGCCGCGCAGGCGCCGCAGTTCGGCCGGGCTCTCGACGTGCCACCGGTGTGCCGAGGGGGCCAGGGCCAGCTCCGCGCCGGTCTTGCCCGGCCCGCCGAAGCTCAGCCGGGCGTCCGGCAGCAGCGCCCTGACGTGCTCGAACTCGCCGCCGGAGGAGACCTCGAACCCGTCCGCGTACGGCGCGAGCGCACGCAGCACCTCGGGGTCGGGGTTGGCCTTCACGGCGTAGCAGAGCTCGGTCCCCGCCAGGGCGGCCCGTACGGCCGCCGCGTGGCGCGAGAGTCCCGCGAGGTCGTAGACGTAGGCGGGCACGTCGTCCAGCGATTCGGCGATCTGCCGCACGCCCGATGGGATGTCCAGGCTCATCCGCGCCCCCTGGCGTGGGTCGGCTCGGGCCAGAGCGGGCCGAGGCGGGGCCCGGACGGTGCGAGCGGGTTGGCGACGTGCACGTATCCGGCCTCCCGGTCGGCCGCCCTCGCCCACCGCACGGTGAGGTTCGCCTTGGCGGGCAACGGTGCCCCCGCCAGCAGCCGGGTCAGCGGCGCGAGGGCGTCGAAACCGGCAACGAGCCCGGCGGCGTGGTCGGGTGCGTGGCCGGCGACGTAGCGCTCCAGGGATGCGCGGGCGGCGGCCCACAGGTCCCGCAGGAGACGGCCGTCCCCCGCGTCCGCCGTCCGGTCCGTCGCCGCGTCGGCCACCGCGTCGGCCACCGCGTCGGCCACCGCGTCGGCCACCGCGTCGGCCACCGCGTCGGCCACCGCGTCGGCCACTGCGGCGGCCACTGTGGCGGCGACCTCCGCCAAATGGTTGACGAAGAGGCAGTAGGCCACCCGGTCCCAGCCGCGCCCGGCGTCGTACGACAGGGAGCCCGCGACCTCGCCCGGCAGGCCGGTCAGGTCGTGGCGGCCGGTGACCAGCTTGGTGCCCTCCAGGTCGCGGAAGACGACCTCGGCGGGCAGGCCGTCCGCGTCGAACCCGACGAGCACGTTCTGCACGTGCGGTTCGAGCACGACGCCGTGCCGGACGTACGCGTCGAGCACCGGGTATGCCACACGCTCGACGTATGCCTCGAACCAGGCGACCGGATCGGCCGCCCGGCGGGCCAGGACGGCCTTCGGCACCCCTTCGCCGCCCGCGGCCAGGGCCGCGGCGAGGACCGGGGTGACTCCCGGCCCGCACACGGCCCACGGCCCGGTACGGACGATCACCGAGAGTCCTTCGAGCAGCCGCGTGCCGAGCGCGGCCGACCGGTAACCGGGCTCGGGCAGCCAGCGCGTGCCGGAAAAGCGTCTGTCCAGCAGTTCGAAGACGGGGGCGAGCCGCCGGGTCAGCTCCACCGCGCCGGCCAGCTCGTACCACGCGTTCTTGCGCACGCAGTTGGTGATCCGCACGTCCAGGCTGAACTTCAGGCACACGCCGGCCCCGGGGTCGTAAACGGTCCTGACCGAGGACGTGGGCACGACCATGCGAGGGCCGGGCCCGAGGTCCACGAGCCGCCCGTCCGCGAGCGGCTCCCGCAGCTCGGCGGCCAGCAGGCGGAGCTGCCACGGATGGGCGGGCAGCGGCAGGTAGCCCGGCGGCGCCTCGCCGAAGCCGTCCAGTGCTGTCGTGTCGCCCTCCTGAGCCACCAGGTCGGCGCGCACCCCGAGCAGCCGCGGCGCGAACCGCGCGTGCGCCTCGGGCGCGTGGTCCAGCCAGCCGTCACCCGCGCGTGCCTTCGGCGCGGGGTGGAACGGGTGCCCGGCCACGAGGGCCTGCTCGGAGGCGAGCCAGGGGTCGGCGGGCGGGGCGGCCCGCTCGCGGGCGGCCAGGATCGCGGCCGTCGCGTCGCGCCCGGCGCGGACCTGGTCGGCGAACTCCTCGTTGCCGCCGTCGAGATCGCCTTCCACGAGGGCGAGGAGGGAGGGCAGGCCGAGGGGCCGCCACCGCCCCTCGGCCAGGTATTCGGGCGGGCCGTCGAATCGCAGGGCGATGCCCCCGCGTGCGCGGACGCGCACCGGCGTCCCGGCCAATCGGAGCGTCAGATGCGGCCCGGCGGCGCGCACGTCGCCGCGTGGGCCGCCGACCTCACGCAGCCAGCAGCGCAGCAGCGCCCCCAGCGCGGTCTCCTCGGCTGCGAGATCCGAAGCTGTGAGATCCGCAGCTGTGGGGTCGACGGCGCGGGCGCCTCTCAGATAGTTGGGGCCGGTCGTGCCGTAGAACTTGTTGACGTCCCGGGCCCCGGTGCGTTCCTTGGCGACGAGCGTCCCGGCGACCACCATCGACTTGCCGGTGAGGCGGGCGGCGTCGAGCGTGCGGGCCCGCAGCAGCCGGGCCATCGGGTCGTCCCCGTACGGCTCCAGCGCCGCAGTGAGCGCCCGCCGGACCGGCGCGGCGCCGGAGTGGGGCAGCAGGCCGTGGGCCACCGCCATGGCGGCCAGGTGCAGCGTGATCGTCACGAAGACGTCGGCGAGCGCGTAGGGGTCGTCGGTCAGCATGCGCGCGTCGTCGAATTCCGGCGCGTCCAGCCCGGCGGCCCGCAGCCGCCCGGGGGAGGCGAGCAGCCCGTCGTTGTCCTTGACCAGCAGCCGCATGGGCCCGTCGCCGAACAGCAGGGCCAGGTTCTGCTGGTGGGCCTCCAGTGCGACGCCGTACCGCACGAAGAGTGTGACGTTCCAGGCGAACAGCGCCGCGAGGTAGTCGTCGAGCAACGCGCGCACGTCGCCGCCGTAGTGCCGCCCGGCCACCTCGTGCGCGACGAGCCGGCCGTCCCCGTCCGGCAGCGGCGCGAGGAGGGCCGCGACCGGGACGATCTCCCCCTCGGGCAGCCCACGCACCAGCCAGCCCAGGTATTCGTGCCCCGCGTGCCCGTACGTCTGCTCGTCGGCGAGCGTGGCGCGCAGGGCGGGCTCGCGCAGCAGGATCCGGCGCAGCAGCGACTCGGCCAGCGCGCCGTCAAGCAGTGTTCCCGGCTTGATCGACCTGCGGTTGCGCAGGCCGAGCGTGCTGGTGGGCAGCGGCACCTTGAGATGGACGCGCGGGCCGGCCTCGACCGTCCGCATCGACAGGGTCGGCCGCACGACCAGGTACGGACGCCGCCCCGGCACCAGCCCGGAAAGCTCGGGCACCGCCCCGGGAAGCCCCGCCACGAGCGGCTCTGCCAGGGGATGTACGGGGAACAGCACGTGCGTGCGAGCGAGGCCGGGCGGCAGCCCCACGTCGCCGGGCCGGGGCCACCACTCGGGCGGCTCCGGCCGCGACAGCGTCGCGAGTTCCCGGGGCACCGCCGTCCAGCGCATCGCGAACTCGGGGGCGAACTCCGGCGCGTACGACGGGAGGTCGCCGGGGGAGACGCCGAGGCGGCAGCGGGCCGTCGGATAGAGCGGGTGGTCCACCGAGGCGGCCAGCGACTCGTAGCGGATCAGCCCGTCCCGCCCGCGCAGCCGCCGGTCCACCTCGCCGCGCAGCCGGTGCCGGGCCGCCAGGGCCGCGAGCGTCTCGCGGCACTCCCGCGCGAAGGCGGCGACCCCCTCGGCGTCGGCCGGGTCGGCGACCTCCCGCAGCGTGTCCAGCACCTCGGCCAGGCTCAGGCGCTCGTCCGGGGCCGTCGAGAAGTCCTGGAACGGGCTGCCCGGCGTGAGGCCGGCCCGCCGCCCCGAGGCGAGGACGATCGCGACGCCGTCCCGGTCGCGGGTCACCCGGGAGGAGATGCCGCCGTAGTCCTCCCGCAGCAGCGCGTCGAGCACCCGGGCGGCGAGATAGCGCTCCGCGGTCATGCGAGCACCCAAGGGTGCTCCTTCCGGAACGCGTCCACGGCGGCGTCGACGCGCTCCCGGTCCGGGCCGACGGCGCGGAGCAGGCCGAGGTAGTCGCGGTTGGTCCCGGTCACCTCCACGTGATCGCCGACCTCGCGCAGCGCCCGGTGCCACAGCCGTACGCCGTCCCCGGCGTCCGGCGCGGAAAGGCTCAGCGCGGGGAGGTCCGGCGCGGGAAGGTCCGGCGGCGCGGCGGTGACCGTGCCGGAGCGCTCGGCCACGAGGCTCACCACGGACCCGTACGCCGGGCGCGGGCCGTCCGTGCCGAACGCACCGGCGTCGAACGCGTCGAGGTCGAACGCGGCGAGGTCGAACGCGGAGAGGGGCTCGCCGGCGTGGATCCGCAGGATCCACTCGTGCAGGGGCACGCCGAGGAGGTCGGCCAGCAGGAAGTCGCAGTTGTCGCCGATGAGCCGATAGTTGATCTCGATGATCCGCGGGCCGTCCCGGGTGACGGCGTACTCGGTGTGGCACACGCCGAAGCCGACGCCCACGGCGTCCAGCGCGGCGTTCAGATGGGGGAGATGCCCGGCGTCCGGGGGCCGCCAGTCCAGGCGTTCCTCGATGAATCGCGGCGGCGGGCCGAGCGTGGTGGCGAACCCGCCGAGGACCCGCCGCACACCCCCGCCACCGCTGTGCCGGCCGCCGCCGGACTCACGACCGGCGTCACGACCGGCGTCACGACCGGCGCCACGGACGCCGCCGCCACCGTCACCGAGGGTTTCCAGCGTGCGCACCGGCCCGTCCAGGAACTCCTCGGCCACCAGGACCTCGGCCGGGCGGCGCTCCCGGATCTCCGCCACCTCCGCGCGCAGCGCGTCCGGGCCGTCCACGAGCACGACGTCCTCGCTCGCCACGCCGAGCGCGGGTTTGACCACCACCGGGTACGGCAGGTCGAGCGGCAGGTCGCCGCCGGGAGGGATCCGTACGGACCTGACCGGTTCCACGGCGGCGAGGGCGCGGCGGGTCAGCGCCTTGTTCTTGGCGGTGACGCAGGCCCGCCAGTCCTTGCCCGGCAGGCCGAAATACTCGGCGGCGAGCGCGGCGGGGGCCTGGAGGTGGTCGGAGTTCGAGAAGATCACGCCAGGCGGGTGACGGGCGGCGACGGCGTCGATCACGGCCCTGGCGTCGCGGACGTCGGCCGCGACGACCTCGCATCCCGGGTACCCGGCATACCGATCAGGTCGGTCGGTGAGTATCGTCACGTCCCAGCCCAGCGCGGTCGCGGCGGGAAGGAAACCGCCGGTCACCGAGTCGGTCGGGTTGAGCGTGGTGAGGTACAGCCGCACCGGCCCTCCGATAGGTAAGGCTAACCTAAGTGAGTGCATCCTAGCGCGGTGGCGCGGGGAACGGGCTTGACGGGGAGATTGCCGCGGCGGCGCCAGTGGAAGGATGACGGGGTGGAAATCGCGGACGGACTGCTCGGCCCCCTGCTCCTCGCGCGGAGCGCCATCGACCGGTCGGCGGCCCTGCGCGGCGACGAGGAGTGGCTGCGGCAGGCCTGGGAGGCGGAGAAGACGAGGGTCCTCCTCGTCCAGGACGGCCGCACGCTGATCCGCCGTTTCACCGACGGCGCGGCGCTGGTGCTCACCTCTCCGGCGGAGGCGCCGGAGGGCACGCGTTATCTCCTCGGCGTGGACGAGGACGGCGTGCCCTACTTCGCGGTGAACGCGCCGCTGCCCGAGCCCGCCCAGGGCGCCGGTGACACGGTGGGCCTACGGGAGGCCGCGGTGCTGCTCGACGACCGCGACGCGGGGCTGCTCGTCTACGCGGTGGCCCTGGAGGCCTGGCACGCCACCCACGAGTTCTGCCCCAGGTGCGGCGGCCCCACGAAC
Organism: Microbispora sp. H10670; assembly: GCF_014161385.1. NCBI lineage: Bacteria > Bacillati > Actinomycetota > Actinomycetes > Streptosporangiales > Streptosporangiaceae > Microbispora > Microbispora sp. H10670. The sequence continues at coordinate 43,887 of NZ_JABBWW010000013.1, read as the reverse complement.
GTGACGGCCTCGGGGCACATGCGGGTGTGCCCGCGTGACGGCAGTCAGCACTTCCCCCGCGTGGACCCCGCCGTGATCATGCTGGTCCACGACGACGAGGGCCGCGTACTGCTGGCGCGCGGCCCGGCGTGGCCGGCGAACCGGATGTCGGTGCTCGCCGGGTTCGTCGAACCCGGCGAGTCGCTGGAGCACGCGGTGGTGCGCGAGGTCCTGGAGGAGGTCGGCATCGCCGTCGTCACCCCCCGCTATCTGGGCAGCCAGCCCTGGCCTTTCCCGCGCAGCCTGATGCTCGGCTTCTTCGCCCGCGCCGTCACGACCGACCTGCGCCCCGACCTGGACGAGATCGCCGAGGCCCGCTGGCTGTCCCGGGAGGAGCTCGCGGCCCAGGTGCGGTCGGGTGAGCTGCTCCTGCCGACCGAGGTCTCGATCGCCCGGCGGATGATCGAGACCTGGTACGGAGGGCCGATCCCCGACACCGGCTGGTAGGTCGTCAGCAGGCGCCCTGGAGGTGCCGCTTGACCTCGGCGACCGAGGGGTTCGTCATGGTGTGGCAGTCGGTGACCACGGTCGGCACGACCTGGTTGCCGTTGTTCACGCTCATTACGAACTCGGCGGCGTCCGGGTGGCGCTCGATGTCGACCTCGCTGTAGGCGATGCCCTCCCGCGTGAGCTGGCTCTTCAGTCGCTTACAGGGGCCGCACCAGCTCGTGGTGTAAACCGTGAGCGCCATCTTCGTCCCTTTCCCGGGCAGCTTCGTGGGGCAACGCGTTGATTGAGCAGTCATGGCAACATCGCGGACGCCCCGGCTGTTCCCGGTTCCTCGCCGGTCCTCCGGTCAGCGGGCCGGCTGCGCCAGCCGGGCGGCGATCCACGCCCGGACGGTCTCGGCGACCCCGGGCTCACGGTAGAGCGGCGCGCTGTGGAAGGTGCCGGCCATCGTCTTGACGGTCATCGGGACCCCGACGTTCTCCAGCGACTCCTTGAGCACCTCGCTCTGGTACGGCGGCACGAACTCGTCGGCCGAGTGGACCGCGAGCATCGGCGCGTCGCCGGGGGTGGCGTGGAACGGCACCTCCATGCTCGACCAGACACGCGGGCACCGGGCCGGGGAGCAGCCTCCGGCCAGCCGTACCGCGGCCCGGCGCAGTTTGCGCTGGTCGAACGTGCCGGCCGCGGTGCCGTCCTCGTACGCCGAGAGCGGCGAGACGGGCGGGGAGATCCCGACGACCCCGCGCAGGCCCGGCCGGCCGTCGCCGTAGGTGCCGACGGCGGCGGCGAGGTGGCCCCCGGCGGAGAACCCGAGGAGCACGTAGCGCCCGGGGTCGGTGTTGAAGAGGGCCGGGTGCCTGCGGACGGCGGCGACCGCGGACAGGACGTCGGTGCGCTGGGCCGGCCACGGCGCGTCGCCGGACAGGCGGTAGTCGAGGTTGACGACGGTGTAGCCCTGCTGGACGTAGTAGCGGGTGACCGACGTCATGTACTTCTTGTCGCCCCCCGACCACCAGCCGCCGTGGACGACGAACACGGCGGGACGCCGCGGGCCGGTGGGATGCCACCACACGTCCATGATCTGGCGGGGGTGCGGGCCGTACGAGTAGGTGTGCATCCTCGCCCCGGCGGGCGGCGTGGGAGACGCCGAAGGCGAGGCGCTAGCGGAGGGCGTCGGCGGCGCCGACGGCGTGGCCGACGCGGACGACACCGGGGAGGCGGACGGGACCGGAGTGGCCGACGGCTGGGGTGCGGGGTTGCCGGCGGGGGCGGCGGCCACGGTGGCGGCCCGCGCGCCGGGCGAGGTGAGCATCAGCGCGGCGAGGGCGGCGGCGCCCATGCCCATGGCAGTTCGGACCGCGGTTCCCACGGCGTCATCCTCCCCGATGTCGCGTCCATGTCGCGTCGCTGTCGCGTCGTGCCCCGACCGGTCAATGGGACACGCTCGGTCTGCTGCTGCAAGGATGATGCCAGTAACAACGTCCGCCACGCATGTTGGGAGCGGCTCCTTGGACGTCCTCGACGGTCTGGATCCCGAGCAGCGCGAGGTCGCCCAGGCGGTGCGCGGACCGGTGTGCGTGCTCGCGGGCGCGGGCACCGGCAAGACCCGTGCCATCACCCACCGCATCGCGTACGCCGTGCACACGGGGGTCGTCGATCCGCAGGGGGTGCTCGCGGTCACCTTCACGACCCGTGCGGCGGGCGAGTTGAAGCAGCGGCTGCGCCGGCTCGGCGCGCCGGGGGTGCAGGCCCGCACGTTCCACGCGGCGGCCCTGCGCCAGCTCAGCTACTTCTGGCCCCGGGTGATCGGCGGCGACCCGCCGCAGGTGGTCGAGTCGAAGCTGCCGCTGCTGATCGAGGCGGCCCGGCGGCTGCGCAGGAACCCCGAGCGCGGCGAGTTGCGCGACGTCGCGAGCGAGATCGAGTGGGCGAAGGTCACCCAGGTCGCCCCGGAGGACTACCCGGCCGCCGCCGTCAAGGCGCGGCGCACCCCGCCGATCGCGCCCGAGGAGGTCGCGCGGCTGTACGAGGGCTACGAGAGTGTGCGCCGCCAGCGGAACCTGATCGACTTCGAGACGATCCTGGAGCTCACCGCGGCCGTGATGACCGAGCACCGGGAGGTCGCGGCGCAGATCCGCCAGCAGTACCGCTACTTCGTGGTCGACGAGTTCCAGGACGTCAACCCGCTGCAGAAGCTGCTGCTCGACACGTGGCTCGGCGGGCGCGACGACGTGTGCGTGGTGGGCGACCCCAACCAGACGATCTACTCGTTCACCGGCGCGACGCCCCACTACCTGACGAACTTCGCCGTCGAGCACCCCTCGGCGGCGGTGATCCGATTGGTGCGCGACTACCGGTCGACGCCGCAGGTGGTCACGCTGGCCAACCGGGTCATGGCCCGCTCGCGGCACCGGCTGGAACTGGTCGCCCAGCGGCCGGACGGCCCCGAACCGGTCTTCACCGAGTACGACGACGAGCAGGCCGAGGCGCTCGGCGTCGCGCTCACCGTCAAGAAGCTGATGGCCGACGGCGTGCCCACCCGCGAGATCGCGGTGCTGTTCCGGGTCAACGCCCAGTCGGAGGCGTACGAGCAGGCGTTCAACGACTCCGGCGTGCCCTACCTGCTGCGCGGGGCGGAGCGGTTCTTCGAGCGCCCCGAGGTGCGCCAGGCCGTGGTGCTGCTGCGCGGCGCCGCGCGGTCGGCGGGCGAGGAGCCGCTGGCGCCCGCCGTGCACGCGATCCTCTCGGGCATCGGGCTCACCGCGGAAGCGCCCGGAGGCGGCAAGGCGAGGGAGAAGTGGGAGTCGCTCAAGGCCCTCGCCGACCTCGCCGAGGACATGGCGGCCGAGGGCGCCGACCTGCCCCGCTTCGTCGGCGAACTGGAGCGCAGGGCGGCCGAGCAGCACGCGCCGCCGGTCGAGGGCGTGACGCTCGCCTCGCTGCACGCCGCCAAGGGCCTGGAGTGGGACGCGGTCTTCCTCGTCGGCCTCACCGACGGCATGGTCCCGATCGTCTACGCGGAGACGCCGGACCAGGTCGAGGAGGAACGGCGGCTGCTCTACGTCGGGGTCACCCGGGCCCGCGAGCACCTGCACCTGTCGTGGGCCCTCGCCAGGTCGCCCGGCGGGCGGCGCGCCCGCAGGCCGTCCCGGTTCCTCGACGGCCTCTCCCCGCGTACGGCGAGCGTGAGCCGGGCCGAGCGGCCAAGCGGCGGGGGGAAGGGCAGGCGCGCGGCGGCGGTGCCGCTGCACTGCCGGATCTGCGGCAAGACGCTGTCCGTCGCCGCCGAGCAGAAGCTGGGCCGGTGCGCGACCTGCCCGGCCGACTACGACGAGGCGCTGCTCGAACGGCTCAAGGCGTGGCGGACGACGGCGGCGAAGGAGGCCAAGGTCCCCGCGTACGTCGTCTTCACGGACGTCACCCTGCAGGCCATCGCGGAGCGGGTGCCCACCGCCGAGGAGGACCTGCTCGCGATCGCGGGAATCGGGCGCGTCAAACTTGAGCGGTACGGCGACGCGGTCCTGGGGCTGTGCCGCGGCGACGGTAGTGTTACCGGCGAGTATTCCCCCGCCTGAGCTGGAGGCCTCCCGTGAACTCGGCCCTGAAGGAGCTGCTGGACCTGCTCGACCTGGAGCAGATCGAGCTCGACATCTTCCGGGGGCGCAGCCCGGAGGAGCGGTTCCAGCGGGTCTTCGGCGGCCAGGTGGCCGCGCAGGCGCTCGTGGCGGCCGGGCGCACGGTGCCGGGCGACCGGATGGTGCACTCGCTGCACGCCTACTTCATCCGGCCGGGCGACCCCGCCGTGCCGATCGTCTACAACGTGGAGCGGGTGCGGGACGGCCGGTCGTTCACCACCCGGCGCATCACGGCCATCCAGCACGGCAAGGCGATCTTCTCGATGTCGGCGTCGTTCCACGTCGATGAACAGGGCGTGAGCCACCAGGCCGCCCGGATGCCGGAGGCGCCGGCCCCCGAGACGCTGCCGACCTTCCAGGAGCGGATGCGCGACGTCTTCGGCGACGAGCCGGGGTGGCGCGACCTGCTGTCGAAGCCGCGCCCGGTCGACGTCCGGTACGTCAACGCGCTGCCCTGGGAGGCGGCCAAGGACCCGAGCCTGGTCACCCCCGAGAACCGCGTCTGGTTCCGGTACGACGCCGACCTGCCCGACGACCCGCTGCTGCACATCGTGCTCGCGGCGTACGCCAGTGACTTCACACTGGTGGACACCGTGCTGCTGGCGCACGGGCTGGCCTGGGGGTCCTCCGCCGTGTCCGGCGCGTCGCTGGACCACGCCATGTGGTTCCACCGGCCCTTCCGGGCCGACGACTGGCTGCTGTACGCCCAGGAGTCGCCCTGGTCCGGGGCGGCGCGAGGGCTCGCCCGCGGGCAGATGTTCAGCGCCTCGGGGGAGCTCGTCGTCTCCGTGGTCCAGGAGTGCCTGATCCGGGTGTCGCCGGAGCCACATCCTCGTGTCACGAAGTCGTGAAAATCGCAGGTAGAAAATAGGTTGCCCGGTCTGTCGCGGCGGTTTAGGGTCTTGGACAAGTCAGCCGGACGCTCCTGCCCGGCCGAGACGCACGACGAACAGTAGAGCGCAGAGAAATGGAGGTGAGTCCAGTGAGGAACATGACGACGTCCCGTGTGCTGTGGCTCGTCTCCGCGCGCCCGGCCGCCGTTGTCGCGTCGACTGTCACGCCGGCTGGAACGCCGGTGAAACTGCGGCGTGACGAGGCCGTCGCCGCCCTGGCTCCGGTGAGCGGAGTCGCGGGCTCGGCCGCCTTCGGCGCGTTCGCCGGCCGGACCGGCCACAGCACCCCCACCCACCTTCCGGTGTACGTGAACCGGCCGATGGGTGATGAGCAGATCCGCGCCGCCGCTCGCGGCGGCGCCGCCCAGGGTCCGCACCACGCCTGGAGAGAACCAGTCATACCCTGACCGGTCTCCCTCTCCGGGCCGCGGATCCGCACCAGGATCCGCGGCCCTTTTGTTTGTCGGCCACGAATCCACACCCCGCAACGAGGACACCAGACCAGAAACACTCGAAGAGGTGACGCAGATGGCGGCCCCGGTCATGGACCTGATCGAAGCCGAAATCCCCTGCCGTACCGAGCCCGACCTGTGGTTCGCCGAGTCTCCCGAGGACGTGGAGTTCGCCAAGGCGCTCTGCGGCGGCTGCCCGATCCAGAAGGCCTGCCTGGCCCGCGCGCTGGAGCGCGAGGAGCCGTGGGGCGTCTGGGGCGGAGAGCTCATCCTGCGGGGGGTCGTCGTCCCCCGCAAGCGTCCCCGTGGGCGCCCGCGCAAGACCCCTGTCGCCGCCTGAACCGCACGACATCGAATCCGGAAGGAAACCGACCGAAATGAACATCGCCCCCATGACGACCATGTATCTGAATCAAGAACTGGTACACGAGCGAATACGAACCCTCCACCGCGAGGCGGAGCAGGAGCGGCTCGCCGGCCGGGTCAGGAGCGTCGAGAAGGCGCGCCGGGAAGTGGAGCGCGCGTCCCGCCGGCTGCGGTCCGCGCTGGCGCGCGTCTGACGCCGTGACCGGAGCAGAGTGAACAGAGAAGGCCCGGGCCGGGGTGACCGGCCCGGGCCTTCGCCCATATCGGGCATCTAACCCGGCCTGCCGCAAAGAATGAGTCATCGGCCGCGCAGCAGAGCGCCTGCCGCGGGAGGTGCCCCGGGCCGCGGGGTATGAGCCGGACGGCCGCTGACGACGCCGGGCGGGAGCGACGGCATGTGGCGGCCGAGTGGGCAGACGAGCGGCGGACGGGATGCGGATGAGCGACAGAGCGAGACATTTCCGCGGCCCGACCACCAGAGCACGGCGGCCGCCCTCCACCAAGATCACCGGTCTGGTCGCCGCCGGTCTGATCGTCGCCGGCCTGCCGTTTCTCGCCGTGTCGCCGGCCGGCGCCGCGCAGCTCCCTGCGGGCCTGCGGACGGTTCGGCACGTCCATGCTCATGCCCGCGCTCACGGCAATGATCATGGCGGTGAGCACGGGCGCGGGGCGACCCAGAGCACCGGCGGCACCGGCACCTCGAGCTCGCCCAGCATCGGCAGCCCCGCACGGCAGGTCGCGACCGGGCGGCGCAACGTGAACGCTCCGGCTGCCAACAGCGCCGTCACGTTCGCCGGTGTCCAGCAGGTGTCGAGCGTCAGCGTCTTCACCAACACCGTCAACGGCAACTGCAGGCGGGGCATCGACCGCTGCGTCATCAACCAGACGCTGCGGGCCGTCGAGGGCCGCGGCGGCCGGGCCCATGCCGGCTAGGGCGTTGTCCGCCGCCGTTCACCGGGGTGGAGGTGCCAGAGTTCGTGGGCGTCCCGCTAGCCGAGGGCGAGAGGGGTGGTTTCAGGGGCGCCGGGGTCGTCGGCGAAGCCGGGGACCCAGCGGACTACCTCGTCCCGGAACCTGGCGGTCGCGCCGAGCTGGCACAGCACGCCCACGCCAGCGGCGTGAACGCGGTGGATCAGCACGTAGGACGCGGGGAGGTTGAGCTGGCGGACCACGTTGTTCGGCCGTAGGTCGGCCACGTTGGCCGCCTGCTCGCGCAGCCACTCCCTGCTGAAGGTGAACTCCTCGACGCGGGTGGGCTCGACGTACGGTGCGAGGAACGCCCGCAGGGCGTCGACGTCCACCTCGATGTGCGGGCGGATGAAGCCCTCCGCGCGGAGCCCGTGCACGACGGCGTCCATGTCGCCCTGGTTGAAGATGCGGGTGAGCCTGCCGAAGGCGACCGGGTGGCCGCCGGGCATCCGGTTGACGGCGCCGAAGTCCAGCACGCCGAGCCGCCCGTCCTCCATCAGCCGGAAGTTGCCGGGGTGCGGGTCGGCGTGCAGCATCCCCACCCGGGCCGGAGAGCAGAACAGGAAGCGGACGAACAGCAGGCCCGCGTGGTTGCGCTCCTCCTGCGTGCCGTCGGTGATGATCTTCGACAGCGGGGTCCCGGTCATCCACTCGGTGACCAGCACCTGCTCGTTGGCGGCGATGACCGCCGGGACCCGGAAGTCGGGGTCGTCGCGGAACTCCTCGGCGAAGGCCTGCTGGGCCTCGGCCTCCTTGAAGTAGTCGAGCTCCTCGGCCACCCGCTCCTTGAGCTCGGCCAGGACCGGTTTGAGGTCCAGGCCCGGCAGCAGCGCGCCGAACAGCTTGCCCAGCCGCGAGAGCTGGTTGAAGTCGGAGATCAGGGCCTTGCCCGCGCCGGGATACTGGATCTTCACGGCGACCTGGCGGCCGTCGTGCCACACCGCGCGGTGGACCTGCCCGATGGACGCCGCGGCGCTCGGCCTGTCGTCGAACTCCAGGAAGTTCTCCCGCCAGTCGTCGCCGAGCTGTTCGGTCAGAACCCGGTGCACGACGGAGGCGGGCAGCGGCGGCGCGGCGTCCTGCAGCTTCGTCAGTGTCGCCCGGTACGGGCCGGCGATCTCGGGCGGCAGCGCCGCCTCGAAGATCGACAGAGCCTGGCCGAGCTTCATGGCGCCGCCCTTGAGCTCGCCGAGGACCTTGAAGACCTGGTCGGCCGTGCGTCGCTGGATCTCCTGGGCGACGATCTCCGCGGAGGCGCCGCCGATCCGCCTGCCCAGTCCGAGCGCGGTACGGCCGGCGAACCCGAGGGGGAGCGTCGCGAGCTTGGCCGAGCGTGTCACGGCACCGTGGGGAACGTCACTCACTCAACCATTCTTAGCGATGGCGGGGCCTTTCGACCACAATTCCCTGTTCGTATCACCCACAGGAGCCCGGTGACGCCAACAGCGGGCGAGGATTCCGTCAGGTGTGTCTTTCGTCACATTCATGGCCGATCTTCCTTGTGGAGGCCGGCGACGTCGTCGCCGAGGCAGCCGCAGCCGGGGTGGGCGGCGAGGCGGCGGTGCCGCCAGCGCCAGGCGGGCGACACCTCCGTCAGGCCGCCCGGCACGCTCCCCTCGTCGAGGTACGCCAGTGCCTGGCCGGCCGCCTGCGCCGCGACCAGGCAGGACAGGGCGACGTCGCAGGCGATCTCGCCGGCGGGGTAACCGCCGAGCCGGGCGCCCACCACCGGCCAGGACGGGTCCCGGTCGCGGCGGGCGAGGTCGAGACACCGCAGGCAGGGCGTGAGGCCGGGGACGACGAAGGGGCCCGTCGAGCCGTACCCCTCGAAGGCGCAGGCGAGCAGGTGCGGCACGCCCGAGGCGACGATCTCGCCGACCAGCGTGGCGCTGAGCGGCGTGGTGGGGGCGAGGATCACGAGGTGGGGGCGCGCGCCGCCGTCCGCCAGGCGGGAGGCGGTCCGGCCGGGCCAGGCGTTGACGCCGGGGGAGATCCGCCGGGCCGCCAGCACCGCGGCGTCCTCCCGGGACATGCCGGTGTCACTCCGGCTGAGACCGCCCGGGACCACGTCGCCCGGCCCGGCCACGGCGGGATCGACCACGCAGATGTGGCCGACGCCGGCGGCGGCGAGCAGGGTGACGACCTGGGCGCCCACCCGGCCGGCGCCGTACACGCGGACCCGGGCCGCCCTCCTCGCGGCCAGACCGCTCATGCCGCCGTCGGAACAGGTGAGCGAGAGCCTGTCCAGGTCGGGGCGGAGCCGGTCCCGCTCGGCCGGCGGCAGGTCGGCGAGCGGGCCCGGCCGGGTCGCGGCGTCCTCGATGAGGCCGTGGGCTGTGAGCCGGGCGACCACCTCGTGGGCGGACGCCTCGTCCAGCCCGCTGCCGGCCACCGCCTGCCCGAGCGTGCGGGTGCCGTCGAGCCCGTCGATCAGGCGGCGCACCGGTGGTTCGACACCGGTGAGGACGACGGCCCGCAGCGGATGGACGCCGAACTGCAGCGTGCGGCCGTCCCGCTCGACCCTGCGCAGGACGGGCTTGAGGCGTGGTCGAATGGTGTGTCCCATGGTCGCCAGACCTTGGCACAGCCGGGCGCGGCCCGGCGCCGGAACGGTCGGGGCTGTGGATAATTACCGGGGTGATCGTGGTTGGTGAACATCCGCAACCCCGTAACTTCCACGCCCGCAAGGTAACGTTCGCCCGATTGACCAGGGAGAACGTGTACCACCCCCTGTGGAAATCGGCGTCTGTCGGCTACCTTTCATATGTGCCCCCCGAGACAGTCGAGGTTCGTCGGAGCGCACGACGGCGGCGAACCGTTTCCGCGTACCGCGATGGCGACAAGACCATCGTGCTGCTTCCGGCCGGTCTGAGCACGACCGACGAGGAGCAGTGGGTACGCCGCATGCTCGACCGGCTTGCGGCCAAGGAGCAGCGAAGACGTCCGAGCGACGACGACCTCCTGGAACGGGCGAGCGAGTTGTCCGCGCGCTACCTGGACGGCAAGGCCGTCCCGGCGAGTGTGCGGTGGGTGGAGAACCAGCTCCACCGGTGGGGTTCGTGCACGCCCGACCACGGCACGATCAGGCTCTCGGTGCGGCTGCGGGGCATGCCGGCCTGGGTCGTCGACTACGTCATCATGCACGAGCTCGTCCATCTGCTCGTGCCGAGTCACGGCCCGCGCTTCTGGGCGCTGGTCGAGCGCTACCCTCGCGCGGAACGTGCCAGGGGGTTCCTCGAGGGTTTCTCGATGGCGGCCAACGGTTCGACGGAGGAATGTTGACCCGCGTGGCCGCGGTGCTGGTCACCCCCGGCATGGCCGGCGCGGCTCCGCCCGGCGTGGACCCGGCCGAGTTCCTGACGGCGATGGCCGAGGACACCTACGAGATGATCGCCGGGCTCGAACTCGTGCGGCCGGTGATCCTGTCGGCCGGAGTGCCGGGGCTCGCCGAGATCGCCTGGCCGGGCACGCCGGTCCTGACGATCGGCTCGCCGGCCGGCGCCTTCGCGGCGCTGGCCGCGCTGTACGAGGCGGGGGCGGAGACAGCGGACGAGGCGGTCGTCGTCAGCGGCGACGCCCCCGACCTGCCGCCGCTGCTGATCGGCAAGCTGTTCCGCGAGCTGGGCCGGGCGGACCTCGCCGTCTGCCCGGCCGAGGGCGGCGGAGCCGTGGCCGTCGCGGCCCGCCTGCCGGTCCCCGGCTGGGCCGCGCCCGATCTCGACGAGCCGGACGTCGTCGCCGCGATGCGCCGCCGGGCGCCGGGGCCGCGCATGGTCGCCACCGGTCCCGGCTGGCACCGCCTGCGGAAGCCGGAGGACGTGGCCCGCCTCGACCCCGGCCTCGAAGGCTGGGACAACACCCGCGCCCTGCTCATGTGACCGCCGGCCGGCCGGGGACCGGTATCCGGGCCCGGCCGGAGACCAATGCCGTCAGAGGCGTCCGGGCAGGCGGATCTCGGCGAAGAACGCGCGGTGGTCGCTCCCCGGGACGGCGTGGACGCCGGTGTCCACGGCCACCGCCCTCCGGTCGTACAGCACGTGGTCGATCGTGATCAGCGGCGGGAACCGCCTGTTCGCGGGCCAGGTGGCCGCCAGGCCGTTCCCGGTCGCGCCGGCCGCGTCCACGTACCCGCGCGCGAGGACCGCGCGCAGCGCCGCGTGGTCGAGACTCGCGTTGAAGTCGCCGGCCAGCACGCGTACGACGCCGGGGGAGGCGGCCGGCAGCGCCGCCAGGTCGGCGGCCCACAGGGCCACGTCGCGGACGACCGGCGAGAGGGTGTGCACGTCGACGATCTCGACGGGCGGCCCGGACGGCAGGGCGATCCGGGCCCGCGGCATGTTGTGGCTGCCCTCGGGCGCGAAGTCCGGCAGCCTGGTCAGCGGGTGCCGCGAGTAGACGCCGCTGCCGGACGCCCCGGGAGCGTCCTCCAGATGCCGGTACGGCAGCAGCCTCCCCAGGCCCGCGTCGTCGAGCGCCTCGACGGCCGCGGGCGTGAGCTCCTGCGTGCTGAGCACGTCCGGCTTGAGCCTGCGGACCAGGCCGACCACGGCCTCGGCGTCGCCGACCCCGTAGAAGAGGTTGGCGGTGAGGATCCGCAGCACCGGCCCGGTGGCGGAGGTGGCCGCCGGCGCCGTTCCGATCGCCCGGGGCAGGACCACGGCGGCCAGCGCGGCCGTCGTCGCGACCGCGGTCACGATCACGGCCCGGCGGCGGCCGGCCAGCGCGGCCAGCACCGCCACCGTCGACGCGGCGGCGACGTACGGCGTGCCGGTCATGAGCGCGACTCCCGCACCGGCGGCGTCGAGACCGGCCAGCCGGGCCACCGCCCACAGGGCGAACGGCGTCACCGTGAGCCACGCCAGCGGAGGGGAGACCCGCAGCCTCCGGCGGGGCGGAACGACGATCTCACCGCCCACGTCCACCTTGGTCATGAACCCGACCCTAATGAACGCCGTCGAAAGCGGGCGTAACGTTGACGTGCGCGTACGGTGCGGAACGGTGCTCAGGCGCGCAGCAGGGCCAGGGAGCGGCGGACCAGCCGCCGGGTGGCCTCGTCGCTCAGCTCCGGGATCTCGTCCACCGGGAACCAGCGCAGGTCGAGCGACTCGTCGCTGATCACCGCCTCGGCTCCCGGCGGCGCGACCGCGCCGTACTCGACGTCCAGGTGCCAGCTGTGCGGCGGGTGGCACCACACCTTGTGCCGGTCGACGGCGAGCGGGCCGTCCAGCAGCACCAGCCCGGGGATGCCCGACTCCTCGGTGGCCTCGCGCAGGGCGGCCTCACCAAGCGTGGCGTCGGACGCCTCGCAGTGCCCGCCCATCGGCAGCCACATTCCGGCCTTGGCGTGCAGGGTCAGCAGCACCCGCGCGCCGTCGTGCGAGAGGACGGCCGTCGTCGCCGTCAGGTGCGCCGGCACGCACTCGCGCCACATCGCGTCCTCGTGGGCGTCCAGGTGCGCGAGGAAGTCCGCGCGGAGCCGTTCCTCTTCCGGGGTGGGGGCCGTCCACCCGGTCAGCACGGCCCACGCGTCACGGTTCAGGCTCACCGGCGCAGCCTACCGGCCGCCGCCGGTCCCTCTATCGGTCGCGCTCCGGGCCGGGACCGGGTTCGCCGGACCCATCGGACCCACCACCGGGCTCACCCGACTCCCCGGGCTCTTCCAGGGCGGACAGGTCGAAGGCGGCGCCGCCCTTCACGAACGGCTCGGGGTTGTCGAGGTCGTCGGCCGTGGGCATCAGGTCGGGGTGGCCCCAGACGGCGTCCCGCCCGTCGACGCCGCGCTCGTCGCCGAGCGCCCTCCACAGGGCGGCCGCCTCACGGAGCCGCCTCGGCCGCAGTTCCAGGCCCACCAGCGTCGCGAAGGTCCGCTCGGCCGGTCCGCCCGTGGCGCGGCGGCGCCGTACGGTCTCGGCCAGCGCCGCGGCGGACGGGAGCTTGCCCTCGGCGGCGGCGTCCACCACCGTGGCCACCCAGCCCTCGACCAGCGCCAGCGCGGTCTCCAGGCGGGTGAGGGCGGCCTTCTGCCGCTCGGTCTCCTCGGGCTTGAGCAACTCGCCGCCGCCCAGGACCTCCTGGATCCGCTCCGGGTTGCTGATGTCCAGCCCCTGGAGCTTCTCCTCCAGCGCGGACACGTCGACCGTGATGCCCCGGGCGTACTCCTCGACCGTGCCGAGCAGGTGCGCCCGCAGCCACGGCACGTGCTGGAACAGCCGGTGGTGCGCGGCCTCGCGCAGCGCCAGGTAGAGCCGGATCTCGTCCGAGGGTGTCTCCAGGCCCTTGCTGAAGGCGGCCACGCCGCCCGGCAGCAGGGCGGCGGTGTCGGACAGCGGCAGGCCGATGTCGGAGGAGCCGACGACCTCCCGGGCGAGCGAGCCGAGGGCCTGGCCGATCTGCTGGCCGACCATCATGCTGCCCATCTGCTTCAGCATGCCCATCAGCGGCCCGGCCACGGCCTGCGCCTCCGGCGGCAGACCGGCGGCGCCGAGCGTGCCGCCCATCGTCTCCACCATCTGGGCGGCGACGGGATCGCACAGCTGCTTCCACACCGGGATCGTCTTCTCGATCCACTCCGACCGGCTCCAGGCCTGGGGCGCCGTCACACCGCCGGGCAGCGGGGTCACCTCGTTCAGCCAAAGGTCGGCCAGGTTGAGGGCCTCGGCGATCTGCCGCCGCTCGCCCTCCATGACGCTCGGATCACCCTCGGCGACCACGGCGTGCCGTGCGATGTTCTTCGCCATGTCCCAGTTGACGGGCCCGGCCTCCGGCGAGGCCGACAGCATGTCGGCGAACTGCCGCATGGCCGCGGCCATCTGCTCCGGGCTGCCGAACATGGCGAACGGATTGTCGTTGGGGTCGTTTTCGCGACCTGGCAGGTCAGTCACCGCGCCACCTCGTGCAGGATGGAGGAGTCCACATCCGCCACGTTAGCCGCCGTGGGGCGGATCAGTGCAAAGTGAGGACCTCGTGCCTACCTCGAAACGCCTGCGTCCCCCCGTCGTCGCGGTCACTGGCGCCGCCTCCGGTCTCGGCCGTGCGTTCCTCGCGAAAGTGGCCTCGTCTGCGGATTTCCGCCGCGTCGTGGCCATCGACGAGCAGCGCGGAGACGTCCAGGACGTCACCTGGCGAGTCCTCGACATTCGTGATCCGCTCTTGGCGAACCGGATCTCCGACGTGGACGTCCTGGTGCATCTCGGCGCGGACGAGTCGCTCGACACCGACGCCGCCGAGCGCCGGCGCTACAACATCCGGGCGGCCCAGACCGTGCTGACGGCCTGCGCGGCGGCGCGGGTGCGCCGGGTCGTGCTGGTGACGAGCGCGATGGTGTACGGCGCCGCCGCCGACAACCCGGTCCCGCTGGGGGAGGACGCCCCGGTCGCGGCGGAGCCCGACACCGGCCTGGTGGGCGACCACCTGGAGATCGAGGCACTGGTACGGCGGTCGCTGCGGGCGCATCCCGGCCTGGAGGTGACCGTGCTGCGGCCCGCCGCCCTGGTGGGGCCGGGCGTCGACACCGTCATCACCCGCCACTTCGAGGCGCCCCGGCTGCTGGTGGTGAAGGGCTGCCTGCCCCGCTGGCAGTTCTGCCACGTCGACGACCTGGTGTCGGCGCTGGAGGCCGCCGCGCTCGGCCGGGTCTCCGGGGTGGTGGCGGTCGGCTCCGAGGGCTGGCTGGAGATGGACCAGGTGGAGGAGATCTCGGGCCTGAAACGATTCGAGCTTCCGGCAGGGGTGACGTTCGGCACCGCGCAGCGGCTGCACCGGCTCGGCATCACCCCGACCGCGGCCACCGACCTGCACTACGTCGTCTATCCCTGGGTGGTCGACGGCGTGGCGCTGCGGGAGGCGGGCTGGAAACCGGCCTGGTCCAACGAGGCGGCCCTGCGCGAACTGCTCGAACTGGTCGAGGGCAGGCACGCGGTCGTCGGCCGCCGCCTGTCGGGCAAGGAGGCCACGATCACGGCCGCCGGCGCGACCGTGGCGGTCATCGGCACCGCCGCGATCGTCCGCGCCGCCCGCCGCAAGCGCCGTACCTGAGCCCGGGCCGGTGGTCCCGGTCCCCGGTCACGTGACGTTCACGTACTACCCTCGGGATGGTGGACGTCATCCGATTGCTGGGGATCCGGGACACCCCCCTGTCCGTCGACGAGGTGCTGGGCGCCGTCGAGGACCACGCGGCCGGAGGCACGGCGGTCTTCGTCGGGACGGTGCGCGAGCAGGACGGCGGCAGGCCGGTGACGCTCCTGTCGTACTCGGCGCACCCGTCCGCCGAGGAGCACCTGCGCAGGGTCGCGGAGAAGGTGGCCGCCGATCATCAGGTGACGGCGCTGGCGGCGGTCCACCGGGTGGGCGACCTGAGACTCGGAGAGATCGCCGTGGTCGTGGCCGCCGCCTGTCCGCACCGCGCCGAGGCGTTCGACGCGTGCCGCAGGCTGATCGACGATCTCAAGCGCGAGGTGCCCATCTGGAAGCACCAGGTGTTCGCCGACGGCGGCGCCGAATGGGTCGGTGCCTGCGAATAGAGCGGTCCGGAACGCATAGAGTTCGTCCATGTCCCGACGCGCTCTGACCCTGCTGGTCGCGGGTTTCCTCACGCTCGCGTTCGCGGTGATCGGCGCCATGGTCCCGGTGCCGTACGTCGTGCTGAGCCCCGGGCCGACGGAGAACACGATCGGGGACGTCAAGGGAAAGCCGGTCATCTCGATCTCGGGGCATGAGACGTACCCGACGCAGGGCAGGCTGAGCATGGTCACCGTGGCCTACCAGGGCGGGCCGGGCAACCGCCTCGACCTGGTCACCGCGCTGCGCGGCTGGCTCGACCCCACGGTCGCGGTGGTGCCGGAGGAGACGCTGTTCCCCAAGACCTCCTCGCCGAAGGAGGTGGAGGAGCAGAACACCCAGGAGATGACCGACTCACAGCAGTGGGCCACCGCCGCCGCGCTGAACGCGCTGAAGATCCCCATCGAGAAGACGGTCACGGTCGTCTCGACCAACAAGGGGACGCCCGCCGACGGGAAGCTCAAGCCCGGCGACGAGATCACCGCGGTGGACGGCGCCCCGGCGACCGCGCTGGACTCTGTCGCGGGAGCCGTCCGCAGGCACAAACCAGGCGAGCAGGTGACGTTCACCGTCAAGCGTGGGGGGTCGGAGACGCGAATCCCGGTCTCCACCATCGCCGGCAAGGACGGCACGACGATCGTGGGCGTCCAGATGCGGTCGAGCTCCTACCGGTTCCCCTTCAAGGTCGACATCAGCGTCGGCGACATCGGCGGGCCCAGCGCCGGGCTGATGTTCTCGCTGGGCATCTACGACAAGCTGACCCCGGGCGCGCTCACCGGCGGCATGTCCATCGCGGGCACCGGCACGATCGAGCCCGACGGGAAGGTTGGGCCCATCGGCGGGATCGAGCAGAAGATGGTCGGCGCGCGCCGGGCGGGCGCCACCGTGTTCCTCACCCCCGCGGACAACTGCGCCGACGCCGTCAAGGCCGTGCCCGAAGGGCTGCGCCTGGTGCGCGCCGACACCCTCGAAAGCGCGGTCAAGGCCATCGACGCGCTGCGTGACCACTCGGGCGACGTGCCCTCCTGCCCCGCGGGCTGAGCGTGCGGCGGGCGCGTGGGCGGCTGACCTGGCCCTTCCGCTCCCGTCCCGCGTTCGTCACGTGGCGACGGGGCGCCACCATAACGATCAGATCCGTTACCGCGGGCACGCTCCCCGCGGTGTAGGTTTCCAAGCACGGACCGTTTGCGCCGCGACAATCTGACACCCATCTGAGTTTCCGACAATCCGAGACAAGGGGTTGAGCGTTGAGCTTCCGGAGCCCCGGAGCCGGACGGGCGGTGCGCTTGCCCCGACGGCCGCGCCTGCTGATACCCGTACTGATCGCCGTGGTGGCGATCGTCGTATTACTGCTCGTCTTCGCGGGGATCTACACCGACTACCTCTGGTACGACTCGGTGCACTTCTCCTCGGTGTTCTCCACGATGCTGCTCACGCAGGTGCTGCTGTTCGTCGTGGGCGCCGCCCTGATGCTGGCCATCGTGGGCGGCAACATGGTGCTCGCGCACCGCACCCGCCCGATGTTCGGCCCGGGGATGTTCGGCGCGCCGCAGGGCGCCGACCGCTACCGGGTGGCCCTCGACCCGCACCGGCGGCTGGTCTTCCTGGTCGGCATGGGCGTCCTCGCCCTGTTCACCGGATCGTCCACGGCCGGGCAGTGGAAGACCTGGCTCCTTTTCGCCAACGCCACGCCGTTCGGCCAGAAGGACGACCAGTTCGGGCTAGACCTCTCGTTCTTCATGTTCACGTATCCGTTCCTGCGGATGCTGCTGAACTTCCTGTTCACCGCCGTGATCCTGTCGATCATCGCGGCCACCGCCGTGCACTACCTGTACGGCGGCTTCCGCATCTCCTCGCCCGGAGGGGTGCACGCCACCCGGGCCGCCCGGGTCCACCTGTCGGTGCTGCTCGGCGTGTTCGTCCTGTTGAAGGGCGCGGCGTACTTCCTCGACCGGTACAGCCTGGTCTTCTCCGACCGGGGCAAGGTCTTCGGCGCCTCCTACACGGACGTGCACGCCGTGCTCCCGGCCAAGGGGATCCTCGCGGCCATCTCCATCATCTGCGCGCTGATCTTCTTCGCCGGCGTCATCCGGCCCGGCGGGATGTGGCCGGGAGCGGCGTTCGGGCTCCTCGTCCTGTCGGCCGTGCTGATCGGCACCGTCTATCCCTCGCTGGTCGAGCAGTTCCAGGTGCGGCCAAACCAGCAGAGCAAGGAGCAGGCGTACATCCAGCGCAACATCGACGCGACCCGTAAGGCGTACGGCGTCGATACGGCGAAGGTCACGGAGTACAGCGCCAAGACCGACACCGACGCCTCCGTGCTGCAGACCGAGGCGTCGGCCATCCCCGGGATGCGCCTGCTCGACCCCAGCCTGCTGTCGCCGACCTTCCAGCAGAAGCAGCAGATCCGCGGCTACTACCAGTTCCCCGAGCAGCTCGACATCGACAGATACATGGTCGACGGCAAGCTGCGCGACACCGTCGTGGCGGTCCGGGAGATCGGCCTCCCTCCGGAGGGCCAGCGCAACTGGATCAACAGTCACCTCGTCTACACGCACGGCTTCGGGTTCGTCGCCGCGCCGGGCAACAAGGTGGACAGCAGCGGCCTGCCGGTCTTCAGCGAGAAGGACATCCCGCCGGCCGGCGACCTCGGCGACTACGAGCCCCGCATCTACTTCGGGGAGAACTCGCCCGACTACTCGATCGTCGGCGGCCCCAAGTCGGCCAAGCCGATCGAGCTCGACTACCCCCAGCAGGGGCAGCAGGGCGACGACCAGCAGAACAAGACGGGCCAGGTCAACAGCACCTACGAAGGCAAGGGCGGCGTCTCGGTCGGCAACTTCTTCCGCCGCCTCCTCTACGCCGTGAAGTACGGCGAGACCAACCTGCTGCTGAACTCGAACATCAACTCCGAGTCGCGCATCCTCTACAACCGTGAGCCGGTGGAGCGCATCCAGCAGGTCGCGCCGTTCCTCACGCTGGACCGCGACCCGTACCCGTCCGTGGTGGACGGCCGCATCGTGTGGATCGTGGACGCGTACACGACCTCCGACTCCTATCCCTACTCCGAGCGCAAGAGCCTGGAGTCGCTGACCACGGACGTCCAGAGCAGCCGGCTCGGCGTGCCGCAGGTGCCCAGGGACGAGATCAACTACATCCGCAACTCGGTGAAGGCCACCGTCGACGCCTACGACGGCACGGTGACGCTCTACGCCTGGGACGAGAAGGACCCCGTCCTCCAGACCTGGCGGAAGGCCTTCGGCGGCGTCGTCAAGCCGGCCTCGGAGATCAGCCAGGACCTGCGCAACCATCTGCGCTACCCGGCCGACCTGTTCAAGGCCCAGCGGGAGATCCTGACCTCCTACCACGTCACCGACGCCAACGCGTTCTTCGGCGCGCAGGACTTCTGGAAGGTCCCCGAGGACCCGGCGACCCAGAAGAGCAAGCAGCCGCCGTACTACGTGACGATGAAGATGCCGGGCAGCGACACCGAGCGGTTCTCGCTGACGTCCACGTTCGTGCCCAACCAGCGGCAGAACATGGCGGCGTTCATGGCGGTCGACGCGACCGCCGCGACACCGAACCCGCAACTGGAGATCCTCCAGCTACCGAGCACGACCGCGGTCCAGGGGCCGCCGCAGGCGCAGAACCTGTTCGAGTCGAACCCCACGGTCTCGGAGCGGCTCAACCTGCTGCGCGGCACCGCCGGCGCGACCGACGTGCTGTACGGAAACCTGCTCACGCTGCCGTTCGGCGGTGGCCTGCTCTACGTCGAGCCGGTCTACATCCAGCCGCGTGCGGAGAGCTCGGGCAAGTATCCGACGCTGCGCAAGGTCCTCGTGCTGTTCGGCGAGAAGGTCGGCTTCGGCGACAACCTGAGCGAGGCGTTGCAGCAGGTGTTCGGCGGCACCGTGGCCACGCCGCCGGAGCAGACGCCCGACCAGCAGCCCAACCAGCCGCCGGACCAGGCGGGCCAGCAGCCGGCGAACTCCTCGGCGCTCGCGTCCGCGCTCGACCGGGCGGAGCGGGCGTTCCAGGACTCGCAGAAGGCGCTGTCGGACACCCCGCCCGACTGGAAGGCGTACGGCGACGCGCAGAACGCGCTCAAGAAGGCGCTGGACGACCTGGCCAAGCTCAAGGTGGCAACGCCGTCGTCGACGGCGACCCCGGCCCCGAGCGGAAGCGCCGCACCGAGTGCGAGCGCGAGCCCGAGCGGCGGTCCCTCGGCCGCCGCTCCCACTCCGGCGCCGAGCGGCTGAGCAGGCGCGGAGCCTCGCGCCCACCGCGGCGCGAGGCTCCGGTTTGCCTCCCGGCCCGTGGCGGGATAATCTCGTAGAGCCGACGCGGGGTGGAGCAGCTCGGTAGCTCGCTGGGCTCATAACCCAGAGGTCGCAGGTTCAAATCCTGTCCCCGCTACTCAAGTCGAAGGCCCGGTGCCCGGAAACGGACACCGGGCCTTCGCGTTGTGCGGAGTCCGCGAGGTTGATCGTCGCCCCGGACGCCTTCGATGGCCATATGTCCCAATTATCCACATTTGTGTGCGTCAGTTAGCGTATGCGGCGTACTGGACACTGAGTCGGATGACGCATGCCCTGGGCGGCCTGTCCTCCTGCTGTGGCCGTCGATCGTGAGAACGAGGAGTATCCCTTGAGCAGTCCCGTCCTGGAACCCGCGGCGCAGGCGTTCGTGGAGGCCACCGCGAATCCGCCCTATCTCTTCGACCTCGGGCCGGTGGACGGCCGCAAGACGGTGGACGAGGTGCAGAGCCCGGAGATCGAGGTGCCCGGGACCGAGAAGGAGAGCCTGGGTGCGGTGACGGTCTTCCGGCCCACCGGGGTCGCCGGGCCGCTTCCGGTCGTGCTCTACATCCACGGCGCGGGCTGGGTGTTCGGCAACGACCACACGCACGACCGTCTCGCCCGTGAACTGGCGCTCGGCGTCGGCGCCGCCGTGGTGTTCGTCAACTACAGCCTCTCGCCCGAGGCGCGCTATCCCGTCGCCACCGACGAGAACTACGCCGCCCTGCGCTGGGTGGCCGAGCACGGCGCCGAGCACGGGCTCGACCCGGCCCGCATCGCCGTCGCCGGCGACTCGGTCGGCGGCAACATGACCGCGTCGCTCACCCTGACGGCGAAGGAACGCGGCGACGTGCGACTGGCCGGTCAGGTGTTGTTCTACCCGGTCACCGACGCGAGCTTCGACACGGGCTCCTACCACCAGTTCGCCGAGGGCTACTTCCTCCGGCGGGACGCGATGCAGTGGTTCTGGGACCAGTACACGACCAGCGAGGAGCAGCGGGCCGAGATCACCGCGTCTCCGCTGCGGGCCACCGCCGAGCAGCTCGCCGGTCTGCCGCCCGCCCTCGTCATCACGGCCGAGGCGGATGTGCTGCGCGACGAGGGCGAGGCCTACGCGGCGAAGCTGCGCGAGGCGGGCGTGCCCGTCACCGCGGTCCGTTATCTCGGCGTCATCCACGACTTCGTCATGCTGAACGCCCTGCGCGACACCCACGCCGCCGGGGCGGCCATCGCCCAGGCCGTCGCGTTCCTGCGCGGCGTGCTCGCGCAGCCCTGATCGCCTCGGTCGCGGCTCCGCGCCGCTGAAGCCGAAGGCCCGGTGCCCCGGGAACGGGCACGGGGCCTTCGCGTTGCCAGGAGCACGCGGGGTTCTCTAGCGTCGTGGTGTGAGTGGAGTGTTGACGGTCACCGAGGCCGCGCCCGAGGACGGGGACGTGGTCGGCGAGATCCACGCGGAGTCGTGGCAGGCGGTCTACGTGGGGTTCTTCTCCCCGGAGTTCGCCGCGGAGGCGATCAGGCATCGGCGTGGCAAATGGCGTGACGTGCTTCTCCAGAAGAGGGACACCGTCCTGCTCGGCGCGCTGGACGGCCGGCCGCTCGCCTTCACCTACTTCGGCTCCTCGCCGGCACGGCCGGAAGCCGCGGAGATCTTCGGCTGCTACGCCCATCCGGACGGCTGGGGAACCGGTGTCGCCAACGCGCTGATGGCCGCGACCCTGCGCAGGATCGGCGAACAGGGCTTCGGCCGGGCCCACCTCTGGACGCTCCGGGACACCCCGCAGGCGCGCCGTTTCTACCGGAAGAGCGGCTTCACCGAATCGGGCGCGGTCCGCGACCACGACTTCGGCGACGGCAACCCCATCGAGCAGGTCGAGTACGAGTTGTCTCTCCCCTGACCCCGGCCTCTCCCCCGTCCGGCACCCCGGAAGCGTGACTCATGGGCTGTCGGCCGGTCGCCGTGGGCGAGTGGTGGGGATCCGCAGCACGAACCGCGCGCCTGGCCGCTGTCTTCGCCGGAGACCCTGGTCAGGCAGGCCCTGATGGGGCACCGCCGGCGCATCACGGACCGGCTTCGGTCGCGAGGTCGGATGTTCCCGGACCACTCGATCGCGGGCCCGCCGTCGCCAGGATCTCGTTGACCGCCGCCCCGGACAGGTCCAGCTTGGACAGGAAGGCGATGGCGGGGCAGGTCTCGACCAGCTTCGCGAGGTCCTGCTCGTGGCGGGCCGAGATCAAGATGATGTGCGGCCGGCCTCCGGCGTCTGTGCCGTCGATCTCTCGGGCGGCGTCGAGTCCGCTCGCCTGCCCGAGGTCGACGTCCACCAGCACGACGTCCGGCCGCGACTCGGCACACCCGGACTCGCGGACGAGCCGGCCTTCCTCTGGCCCGATTTGCCGCCTGGCCCCGGTGACGGGTATGGTTGAGACACAACGACGCGGGGTGGAGCAGTTCGGTAGCTCGCTGGGCTCATAACCCAGAGGTCGCAGGTTCAAATCCTGTCCCCGCTACCAAGAGTCAAGGGCCTGGTCTTCCGAATCGGAGATCGGGCCTTTGGTCATTTTCGGGCCCAATCCACCACGAACGTTCGAAAACCTTCCACCACGGTGGAGTTGCACATGATCAGGTTGGATCGCTTGGTCAACGTGCTGGGCGGGTACGGCGTACGGCTGTGCGGGCGGCCCGAGACGCGTTCGGCACAGTTGCGAAGTGTGGCGATACCGGACGCGACCGACAGCCGGGTCACCGGTGACGTGCTCGTGGCCGTGGGAGCCGGGTCGGTGACCGAGGCGGTGCGGTGGGCGGTCGCGGCGCAGGCGAAGGCGGTCCTGGTGCGCGCCGGAGCCGAAAGCGAGCGCGAGGCCGCCGCGACCGGCGACGCCCAGGGCGTGGCCGTGATGCGGGCCGACCCCGCGGTGCCCTGGAGCCACCTGGTGGGCCTGGTCTACGGCCTGGTGCTGGAAGGGCGGGAGACCGAGTCGGGGCGGGGGCCCACGGACCTGTTCGCGCTGGCCGACAGCCTGGCGGACGTCGTCGGCGGCGCGGTGACCATCGAGGATCGGCTCTCGCGGGTGCTCGCGTACTCCCGCTCCCAGCAGGCGGGCGACCCGGCCCGGCTGGAGACGATCCTGGTGCGGCAGGTTCCGGACCGGCTGCGGGCCCTCTTCCGGTCACGGGGGGTGTTCGCTCGTCTGTCGTCGACGGACGAGCCGATCTTCGTCGAGCCGGACCCGGACCACGGCCTGACCGGACGGATGGTGGTGGCGGTGCGGGCCGGGCGCGAACTGCTCGGCTCGGTGTGGGTGACCTGCGCCGGCCCGCTGACCGGGGCGGCGCACACCGCGCTGGCGAACGGCGCGCGCACGGTGGCGTTGCACCTGCTCCGCTCCCGGGCGAGCGCCGACCTGGAGCGGAAGGTGGAGTCCGACCTGGTCATCCGGCTGCTTGAGGGCACCGCCGACGCTGAGACGGTGGTCAGCCAGCTGGGGCTGGCCCCGCGGGAGATGCGCGTCATCGCGGTCCGCGCGCACACGGCCGAGGACCGGCACGCCATGCTTCTGCTGGCCTTCGACCGGGCCACCGCGGGTTTCGGCTGGTCCAGGCCCGGGCGGAGCGCCCTGCTGGGCGACACGCTCCATACGATCCTGCCGGGCACGCGGGCGTCGGCGGCGCGGGAGTGGGTGGACGCGCTGCGGGCCGCGCTGCCGTCGCGAGTGCGGATGACGGCCGGGATCGGCGGCGTGGCCCAGGCGGCGGAGCTGCCGGCCAGCCGGCAGGAGGCGGAGGAGTGCCTGGCGCTGCATGAGAGAGGCGCACCCCAGGCCGAGCCACCCGCGTACGACGAGTCCTGGGACGACATCCTGCTGCAGCGGTTGCGGGCCGCGGCGCGCGCGGGCCGGACCCCGGCACGCGGGCCGGTGAGTGTGCTGCGACGGCACGACGCCCTCCACGACACCCACTACGTGCCGACGTTGCGGGCATGGCTGGAGGCCCAGGGCGATCTCGCTGTCGCCGCCGAACGGCTCGGCGTACATACCAACACGGTCCGCAACAGGCTGCGCAGGATGAGTGAGGTGACTCTGCTGAACCTGGACGACCCGCGCAAGCGCCTCGCCATGGTCATCACTCTGGCCGCCGAGGACGAATAAGGGTTGTCTGGAACCCACAAGACGGACGTTGCGATTGTGCGGCTGCCACAACGGTTCGCGGCGCCGTACGGGCCACGCTGGGGGAAGTGATCGCCTGGTATGGAGGTGGGGTATGTCCGGCGCCGAGCGCGTCAACGAGTGGCCGCGGTCGGTGATCGTGGTCGGCGCGGGGATCGTGGGTCTGTCGACCGCGTGGTTCCTGCAGGAACGCGGTGTGGAGGTCACCGTGGTCGACCGCCGGGGCGTCGCGGCCGGCGCGTCCTGGGGCAACGCGGGATGGATCGCGCCGGGCCTGGCCATCCCCCTAAACGAGCCCTCGGTCCTGCGCTACGGCCTGCGTTCGCTGCTGAATCCGGCCGCGCCGCTGCGCATCCCGGCGACCGTCGATCCGGGACTGTGGGCGTTCCTGACCCGCTTCGCCGCCAACTGCCGGTGGTCGTCCTGGACCCGGGCGGTGCGCGCCAACCTGCCGCTCAACGACGAGTGCATCGAGGCGTACGGCGTGCTCGCGGCCAACGGCGTGGCCGCCCCCGTCGAGGACGCGCCGATCACCGCGGGGTTCCGCACGCCGCGCCAAGCCGAGGGCCTGCTCCATGAGCTGCGCAGGATGGCCGAGGCCGGGCAGCCGGTCGACCACACGCCGCTGGACGCCCGGCAGCTGGTTGAGACCGTGCCGCTCGCCTCGGAGGCCCTGACCGCGGGCGTGCGGATCGACGGGCAGCGCTACATCGACCCCGGCCGCTTCGTCCACGCGCTGGGCGAGGCCGTCACGGCCCGGGGCGCCACGGTCGAGATGCACGAGGTCGCCGACGTGCGCAGCGACGGCAGGAAGGTCGTCGTGGTGGCCCGTGACGGCGCCGTCCTGTCCGCCGACGCGGTGGTGCTGGCCACCGGCGCCTGGCTGTCCAGGCTGGCGGGCCGCTGGGGCGTACGCGTCCCCGTGCGGGCCGGCCGCGGCTACTCCTTCACCGTCCCTGTGGACCACCCCGTCCCCGGCCCGATCTACCTGCCGGACGTACGGGTGGCGTGCACGCCCTACCAGGGCGGCCTGCGGGTGGCGGGGACCATGGAGTTCCGCGACCCCGACGCCCCGGCCGTCGAGGCCCGGCTGCGGGCGATCACCGCCTCCGCCCGCCCGCTGCTGCGGGGGGTGCGCTGGGAGGAGCACACGGACGTCTGGGTCGGTCCCCGGCCGGTCACGCCCGACGGGCGCCCGCTGGTCGGCGCGACGGACGCCCCGGGGATCTACGTGGCCGGCGGGCACGGCATGTGGGGCCTGGCCCAGGGCCCGGCAACCGGCCGGCTCCTCGCCGAGCAGATCACCACGGGCAAGCAGCCGGCCGCTCTGCGGGAGTTCGACCCGCTGCGCTGATAGCCGTTTTTCCGGGTTTGTCGTGGGGCGACAACATTCTGGTGATAGATGTCGCACTGTGACATTGAGGCGGCACCCCCCGGTAGTGAAGGCTCCCCGCATGCAGGCCCGCATCACCTTGGAGGACGTCGCCGCCCTGGCCCGGGGTTGCGCCGTGCTCGGCACCGGCGGCGGCGGTGACGTGCGCCCCGGCGCCATCGCCGCCCGGCGCGCGATCCGCGAGCACGGCGAGGTGCCGCTCGTGTCCCTGGACGAACTGCCCGATGACGCCCTCGTGCTGCCGCTGTCGGGCATCGGCGCGCCGACGGTCAGCCACGAGATGATCCACGGCGAGGACGAACCGGTACGGATCGCCGAGGAGGTCGAGCGGATCTTCGGCCGGCCGCCGGCCGCCGTGATGTCCTCGGAGATCGGCGGCGGCAACGGGGTCGCGCCGGTCGCCTGGGCGGCGCGGCTCGGCCTGCCGCTGCTCGACGCCGACGCCATGGGCCGGGCGTTCCCCGAGGTCCAGATGGTCTCGATGTACGTGGCGGGCATCCCGGCCGACCTCGTGGTCATGGCCGACGTCGCCGGCAACGTCGTGACGATCCGGCCGGTCGACGGACTGTGGTCGGAGCGGATCGCGCGGGCCGTCTGCGTGGCGGCGGGGTCGAGCGCGCTGATGGCCGACTACGTGCTGACCGCCCGCGAGTGCGCGGGAGCGGTGATCGAGGGGACGGTGAGCCGGGCGATCGCGGTGGGCCGGGCGACCGAGGGCGCCGCCGACCCGCTCGCCGCCCTCACCGCCGAGCTGGGCGCTGTACGGCTGCTCACCGGCAAGCTGGCCGATCTCGACCGCCGGACCACCGGCGGTTTCGCCCGCGGCACGGCGACGGTCGAGGGCACCGGCGACGACCGGGGCAGGACGTTGACCCTGGAGATCCAGAACGAGAACCTCGTCGCCCTGGAGGACGGCCGGGTCCGGGCCATGGTGCCCGACCTGATCACGGTGGTCGACACCCAGACGGCGACGGCGGTCCAGACCGAGGCGCTGCGGTACGGCCAGCGGGTCACCGTGCTCGCCTGGCCCTGCGATCCCCTGTGGCGTACGCCCAAGGGCCTGGACACGGCGGGCCCGCGCGCCTTCGGCTACGACCTCGACTATCTGCCGGTGGAGAAGATCGCATGAGCGCGAGCCTGCGTGTCGGGATCGACGTGGGCGGCACCAACACCGACGCGGTGGTGCTGGACGACGACGACCGGGTGCTGGCCACGGCCAAGCGTCCCACCAGCCCCGACGTCACCGAGGGCCTGCGCGCGGCGCTCGACGCGGTCCTCGCCGGGCTGCCCGACCCGCGCCTGGTCACCCGGGTGATGCTCGGCACCACCCACGCGACCAACGCGATCCTGGAGCGGCGGGCGCTCGGCCGGGTCGCCGTGCTGCGTCTCGGCGCTCCCGCGACCACGTCCGTGCCGCCGCTCAGCGAGTGGCCGGACGACCTGCGCGACACCGTGGCGGCCGGGACGGCGATCGTCCGGGGCGGCTACTTCGTCGACGGGAGCGAGATCGCGCCCCTGGACGAGGACGCGGTGCGGAGGTTCGTGGCCGGCACGCCCGCCGACGCGGTCGCCGTCACCGGCGTGTTCAGCCCGGCGAGCGCCGACCAGGAGAACCGGGTCGCCGAGATCATCCGGGCCGAGATCGGCGACGTGCCGGTGAGCCTCAGCCACGAGATCGGCTCGCTCGGCCTGCTGGAGCGCGAGAACGCGACGGTGCTCAACGCCGCGTTGTACGGCGTGGCGCGCGACGTCACCGCCGCGCTGCGCGAGGCCCTGGAGGCGAGGGGCCTGGAGGTCGAGACGTACTTCGCGCAGAACGACGGCACGCTGATGGCGGTCGGCTACGCCGCGCGCTACCCGGTGCTCACCATCGGCTCGGGCCCGGCCAACTCGCTGCGCGGCGCGGCGTACCTGTCGGGCGTCGCCGACGCGATCGTCGCCGACGTCGGCGGCACCTCGACCGACCTCGGCGTGCTCGTGGGCGGCTTCCCCCGGGAGTCGGCCGCGGCGGTCGAGATCGGCGGCGTCGCGACGAACTTCCGGATGCCCGACATCCTGTCGATCGCGCTCGGCGGCGGCACGATCGTCGGTGAGGAGCCGCGCTCGGTGGGCTACCGCATCGGCGCCGAGGCCCTCGTCTTCGGCGGCTCCACGCCGACCATGACCGACGCGGCCGTGGCGGCCGGGCGGGGCGTGGTCGGCACCCACCCCGTCCCCGGGGAGTGGCGCGACAGGCTGGAGCGAGCCGTACGCGCCGCCGACGAGGCCGTCGCGGACGCGGTGGACCGGGTGGCGCTGGGCCGTTCGCGTTCGGGCCGGGCCGACCGGCCGCTCGTGGCGGTCGGCGGCGGCGCGTTCCTGCTGGCCGAGCGGGTGCCGGGGGCGCGCGAGGTGATCCGGCCGGAACACGCGGAGGTCGCCAACGCCGTGGGGGCGGCCATCGCGCTCGCCAGCGGGCGGATCGAGACGATCGTCCCCGCTGCGGGGGGCGGGAGCGCCAGGGCTAGATTGATCGACAACGCCAAGGAGGAGGCGGCCGCGAGGGCCGTCGCCGCCGGGGCCGACCCCGAGTCTGTCCAGATCGTCGAGCTCAGCGAGATCCCCCTCAGCTACCTGCCTGAGCCCGCGGTGCGCCTGCACGTCAAGGCCGCCGGCCCTCTCGCCCGGCTGGCCGGATAGGAAAGGAACCCCCTTCATGCGCTGGCACAAGCGTCTTCTCGCGGCGGGAGCCGTGGCCGCAGTGACCCTCTCCGCCGCGGCCTGCGCCGGCGGGCAGGTCCGCGGCGCCGCCGACTCCACCGAGCCCGCCCCCTCGGCGGCGGGCGGGGCCGGGAACGCGGCCGACAGCACGTTCACGTACGTCCCCAACCTCGACGTCGTCACCGACTGGGACCCCGCGAGCTCGTATTCCAACGAGATCATCGCGATGCAGAACATCTACGAGTCGCTGACCCGGTACAACCCGCAGACGAAGAAGGCCGAGCCGCGCCTGGCCTCGTCGTGGACCTCCTCGCCCGACGGCAAGAAGTGGACCTTCACCCTCCGGCAGGGCGCGACGTTCCACACCGGCAAGCCGGTGGACGCCGCCGCCGCGAAGGCGTCGATCGAGCGCACCATCAAGGAGGGCCAGGGCGCGGCCTACATCTGGAGCGCGGTCAAGAAGATCGAGGCCAAGGACGCCACGACGCTGGAGTTCACGCTCAAGTACCCCACCCCGCTCGACCTGGTCGCCTCGGCCGGTTACGCGGCGTACGTCTACGACACCACGGCGGCCTCCGGCGACCTGAAGAAGTGGTTCGGAGAGGGCCACGACGCGGGCTCCGGGCCGTACACGGTCGAGAGCTGGCAGAAGGGCAAGGAGACCGAGCTCACGCTCAAGGCCTTCGACGGCTACTGGGGCGGCTGGGACGGCCCCCACTACAAGAAGCTCGCCTTCCGCGTCACGCCCGAGCTGACCACCGCCTGGCAGCTCCTGCGGGGCGGCGAGGTGACGTTCGTCCAGCGGCTCAACGCGCAGCTGTTCGGCGAGGCCGCGAACACCGGCACCGTGCAGACCTCGCAGACGCCGTCCTTCCAGAACCTGCTCGTGCTGTTCAACACGGCCGACGGCCCGCTCAAGGACGTGAAGCTGCGCCAGGCCCTGCAGAAGGCGATCGACTACGACGGCCTCGTGGCGGCGCTGAAGGGCGCGGGCGTGGCCGCCAGCGGCCTGGTGCCGGAGGGCCTGCTCGGCCACACCCAGGGCATGACCCCCAAGCAGGACCTCGCGGGCGCCGAGGCGCTGCTCAAGGAGGCCGGCTACGGCCCCGGCGGCAAGCGGCTGGAGCTGTCGCTGACCTACGCCCAGGGCGACAGCGACCAGGAGCTGCTGGTCACGCTGCTCAGCTCGGCGCTCGACAAGCTGAACGTCAAGCTGTCGGCCAAGCCGCTGCAGTGGACCACCCAGTGGGACCAGGGCAAGGCGAAGGACCCCGCCAAGCGGCAGGACGTCTTCGTCATGTACTGGTTCCCCGACTACGCCGACGCCTACTCGTGGTTCGTCAACGTCTTCCACGGTGAGGACGCGGTGCAGTTCAACCTCTCCTACCTGAAGGACGCGGCGGTCGACAAGGAGATCGACGGGCTGCCCGCGCTCACCGCGACCGACCAGCCCGCCGCGGAGAAGGCGTACTCCGGCCTCCAGGAGAAGATCATCAACGAGAAGGCCGCGGTGGCCGTGCCGTACGTGCAGACCTACCAGCGGGCGTTCGCCAAGTCGGTCCAGGGCTACACGGACAACCCGGCCTATCCGAACGTGGTGTTCGCCTACGACCTGAAGCCCGGCGCCTGACCATGCCGGGGTACCTGATCCGCCGGCTCGGCCAGGCCCTCCTGGTCGTGGCCGGCGTGATCGTCCTCACGTTCGCCGTCATGCGCCTGGTCCCCGGCGACCCGGCGGTGGCGTACGCGGGACCCAAGGCGACGGCGGCCGAGCTCGCCGACGCCCGGCGGCGGTTCGGGCTGGACGACCCGCTGCCGGTGCAGCTGTGGAACTACGTGCGCGACCTGCTGGGCGGCGACTGGGGGACCAGCCTGCACACCCGGCGGCCGGTGCGCGACGACCTCTTCCAGGCGTTCCCCGCCTCCCTGGAACTCGTCGGCGCCGCGCTGGTCGTCGCGCTGGCCGCGGGCATCCCGCTGGGGATCGCCGCCGCCCGCCACAAGGGCCGCCTGCCCGACCTGTCCGTACGGCTGTCGTCGATGCTGGCCGTCTCGGTGCCGGTGTTCTGGCTGGCGCTGGCCCTGCAGACGGTCTTCGCCAGCGGCCTCGGCTGGTTTCCCGTCGCGGGGGAGTACGACGCGTCGCTCGACCGGACCAGCCCGCTGCACCTCTACACGAACGTCACCGCCGTGGACGCGCTGATCACCGGCAACTGGCCGATCCTGACGAGCACGCTGTCGCATCTGGTGCTGCCCGCCCTCGTGATCGCGGCGTACCCGGCGGGGGTGGTCGCGCAGATGACCAGGGCCGCGCTCATCGAGGAGTCGTCGCGCGAGCACGCCCGGCTGGAGCGCGCCCTCGGCTTCGGGGAGACCGCCGTGCTCACCCGCTTCTCCCTGCGCCCGGCGCTGAACCCGGTGCTGGCGCTGATCGCGCTCGTCTTCGCGTACTCGATCGTGAACGGCTTCCTCGTGGAGGCCGTCTTCAACTGGCCGGGCCTCGGGCGGTACGCCGCCGACTCGATCCGCTCGCTCGACACGCCCGCCATCGCCGGGGTGACGCTGCTGGTCGCCGTGCTGTACGTCGTCGCCAACCTCGCCGTGGACCTCCTCCAGGGCGTGGTGGACCCGAGGGTGAGGGCGCGATGACCACCCCCGCCCTGCCCGTCTACCGCCGTACGCCGCTGCGGCGCCTGGCCGGGGTGGACCGGCTGGCGGTGGCGGGCGGCGTGCTGCTCGGGATCGTCGTGCTCGCGGCGCTGCTCGCGCCGTGGATCGCCCCCTACCCGGAGGATGGCGGCTCGGCCACGCATCCCCTGGAGTCCCTGCTGCCGCCGGGCGGCGCCCACTGGTTCGGCACCGACCAGGTCGGCCGCGACGTGTTCAGCCGGGTCCTGTTCGGCGCCCGCACCTCGCTGTTCATCGCCGTCGCGGTGCTCGCCGTCAGCGGCGTGGCCGGGGTCCTCCTCGGAGTGGTCGCGGGGTACGCCGGCGGCTGGGCCCGCGACGTGATCATGCGGGTGACCGACGTCTTCCTCGCCTTCCCCGCCCTGCTGCTGTCGCTGGCGCTCGCCGTGGTGCTCCAGCCGAGCGTGACCACCGTGATCGTGGCGATCGCGATCACCTGGTGGCCCTGGTACGCCCGGCTCACGGCGTCGGTCGCCGCGTCGGTGGCCACCCGGGGGTTCGTCGACTCCGCCCGCTGCCTCGGCGTGCCCGCGCCGCTCATCGTGCTGCGGCACGTGCTGCCCAACTCGCTCACGCCCGTGCTGGTGCAACTGTCGCTGGACGGCGGCGGGGTCATCCTCACCGCCGCCGCGCTGTCGTATCTGGGCCTGGGGGCCCACGAGCCGACCCCCGAGTGGGGCCTGATGGTCCAGCAGGGCCAGTCGCTCTTCACCACCGACTGGTGGGTGGTGACCTTCCCCGGCCTCGCCATCCTGGTCACCGCGTTCGCGTTCAACGTGCTCGGCGAGGGGCTGAGGGCGAGGCTGGCCCGATGAACCTGATCAGCGTCAGGGATCTCGTCGTCCGGATCGGCGACCGGGTCATCGCGTCGGTCCCCGAGCTCGACGTCGCCGCCGGGGAGTGCGTGGCGATCGTCGGCGAGAGCGGGTCGGGCAAGACGACGACCCTGCTCAGCACGCTCGGCCTCGTCCACGGCGCCGACATCGCGGGGAGGATCCGCGTCGGCGAGGTCGACGTGCTCACGGCGAGCCCGGCGCGGCTGCGGGAGATCCGCGGTTCGCGGGCCGCCCTGGTCGTGCAGAGCCCGCAGGCCGCGCTCAACCCCACCATGCGCCTCGGCACGCTGATGCGCCGCGCGCTCGCCCGGCACGGGGTGAAGGGCGCGCGGGCGCGGGAACGGGCCGAGGAGGCCGTCCGCGCGGTGCTGCTCGACCCCGAGATCCTGCGCCGCCACCCTCACCAGGTGTCCGGCGGCCAGGCGCAGCGCTTCGTCATCGCGCTGGCCCTCGCGCTCGGCGCGCAGGTCCTGCTGGCCGACGAGCCGACCAGCGCGCTGGACGTCACCGTGCAGGCGGAGGTGGTCGCGGTGCTGCGGCGGCTGCGCGACGAGCGCGGCCTCGCCGTGCTGCTGGTCTCCCACGACCTCGCGCTGGTCTCCACGATCGCCGACCGGGTCGTGGTGATGCGCGACGGCGCGGTGGTGGAGAGCGGGCCCGCCGCCGAGGTGTTCGCCCGGCCGCGTGATCCCTACACCCGCGAGCTGATCGCCGCCGTCCCCCGGCTGCCCGAGCCTGAGGAGGGGTCGTGACGTTGCTCGCCGCCGAGGGGGTCACCCTCGCGTACGGCACGACGGCGGTGGTCCACGACGTGAGCCTCACCGTGGACGAGGGCGGGGTGGGCCTGATCGGGGAGAGCGGCTCGGGCAAGACCACGCTCGCCCGCGCGCTGCTCGGTCTCCTGCGCCCGCGCTCCGGCGTCGTCCGGTACGGCTCCCGCGACCTGGCCGGGCTCGGCCGCGCGGGCCGGGCGGAGTTCCGCCGGGCCGTGCAGCCGGTCTTCCAGGACGGCAGCGAGGCGCTCGACCCACGCATGACCGCGGGGGCGTCGATCGCCGAGGCGCTGACCACCCATCACCGCGTGCCCAGGGACGAGCGGCGGGACCGGGTGGCCGCGCTCCTCGCCGGCGTGGGGCTCGATCCCGCGCTGGCCGTCCGCAGGCCGCACGAGATGTCCGGCGGCCAGCGGCAGCGGGTGGCCATCGCCCGCGCCCTCGCCGTGGAGCCCCGGTTGCTGGTGCTCGACGAGCCGACGAGCGCGCTCGACGTCACCGTGCAGGCCCGGATCCTCGAACTGCTGGAGGGCCTCGCCGCGGACCGCGGGCTGGGTTATCTGCTCATCACCCACAACCTCGGCGTCGTGGGGCGGCTGTGCCGCACGTCGTCGGTGCTCTTCGCCGGGCGGGTGGTCGAGTCGGGCCCGACCGCGGACCTCCTCACCCGGCCGGCCCACCCGTACACCCGGGCGCTGCGTGACGCGGTGCCGCGCCTCGGCGGCGAGCCGCCGCGTACGGCCGGGCGGACGGAGGCGGCGCCGGCCCCCACCGGCTGCCCGTTCCGGCTGCGCTGCCCCTGGGCGGCGGACCGCTGCCGGGACGAGGCGCCGGAGCTTCGCGAGCTGGCAGGACGTAAGGTGGCGTGTCACCGCGCGGAGGAGGTGCTGACCACCCCGGCCTCCTCGGTCGCGCGCGTCCCCCGCGACGGAGGAGAGGCACCCGATGCGCCGCGTCAGTGACCTGCTGAGGACCCCCGCGGGCCGGAGGCTGACGCTCGTCGCCGGGCCCTGGGACGCCCGGGAGGTCGACAGCGTCGTCCTCGTCGACGAGATGCGCGAACTCGCCGCGGCGGCCCCCGGGGCCCTTGCGATCCTGTCCCGCCACGCCATGCGGTCGTGCGACGTGGCCGGCGCGTTGCGCCTGGCCGGAGGCCGCGGGCTGGCCGGGATCGTGCTGCCCGGCCCCTCGGGCACCTCCCCGGAGATGGTGGAGGTGGCCCGGCGGGAGAGGGTCGCCCTGCTCGCCGGGGCCTCCGACCACTCCCTGTCGGACACCGTGCTCGGCCTCAGCGCCGCCGTGCGAGCCGACCCCGGGCTGCTGCTGCGCCGTACGCGGGAGGCGATCGACGGGCTCGGCGCCATGGAGGGCGCGGGCGAGGACGACATCCTGCGCGCGGCCTCCGCCTCGGTCGGGGTCGCCTACCAGGCGTCCGGCCTGGCCGCGCCGGGGGCGAACGCCACCGTGATCCGGATCGGCGGACGGCCGGACGGCTACGTGTGCTGGGACGGCGAGGATCCCGCGGCGGCGATCGTCGCCCAGGTCGTCGCCACCACGCTCGGCCGGGTGCGGGCCGCCGCCCGCGAGACGGAGGCGGCCCGCGAGCGCGCGCTGCTGGCCCTGCTCGGAGCCAGGGACGGCGGAGCCGCCGCCCGCCGCGCCCGGCACGCCGGCGTGCCCGTCGAGGGCTGGCACGTGGCGGTGTTCCTGCGCGACCCCGCCGCCGGGGTGGCCGATGCCGTGCTCCGCGAAGTGCGCAGGACGGCCGGCGCGACCCTGCCCGGCCTGCTGGGCCTCGGCGAGGCCACCGACCTGGCCGCGCCGCCGCTGGTCACCCGCTGGCAGGACGGCGTGCTCGTGGTCCTCACCACCGACGAGCGGACGACCGCCCGCGCGCCCGCGGAAGGGCCGCCGGGCCTGGGCACGGACCTGGGCGCGGGAGTGGGGACCTGTCAGGCGGGGCCCGACGGGCTGCGCCGTACGGCGTCGCAGGCCCGCGCCGCCGCCGCCCGCGCGGAGGCGGGGCAGGCCGTGGCGTTCGACCGGCTGGGGGTGCACGCGCTCCTCGCGGAGCTGGGCGGCAGCGAGAGCGCCCTGATGGCCGCCCGCGACCTGCTCGCCCCGCTGGAGCGTCTCGGCGCCCTCAGCGCCCACGCGGTGCCCACGCTCAAGGCGTACCTGGACTGCTGGGGCTCCCGGACCAGGGCGGCGGAGCTGCTCAGCCTGCACCCCAACGCGGTGGCCCACCGGATCAGGCGCATCGCCGAGACCCTCGACGCCGACCTGTCCGATCCGCAGACCCGGTTCGCGCTCCAGCTCGCCTGCCACGTGGTGCTCGACCACGACTGTCTCCCGGGGACAACAACTCCGATCACGTCGTCGTGAGGGCACATCGACGCGCCGTGCGCCTCGTCCTACCGTGCCGGGCATGACCACCGTGATCGGAGTGGACGTCGGCGGCACCTTCACCGACCTCGTCCTGCACGACGCCGCGACCGGCGAGATAAGGGTCGCCAAGCGGCCCACGACGCCGACGGCGCCGGAGCGCGGGGTGCTCGCCGCGGTCGACGCGGCGGTGCCGCCGGACCTGCTCGCCCGCTGCCGCCACTTCGTGCACGGCACCACCGTCGGCCTGAACGCGCTGCTCGAACGGCGCGGCGCGACCGTCGGCCTGATCACCACGGCCGGGTTCCGCGACGTGCTGGAGATCCGCCGCGGTGACCGCGACGACCCCTACGACCTGTTCTGGACCCCGCCGCCGCCGCTCGTGCCCCGCCGGCTGCGCCTGGAGGTGACCGAACGGGTGGCCGCCGACGGCTCGGTCGTACGGGATCTGGAGCCGGAGGACGTGCGCCGGGCCGCGGAGGTGTTCGCCGCCGAGGGCGTGGACGCCGTCGCGATCGTGCTGGTGAACTCCTACGCGAACGCCGCGCACGAGACGAGGGCCGCCGAGCTGCTCGCGCGGGCCGGGTTCGCGGGGCCGGTCTCGCTGTCGCACGAGGTCTCGGGGGAGTACCGGGAGTACGAGCGCACCTGCACCACGGTCGTGGACGCGTTCGTCCGGCACCGGATGGGCCCCTACCTGCACGACCTCGACCGTGAGCTGCGGACCAGGGGCTTCGCCGGCGACCTGCTCGTCACCCGCTCCGGCGGCGGGGCGCTGACGCTGGCCGAGGCCGCGGCCCGGCCGTTCGAGACGATCCTGTCCGGCCCGGTGGCCGGGGCCGCCGCGACCGCCCGCCTCGCCGCCTCCCTCGGCCCCTCCCTCGGCATCGGCACGGCCGTGGCCGCCGACGTGGGCGGCACCAGCTTCGACACCGCGCTCGTCGAGGACGGGCGGCTGCCGCTGCTCTACCAGGGGGAGGTCGTCGGCCTGCCGCTGCAGAGCCCCTGGGTGGACGTGCGGTCGGTGGGCGCGGGCGGCGGGTCCGTGGCGTACGCCGACGCGGGCGGCCTGCTGCGGGTCGGCCCGCGCAGCGCGGGCGCCGACCCCGGGCCCGCCTGTTACGGGCGCGGCGGGACCGAGCCGACGGTCACCGACGCGGCCCTGCACCTCGGCATGATCCCGCGCGGGCACATCTCGGGCGGCATCGAGCTGTCCGAGGACGCGGCCGCCCGCGCGCTCGCGCCGCTGGCGGGCCCGACCGGCATCGACGGCGTGGACGCCGTCGCGGTGGGCGTGATCAGGATCGCCGCCGCGCACATGGCCCAGGCCGTGCGCGGCGTGACCGTGGAGCGGGGCGTGGACCCGCGCGGTGCGGCCGTCGTCGCCTTCGGCGGCGCCGGGCCGGTGTTCGGCTGCCTGCTCGCCGACGAACTCGACGTGGACGTCGTCGTCGTGCCGCCCAACGCGGGCAACTTCTCCGCCGTCGGCCTGGTGCAGGCCGACGTCGTCCGCTCGGCCGCCCGCACACTGGTGCGTCCCCTGGACGACGCGGCGCTGCCGGTGATCGAACGGCTGGCGGAGACGCTCTTCGAACGGCTCGCGCAGCCGGAGGCCGTTCGGGAGGTCGACCTCGACCTGCGCCACCGGGGACAGGAGCACACGCTGACGATCCCGGTGCGGCCGGCGGAGGACGACGTGGCGGCCGTGTCCGCCCGGTTCTCCGAGGCCTACCACCGGGCCTTCGGCCACACACTGCCCGACCCGCTGGAGGTCGTCACCGTACGGGCGACCAGCCGGGTCGTGCTCGACGACGCCCGCCCCCTGGTGCCGGCCCCGCCGTCGGGCGAGGGCGTGGCCGGGCGGGGGACGACACGGCTGTGGTCGTTCCGCCGGGAGTCCTTCGCCGAGGCTCCGGTCGTCCGCCGGGAGGACCTGCGCGGCGTGACCGAGGGCCCCCTGCTGGTGGTGGAGCCGACCGCGACCACCTACGTGGACGCCGGCTTCGCCGTGGAGACGCACGAGAGCGGCAGCCTCGTCATCACAAGGAAGGACCGGCGATGACAGTCGTCCGCACCCGCTACGCGGAGGTCCACCCCGGGCTGGGCGACGGCGCCGACCCGGTCACCACGGAGATCATCCGGCAGGGCCTCAACGCGGCGGCCGACCAGATGAAGCAGTCGCTGATCCGCACCGCGTTCTCGCCGATCATCTACGAGGCGCTGGACTTCGCGGTCGCCTTCTACGACGCGGACATGTGCATGCTGGCGCAGGCCCCGACGCTGCCCGCGTTCATGGGCACGCTCGGCTTCTGCGTCCGGGAGGCCGTCGAGGGCGTCGGCGGGTCCGCCGCCCTCAGCCCCGGCGACGTCATCCTCTACAACGACCCGTACGGCACGGGCTCGCATCCCCAGGACGCGGCGATGGTGGTGCCGATCTTCCACGAGGACGTGCTGGCCGGCTACTCCGTGATCAAGGCCCACTGGCTCGACATCGGCGGCAAGGACCCCTACTGCACCGACACGATCGACGTCCACCAGGAGGGCACGATCTTCCCCGGGGTCAAGCTGTACGACGCGGGGCGCCTCGTCAGTGACGTCTACCGGATGATCCTCGCCAACAGCCGGATGCCCGAGATGGTCATCGGGGACATCAACGCGATGGTCGCCGGGGCGCGGACCGGGGCCGAGGCCCTCGGCGCGCTCGTGCGGCGGCACGGCCTCGGCACCTTCCGCCGGTGCGTGGCCCGGATGTACGCGCACGGCGAGGCGCTGGTGCGCGGCTGGTTCGAGCGCCTCCCGGACGGCGTCTACCAGGCGTCAAGCGTCATCGACTCCGACGGCGTCACCGGCAGGCCGATCCCGTTCGGTGTCGAGGTCGTCGTGGACGGCTCGTCGGTGACGGTCGACCTGACCGGCTGCCCCGACCAGGTGGGCGGGCCGGTCAACTGCCCGCTGCCCTCGACGGTGGCGGCGGTGCGGATCGCGGTGTCCTTCCTCGCGGGGGCGGGCGAGCAGCCCAACGAGGGCCACTTCCGCCCGCTGGAGCTGCTCACCCGGCCCGGCTCGCTGTTCCACCCTCTGCGGCCCGCGCCCTGCTTCATGTACGGCATCCCGTCCGACCACGCCATCGAACTGATCATCAGGGCGCTCGCCGGGGCCGTGCCGGGATCGGTGCCCGCCGCGAGCGGCGGGGACATCAACGCCCTGGTGTGGTGGGGCAACCGCGAGGCCACCGGCGAGCCCTGGGCGGACGGCGCGCCGCACCCGGTGGGCCAGGGCGCCTCACGCTCGGCCGACGGCGCGAGCGCGCTGATGTACATCTCCGAGTCGGCCACCCGCTTCACCCCGGCCGAGGTCTGGGAGGCGCGCAACCCCTGGCGGATCGAACGGCTCGCGCTGGCCGAGGACTCCGGCGGCCCGGGCCGCCACCGCGGCGGGCTCGGGCTCGACCTGTCCTTCCGGGTGCTGGAGGACCAGTACCTCACCGCGGGCCTGGCCAGGACCGCGCTCGCGCCCTGGGGCCTGGAGGGCGGCCTGCCGGGCCGGCCGAACCGGCTGACCGTGGAGTATCCCGACGGGCGGGCCGAGGAGTTCTCGCTGAAGACGCGGATCTTCCTGCCCAGGGGCACGGTCGTGCACCTGCGCACCGGCTCGGGCGGCGGGTACGGCCCGCCGGAGGAGCGCGACCCGGAGGCCGTGCGCGCGGACCTGCGGGAGGGCTACATCACCCCCGGGCACGCCCGGCGCCACTACCCCCACGCGGTCGGAGAGCCGGGGATCACAGGGCCTGCAGCCCGCCGATCACCTCGGTGAGGAGCTTCTCGGTCGGGAAGCGCGCGACGTTGGCGGGCGGGCGCACCTCCACGAGCCCCTGCTCGTGGAGGTCGCCCACGAGCACTCGTACGACGCCGAGCGGCAGGTCGATGGCCACGGCGATGTCCGCCAGCGACGCCGCACGCGCGCACAGGCTGAGGATCATCCACTGCTCGGGACCGAGGCTGACCGGCGTCGGCCCGCCGATCGCGGTCACGATCGCGATGATGTCGATGTCCTTGTTGGACGGCCGGACGCGCCCGCGAGTCAGGGCGTAGGCCGGGACGACGGGTCCCGCGTCCTCGTCCAGCCACTGGTCCTGCATGCGGTCGCTCACCTCGGGTCCTCCTGGCCGGCGTGCTTGTCGTTCTTGGGCCCCCGGTTGAACGAGGCGAGAATGATGTCCTCCGGGGTGACCTCCTCCGTCTGCAGGCGGGTGAGGTCGTCGTCCTTCGGATAGACCATGAGCGCGGATGGGATCAGCACGATGGCGGTCGTTCCTCCGTATGGCGAGGGCCGAAGGGTCACACGGATATCCCGCCGGGCGGCCAGCCGCGCGACGACGAACAGCCCCATGCGGTCGGTGTCCGCGATGTCGAACTCCGGGGCGTTCGCCAGGCGCCCGTTCAGCTCCGCGAGGCGTTCCTTGGTCAGCCCGAGCCCGCGGTCCTCGATCTCCACGGCGAAGCCGGTGCCCACGATCTCGCCGCGTACCGCGACCGGCGTGTGCGGCGGGGAGTAGACCGTGGCGTTCTCGATCAGCTCGGCGATCAGGTGGATGACGTCGGCCACCGCGGACCCGTCGAGCCCGTGATCCTCCATCGGCAGCACGTTCACCCGGGCGTAGTCCTCCACCTCGGCCGCGGCGCCGCGCACGACGTCGTACATCGGGACGGGCTTGCGCCAGGCGCGGCCCGGGGCCGAGCCGGACAGGATGATCAGGCCCTCCGCGTGGCGGCGCATGCGGGTCGTCAGGTGGTCGAGCCGGAAGAGCTCCTCCAGCATGTCCGGTTCGGTCGCGTGCCGCTGCATGCCGTGGAGCTGGGTCCGCTGCCGGTGCAGCAGCGTCTGGCTGCGCCGGGCGAGGTTGAGGAAGACCTGGCTGACCCCGCGCTGCAGGCGCGCCTGGCCGATGGCGGCCTCCACCGCGGCCTCCTGCACGGTCGAGAAGGCCCGCCCCACGTCCTGGATCTCGGCGGTCCCGCCCATGGTCCGGATCGGCGGCGCCTCCGACGCCACGTCGACGTCGTCGCCGCTCCTGAGCTTGGCCAGCACCTGGGGCAGCCGCTGGTTGGCGAGGTCGAGCGCGGCCTGCCGCAGCCCGGCCAGCTCGCGGGCGAGACGGCCGCCGACGCGCATCGAGATGAGGATCGAGGCGACGACCGCGAGGAGGCCGAAGCCGCCGGCCAGCACGGCCCGCCGCAGGATCGAGTCGGCGATCGGCGCGGCGCGCCGGGCCAGCAGCGACGCCGCCTCGGTCTGCGCCTTCTGGAACGACTCGGCGAGGTCGTCGGAGGTCGACTGCCAGACCCGCTGCGTACGCGGCGAGATCCGCGGCGCGCTGATGATCTGCTCCTCCTGGAGCCGCAACCGCTGGTAGAGGGGCGTGGTGATCAGGTTCACGTGGAGCTGCCGCAGGCTGGTGTCCAGCTCGGGCAACGCCTGGTCGATGAGGAACCGCCGGTTGCCCACGAGCTGGGTGAACAGCTTGCGCTCCTCGTCGGTGAGCCCGCCCGACGCGGCCGCGGCCAGCGCCTGCTCCCGGGTCAGCAGCTCCTTGGCGTACCCCAGCGAGATCACGACCCGCGACTGCTGGTAGATCGGGATGTCGTTGATCAGGGCGAGGCTGTAGTGCATCCGGTAGATCGCGTCGCTGACGAGGTTGTAGGTCTCGATGGCGTGCAGCCGCTCCGACAGCCCCTCGTCCACCTCGGCGCGGATCTCGTCCACCCGGGCCAGCCCCTGCAGCATCTCGTCCACCTGCGCGCGCATGGCGGTGGTGGTGGCCGAGCGGGACTCCCGGGAGAGCGCCAGGGTGCGCACCCGCTCCCTGGCGGCGTTGGTGCGCTGGCGCTGGAGGCCCAGCGCGGTGCGGTCGCTCTCGCTGCGCGAACCGAGGGAGCGGGCCGTCGCCAGCCGCTCCGCCTGCAGTTCGACGATCAGGGAGTCGGCGGGCTGCCGCAGGGTGGACCACAGCGTGTTGTACGTGCGCAGGCTCAGGCTCTCCTCGATGGTCACACCGGCGGTGACCGCCCACAGTGTGACCAGAGAGAACAGGGGGACGAGCAGCAGGCCGATGATCCGGGACCTGATCGGCCGGTCACGCCCGCGCGCACTCATGGCACCTCGCCACGTGAGGTACAAGCCTCACATTAAACACTTTTGCGACAGAGATAGAGGTTAGCAGTGAGATCGCCAGCACGCCGCCCTCGTGATCAATTGCCGGAAATATCACGTCCAATCGTGATCTTGCAGTAGGTTCGATCATGATAGACACGGAAAGGACCCGCCCGCATGCGCCGTTTCCTCGTCCTGGGAGTGATGGCGGTGCTGGCCCTCACGGGGTGCGGCGGGGGTGAGCCCGCCGCGATCTCAGCCGCGGGGCTGCCCTCGGCGAAGGACTCGACCTTCGTCTACCTGCACCATCTCGACATCGTCACCGACTGGGACCCCGCCAGCTCCTACTCCAACGAGATCGTCGCGATGCAGAACATCTACGACTCGCTGACGATGTACAACCCCCGGACGAGACGGGCCGGCCCGCGCCTGGCCGTGGCCTGGACGTCGTCGGCCGACGGCAAGACCTGGACCTTCACGTTGCGCGACGGCGTGGTCTTCCACACCGGCCGGCCGGTGGACGCGGCGGCGGTCAAGGCGTCCGTCGAGCGCACCAAACGGCTGGGCGCCGGAGCGGCCTACATCTGGGACTCCGTCCAGCAGATCGTCGTGCGGGACCCGCTCACCGTGGAGTTCCGGCTCAAGTACGCCGCCCCGCTCGACATCATCGCCTCCTCCG
Source organism: Microbispora sp. H10670 (assembly GCF_014161385.1). Lineage (NCBI taxonomy): Bacteria > Bacillati > Actinomycetota > Actinomycetes > Streptosporangiales > Streptosporangiaceae > Microbispora > Microbispora sp. H10670. The sequence goes on along the minus strand of NZ_JABBWW010000013.1, from coordinate 2,461 downwards.
GCTACGCCGCGTTCGTCTACGACACCCACGCGGCGGGCTCGGGCGACCTCGGGAAGTGGTTCCAGGCCGGCCGCGACGCGGGCTCGGGGCCGTACACCGTGGCGAGCTGGAAGAAGGGCAGGGAGAGGGAGCTGGTCCTGCGGGCCTTCGACGGCTACTGGGGCGGCTGGGACGGTCCGCACTACCGGAACGTCGAGTTCCGCGTCACCCCCGACCCCGCCAGGGCGTACCGGATGCTGTTGCGGGGCGAGGCGAGCTATGTGCAGCGGCTGAACACCGAGCTGTTCCTGCGGGCCAAGGCGACCGCGGGCGTGCGGACGATCCAGGTGCCGTCGTTCCAGAACATGCTCGTGCTGTTCAACACCGCCTCCGGCCCGCTGGCCGACGTACGGCTGCGTAAGGCGGTGCAGAAGGCGATCGACTACGACGGCCTGATCACCCGGATGAGGGGAGCGGCCGCCCCCGCCTCCGGCCTGGTGCCCGAGGGCCTGCTCGGTCACGTGCCCGGGCGGCAGGCCCGGCAGGATCTGGCCGGCGCCGCCGAGCTGCTCGCCCAGGCGGGGTACGGCCCCGGCAGCGCGCCGCTGCGCCTCACCCTGACCTACGCCGAGGGCGACGACGACGAGGCCCTGCTCGTACGCCTGCTCACCCAGGCGCTCAAGCCGCTGAACGTCCAGGTCCAGGCCAAGGCGATGCAGTGGAACGACCAGTGGAGCCGGGGCAAGGCCACCGATCCCGCCAAACGCCAGGACATCTTCGTCATGTACTGGTACCCCGATTACGCCGACGCCTACTCGTGGTTCCTGAACGTCTTCCACAGCGCGGAGCCGGTGTCCTTCAACCTCACCTACCTGAAGGACAAGAACCTCGACGAGCGGATCGACACCCTGCCGTCACTCGTGACGAGCGACCGCGTGGCGGCGGAGAAGGCGTACGCAGACCTCCAGAAGAGGCTCGTCGAGCAGGAGGCGGTGGTCGCCGTGCCGTGGGTGTCCACCTATCAGCGGGCCTACCTGGGCAACGTCCAGGGCTACACCGACAACCCGGCCTACTCCAACGTCGTCTTCGTGCACGACCTCATCCCAGGAGGGTGAGCGGCGGCGCGCAGGGATGAACGGCGGGTGACTCAGCTCCGGAGGCGGCGGCTGACGCCTCCGCAGTGGGGGCCGCGGGGCGCGCGGGGCCGCGGGGGAGCCGGCTCGTCGAGGTGGGTGAGCATGGCCTGCGCGCCCGCGGCGTCCGCCAGGATCCGCGGCGCCTGCTCCCCGTCGGGAAGCTGCCCGTGCCTGGCCAGCTCGTGCTCCAGGAAGGTCAGCGGCGCCTGGTCTCCGACGACGTCGGCGGCGACGGTGGCGCGAGCGGCGGTGAGCAGCCCGAGATAGTGCGAACGCAGGATCGCCTCGCGCGTGCGGAGCTGCTCCAGATCGTCGAGCAGGGCGTGCGCGAGCTCGAGCAGGTCGCCCGCGCGGGCCGGCTCGGCCGCGATGTGGGCACGGATGTCGTCGAACTCCGACCGCATGATGATGGCCACCTCCAGCGGCGGAAGTCCGGGCGGCCGGGTTGGCGCCGAACGGAGACTTCCGCGTCTTGTACGTACCGCGGGGCGATTGCGGGCGGCTTGACGTTTGGTTGACCGGGTAGGCGACGTCCCCGCGGGACCGTCACCGGACGAGGAGCGACGGGTGCGTCCGGAGCGTTGTCCCGCACGTCGCACCTCCCCGATCCTCCGCGCCACACCGGCGTGATCGCCGCAGCGCTAAGTAGATGCCTGAGGACCGGATCTGGTTGTCCGCGCGCGCCCCCGCGTTTCGAGAGATCCGGTACGGGCCGGATCTCGTGCCCGTCAACCCACCCCTCGACCTGCGGGAATAGGTCCGGCCCCGGGAGCGTTCTTCTCGGGCTGGGTCATGGTGCTGCCGGAGCCTGGTAATCTTCTGGTGTCGGCGCGGTCCGGCGCACTCCTCTTCGATCACCTTGGTGGTTGTGTTGTGTGTGCGCGGCCGGTTGGCCGGCGTCTCCTGTGGCTTCTGGGTCTTCGCACCGGTGGTTTTGCGCCGGGGTGAGGGTTCGGGTAAGTTAGAGGGGTTGCCCCGGAAACGGGGCGGTCGAATTCCTGTCGGTTGGCGGGTTTCGGGTCAAGTCGGTTCTGAACAGGGCGGATTTGACACGGAATGGCTGATCGGGAAGGATTAAGACCACAAGCGAAACGAAACGCCCCGGAGCGTGGGACCTGGTTGACGGGTTTCGGGTGATGGTGGTCGCGTCCGTTTCTTGAGAACTCAACAGTGTGCTAAAAGCCAGTGCATGAATCATGCATGACCCCGTCACCGTTGATTGGTGGCGGATTCCTTTGACGGTGCCTTTCCTTAGCCGGGGGGTGCCGGCCAGGGGTGACACTTTTCAGACATTGTTTGGAGAGTTTGATCCTGGCTCAGGACGAACGCTGGCGGCGTGCTTAACA